>JAITGK010000075.1 GCA_031280635.1 Synergistaceae bacterium
ACTGGGAAGCCTGCGCGGAACTTATCCCCGCGGAAATGCTAATTCAGACAAAAGCGGAAACTCATGGTATTGAACGCGATAATTTCAGGCAACGTCATTGGTTTGGTAGATTTCGCCGGAAGAACGTGTATTGTATCAAGGTCGTTAAAAATGGTGGATTTGACCATGAGTCTTTTTGCGCGTTTCCATGTTAATAACACTATCAATAAATTGGCGCGGATGTTTGGATAAATCATTATTTATACAAAAATACCGAATATTTATATAAACTCAGACATCTGCTTGAAAACGCTTTTTTATATTTAAAACGCTGGCGAGGGATTGCCACAAGGTACGCAAAAAACGCCTCATCATTTCTAGCCGCCGTGCATATCAGATGCATCGCTCTTTGGGTCGGCATCTCGTGACGACAGTATCTAGGATACTTTACCGCATCATTTCCTTTTTGCCTAATTGATGACACACCCTAGAAGCGTTTTTTTGAAGCAATTAGAGCAGCGTTAAGAACGGTTACCGCGCAAGACGCTCAAGGCTGGTTTGAGTACTGTGATTATTATTCATAATTATAAAAAAGATAGAATCAGCGCTTCCTTAAGGTGTATATTATGGCGATTTGCGTAATCATACGCGGAAAGAAGAGACCAAAAACCGGATATAGACGGCAAAAATTTTGCGCGTAAAAGAGCCAACGGCTCTAACTCAAATTGCTTATTGCGTTCTCCTATTTTCCTGTTATCCTTTGCGTCAGGAGGCGACGCAACAATGAATTATTTTTTCGATTGGACGATGCTTTTGTTGATTCCGGCGACGTGAGCGCGGTACAGCGTGAAGTCCACCTTTGACCGGTACAGCCGCGTGAGAGCCCGACGGACATTGGCATTTTGCTGTTCGTGGGCGCGCTGATTTTCCTGATCACCCTGCCGGTGGAACGCAACGCCAGCTCCTCACCGCTCAACGCTCCTGGGTCAGACAGGAGCGTTGAGCGGTGAGGAGCTGGAGGGGGTCGGCAAGGCGCTGAACGCCGCCGTCTGGACTACATTGCGGCCACCGTAGAGCCGTTGACTCTTTTCCGCGCAAAGTTTTTGCCGTTCATATTAGATTTTGGTCTCTTTTTCCGCGCATGATTACGCAACCCGTTCTAGTTGCGTCTGCCCTGGTAACAGATAGCAGGATTGCCTTTATAAGAAAAAAGTGTTAAAAAATAGCTGTTTCAATCATGAACTTAGGAGGTTTTTACATGCCAGGTTACGAGCTATTCGACGAAAGGGAGCGCAAAGAGGTCGCGGAGGTAATGGAGACAGGGGTGCTGATGCGCTACGGCTTTAAAGGCGTCCGGGCTGGGCGCTGGAAGGCCAAAGAAATGGAAGACGCTATCCGGGAGAGGGCCGGGGTGAAACACGCCCTGCTGTTGGCGGACGGAACGGCGGCTCTGACAACCGCTTTGGCGGCTCTGGGGGTTGGCGGCGGCGACGAGGTCATCATGCCCACGTTTACCTTCGTCGCCAGCTTCGAGTCGATTATGGCGGCGGGGGCCATCCCGATTTTGGCCGACGTGGACGACACCCTCTGCCTGGCCCCGGAGGCCGTGCTCAAGGCCATTACCCCACGCACGAAGGTGGTCATGCCGGTACACATGTGCGGCGTGGCGGCGGACATGGACGCGCTGAGGGAGATATGCGAGAGCCGGGGCCTGTTCTTGGTGGAAGACGTGTGCCAGGCATTTGGGGCCAGTTACAAGGGAACGTTTCTAGGAGGGCTGGGCAATGTTGGTTGTTATTCTTTCGACTTCAACAAGATAGTGACCTGCGGTGAAGGCGGCGCGGTGGTGACCAACGACGAGGAACTCTACAAAAGAGCTGACATGTACCACGACCACGGCCACGACCATGGCCACGACGACCGGGGCGCGGAGGGGCACCCGTTTCCCGGCTACAACTACCGCGTCTCCGAGTTACATGCCGCCGTTGGCTGCGCCCAGATCTCGAAACTGGACGGCTTCGTGACGCGCTCACGTCAAAGCAAAAAATACTTTAAAGACGCCCTGGCCGAACTGCCTGACCTCACCTTCCGCCGTCTGCCGGACCCTGAAGGAGACTGTGGCACGTTCCTATGCTTTTTTATGCCGGACGAGAGTCGGGCCCGCGCCGCAGCCAGCGCGCTGAAAGAAGCCGGCGCGGAGGGCGTGTTCCACTGGTACGACAACAACTGGCACTACGTTCGAAACTGGCGACACTTCAAAGAACGTCACTTCGCCAACCCCGTCGCGTCCTCCCTGCTGACGGCCATGCCCGACTACTCTAAGGCGGACTTCTCCGCCTCCGATCGGTGGATGTCCCGTTGCGTCTCCATTTCAATAAAACTGGGCTGGACTGAGGAAGAAGCCGCCGCCAAAGCCCAGATCGCGGTCAAGGCGGTAAAGTCCGCGCTGTAAGTAGACAACCTCCACTTGTTGAGGATTTTGGGCTATGCCAGGTGACTTTCCACGTCCTCGAAGGGAACAGGAGCTTGTTCTCCCGTCTGTAAGTTTTTCACGGTGATGAGTTTTTTCTCCAGCTCTTCGGGGCCGATGATGCAGGCCCACGTGGCGCCCACGCTTCCCGCGCTCTTCATCTGAGCCTTGAAACTCCGCGCCGCGTGGGAGGCGTCGCCCCCGTCCTGCTCCGCCGCTATGCCTTTGGTCCTGAGTCTGTGGGTCAAGACCTGGGCCGCGTTCCGCGCTTCGGGGCAGGAGCCCGCGCCGTCCTGGGCCACCACGTACACCTGAGGTCGGGGTTTCTCCCCGAAGGAAACGCCCTGCTGCTCCATGACCATCACAATACGGTCGATCCCCGCGGCAAAGCCCACTCCAGCCATGGGAGGCCCCCCGATGGACTCCGACAGGTTGTCGTAACGCCCACCGCCGCAGACGGCGTTCTGCGCGCCCAGGTCGCCAGACAAAATCTCGTAGGCCGTCTTGGTGTAGTAGTCCAAGCCTCGCACCAACCGCTTGTCCAGTCTGTAAGGAAAGTTCAGACGCGTCAGTCCAGCTTTGACTTCTTCGAAGTGCCCGGCGCACTCCTCGCACAGGCGCCCGTAAACGGCAGGGGCGTCGTTGGCGATAGCGCTGCACTCCGGCTTTTTGCAGTCCAGCACGCGCAGTGGGTTACGCTCCAACCGCCCAAGACAGGTCTCACAAAGTCCCTCCTTTCGCGATGTAAAGTGGCTGATCAAGGCCTCACGGTACTGAGGGCGGCACTTGGGGCACCCCACGGAGTTCACCACCACCTCCAGGTTCTTAAGGCCCAGACGGCGGAACATCTCGGCGGAAAGGGCGATCACCTCCACGTCGGCCACAGGGCTGGGCAGACCCAAACACTCCACGTCTATCTGGAAAAACTGACGATATCTCCCTTTCTGCGGACGCTCGTAACGGAACATTGGTCCCCAGCACCAGAGCTTGCCGTTCTGCCCTCGAGAGAGATCGCCGCAAAGGCCGTGCTCTAGAGAGGCGCGCACCATGCCCGCCGTGGCCTCTGGCCGAAGAGTGAGACTCCTGCCTCCCCGGTCGGTGAAGGTGTACATCTCCTTTTCCACGATGTCCGTGGCGTCGCCCACGCCCCGCGTGAAAAGCTCCGTATGCTCGAACACGGGCAGGTGGATCTCCGAATACCCAAAGTGAGTCATAACGCCAGCCGCGGTGTTCAAAACATAGGCCCACTTCCACGATTCGACGGGAAGAATGTCCCGCACGCCCCTAGGCGCTTTCCTGCTGTCCATGTCATCCATTGCGCTTCACCTGTCCATTCGTGATATTTTTACCTAAAGACTTCTTTAAAGAAAACATGGCTCAAACACTTTGGGGCCTCGCCCCAAACCCCGACTTAGGGGTCGCGGACCCCTAAGAACCCCATTTATGGTTTTTTGCGTAATCATATGCGGAAATAAGAGGCCAAAAACCGAATATAAACGGCAAGAAGTTTGCGCGGAAAAGAGTCGATCGCTACAATCAGCGCTCCCTTAAGCCACTTTGCGTTTCCGGTGATGCGCCGGGAGGTATTTCCGCAGCTTTTCCATAACGTCGTCAAAGTCCAGCGGCTTGCCCACGTGGTCATTCATCCCAGCGCCCAAGCATCTTTCAACGTCCTCACGGAACACATTAGCCGTCATCGCCACGATGGGTATCTTCCGCGCTTGTTCCGACTCCATCACCCGAATGCAGCGCGTGGCCTCGTAGCCGTCCATTTCTGGCATCTGCACATCCATAAAGATCATGTCATACTCCTCTGGCGCGGCGGCGAACGCCTCCACGGCCGCGACGCCGTTCTCCGCGCAGGTTATCTCCAGGGCCGTGGGTTCCATCACCGAAAGCAGTATCTCACGGTTGATCTCCACGTCTTCCACCAGCAATATCCTATAGCCGGCAAAGCACCCCTCAACGTTCTGACGCCCAGTCCGGTCCGGAAGGGCGGCGTTGACGCCAAGGCACTGGTTGATGCAGTCAGCGATAGAGGAGGCGAAAAGCGGCTTCTGGAGAAACTTGTCAACCCCAGCGTTTCGGGCCTCGTTCTCGACCAGGTTCCAATCCGCGCCGGAGATCATGATGATGACGGAGTCGGACGCGCCGTAGTCGCCAATGCGCCGGGACAGCTCAATGCCGTCCATGCCGGGCATCTTCCAGTCCACGAAGTAAACATCGTAGGGGCGACCCGCCTGCTCGATGAAGCGGCAGGCCTCGTCGCCGTTCGCGGCCACGTCGCAACGGATACCGATACGCTCGGCGATGCTGGCGAAGTACTCCCGCACCTCCTCCGAGTCGTCAACTAGAAGCACGCGCATGTTGTCCCACTTGACGCCAGGGGCCAGCAGGCTTTCCTGAGCCGATTCGCCTCGCAGCGCGTGGAACTGAAACGCGAAGGTGGAGCCCTTGCCTGGCTCCGAATCCACCCAGATGCTCCCGTTCATCATCTCCACGATTTTCTTGGAGATCGCCAGACCCAGTCCCGTGCCGCCAAACTTGCGCGACGTACTGCTGTCGGCCTGCTCGAAGGAGCGGAACAAACGCGCCTTTTGCTCCTCCGTGACGCCGATGCCAGAGTCGATCACCTCGATCTGGAAAAGGCAGTCGTCGTTTTCCTCGGAGACCTTGCGGGCCCTCAGGCAGATGACGCCGTTTTCCGGAGTGAACTTCACCGCGTTGGAAAGAAGGTTTGCCACAACCTGACTGAGGCGCTGCTCGTCGCAGATGATGGTGGGCGGAATGTCCCCATCAATCCTGACGTTAAATGTCTGCTTTTTCTCGTCCACTCGAAAGTTGATGACGTTTGCCATTTTCATCAACATTTTCTCGAAGTTGAACTCGATATAGGAAAGGTCGAACTTGTTCGCCTCTATCTTGGACATGTCCAAGATATCGTTGATGACCCCCAGCAGATGGTTGGAGGCCTCGTCGATCTTGCCCAGACAGTAGTCCTTCTTCTGCGCGTCAACGGAGGCCCGCGCGATATTTGTCATGCCAATGATGGCGTTCATCGGCGTGCGCATTTCATGACTCATGTTGGCGAGGAACTCCGACTTTGCCGCGCTGGCGCTCTCGGCGGCGGCTCGGGCTTTGTCGGCGTTTTCCCGCTCCAGTTCCAGGTCGGTGATGTCATGAAGCAACATGAGGGCGCCCTCAATGCTGCCCGTCTCGTGCTTCATGGGCGTGAAGTGGACCTCGTACTTGCGGGGTTCTTTGCCGCCGCTGAAGTTCACGCTTTCCTCGAAGGAGATGTCGGTGTTTTCCTCCATGGATTTTTGAAGCGTAGCGAAAAAGCGATCCACCCACTCGCTGGTAGCAAAGCGCCGGAAGACCTCCTGGAACAACCTGCCGTTGATCGCCTGGAAGCTGGCGATACGCGCTTTGTGGAGAAAAGCGTCGGTGCAGTAGGAAAACCGGCCGTCCTTGTCGAAAAGCAAAATGATATCCGGGCTGTTTTCAAGCAGGAGCTTCATGTACTTTTCCTGTTTCTCCTGCTCGGCGGTGCGCGCGGCGTCCAGGTTCGCCTTTGCCTGGACGATGGCCTTCTCGCGTTCCATCGTCTCCTGCATACGCCGGATTTGACGGTTCAGCTTCACTTCGCTTTTTTGCAGGGTTTCCACCCGCGACTTCAGACTTTCGACTAGGGCGCGAAGCTCTTCCTCCGCGCCTATCGTCATTAGGGACTTCCAGTGTTCCATTTTTTCATCTCCGTCGCGCTAAAAAACACAGGCCGTAAACGTGTAGTTGTGAAAACGGTTGTAGATTTTGCCGTTCTCGCCGTAAACAGGGCAGATCTCCCCGCCGGAATAGGAGAAGAGATAAGAGGCGCGCCCCACCATTCTCATGACTTGCCGAACCTCGTCCACGGAGTTCGGACTGATCATGTGGCTGCGGGTAAGACAGGGGAACATAAGTATCCCCCTGATGCCGCCCTTCTCTTGTAGGACGCTCTCCAGCGTGGTCTTCGCCGTGCTAAGGATGCCATCGTAGTCGATGGATCCGATGGCCAAAGTCGCGCCCACCGGCATCTCGCCGCCGCACACGGCGTAGCCCTCGGGCGTCATCCAGTACATGCCCAGCGCCACAGGCTTCGTGCCCCCACCGTAATCTACCAGAAGTGGCAGGGAGGACAGCGCTTCGACGCCTTGTTCCGTGGCAAGGCCAAAGCTAGCCAAGTACTCCAGAAGGGGAACGCCGTTTACCTTCTTGAGTAAGTAGCCCTCCGCGTCGGTGATGATGGCTTTTTGCTTCTGAATGTTTTTCTCCGGGATGGAGGTTACGTAAAACTTCGGAGAGACATTCCCGCGTATCAGCAAGAGCGCCGCGATGGATTTGTGACTGCTCCCATTCCAGATGACGCGGCTTTTTTCGAAGGTCAGGGTTTGGTCGTTGGAGAGCCCGCCATAGATGGGAACGCCTCCAGCGACCGAATCCAGGGCTTGCAGAATTTGCCCCCCGCCGAACTCCGTCAGGATGGGTAGGAGGGCGAAAACGAACACAGGCTCCCCCTTCAGTTTCTTGCGGGCCTGGTTGTAGGCTTGCGCGATGGAATCTTTCATCTTCACCGGGTCGGCGCCCTCCAAAGGCGCTGTGCTGACGGCGGAAAACTCCACGTCGTCGCCTGAAAGCACGGCAAGGCTCAAAATTTCCTCTCCGTGCTCGCTCTCAGTGGAGGAGCTGAGAACCGTGCAACCCAACACGTTGAAAGGCAGGTGTTTGCAAAGCTCTTCCACGACGCCCGTGTCGATGTATTCGGTATAACACGTCAGGATACCCACCGAGTTCTTGGGTATCTCACCGAGCCGCGCGAGAACTTCGTCCACGGCCGCTTCGGGGTCGTCAACTTCGAACGTGCACGCGTTTCGCATTTCAATCACCGTAACGCACCTCCCTAAATTTTCGTCATGGTCGTTTGCGATCAATTATCACAATTATAAACGTTTCGCGCAAGTTTAAAGTGAAAAATGTATATGAAAGAATACGAAATTTGCTATAATGTCTCTATGCGATTGGCAAAGGCGATGAGCTGGGGCGCCGTAGTTCGGCCCAAACATCGACAGAGAGGGGCTCCCAGAGGCTGAGAGGCGCCCCGGTGCGCCGAAGAAGGCCTAAAACCCGAGGAGCTGGAGCGGAAACAAGTGGACGCCGAAAAAGTGTTTCGCTTGAAAGTACGTTCACGTCCTAGTCCACGTTACGGGCTTGAGCGGGGGAGGCGAAAGCTTCCTCAAGCAGGGTGGTACCGCGTGCGTCAAGCGCGTCCCTACACGGTAAGTGCGGGGGCGCGTTTTTTTACATGCCCGAAATGCGTGGGGCGTGAGTGCGATAGAACAAAAGCGGGACAAATTTAAGGAGGAGTTTTTATGTTTAAGGGAACGGGAACAGCGCTGATCACTCCGTTCAGCGCGGACGGAATCGACTACCACAACTTGGGGAGGCTGATCGACTGGCAGATCGACCAGAAGGTGGAGTTTTTAGTGGTACTGGGCACCACTGGGGAAAGCCCCGCCGTCTTGGAGACCGAGCGGGCTGAGATCGTTCGCTTCTCCATGGAGCGGGCGAAAGGACGCGTGCCGGTGGTCATTGGGACGGGAGGAAACAACACGCCTCACGCGGCGCAAAGCAGCCGTCAGGCGCAGGAGCTGGGGGCGGACGGGGTATTGGTCGTTACGCCCTACTACAACAAGCCCTCCCAGGAGGGGCTTTTTCGGCACTTCAAGGCCGTAGCCGAAAGCGTCAGCGTTCCCGTGATCCTGTACAACGTGCCGGGGCGCACGGGGGTAAACCTGCTGCCCGACACCGTGGCGCGCCTGGCGGGGGTGCGCAACATCGTGGCCCTCAAAGAGGCGTCCGGCAATCAGGCTCAGGTGGATGAGACCATCCGCAAGCTCCGCCGCGTCCGGGCTGATTTTCTGATCCTCTCCGGCAACGACGACCAGGCGTTTCATCTGGTGAACGCGGGTGGGCACGGGGTTATTTCCGTGCTGTCCAACGTAGCGCCAAAGGAAACTTCTGACATGGTGCGCGCCGCGTTGGCCGGGCGCGTGGCTGAGGCTCGCGAGCTGCACCTGAAGCTCTTTCCCCTGATGAAAAACCTCTTCATGGAGACCAGTCCCATGCCGGTCAAGTACGCCGTCAGCAGGCTGGGCTACTGCGACAACCGCCTGCGCCTGCCCTTGGTGGCGGCGTCGGACAACTCTATGGCACAGATCAACAGCGACATGAAAGAATGCCTGGGGGTCTAGCCATGCCGGGGCTTGACGTGGCGGTGTTCGGCGCGACCGGCGCGGTCGGCGTCGAGATGGTGAAAATTTTGGAGGAGCGAAAATTCCCCGTGAACAGCCTTCGCCTTCTGGCCTCCCGGGGAGGGCGTTCCATGGAGTGGCGCGGGCGTCCCACGCCGGTGGAGGCGGTGGGACCGTCGAGCTTTGAGGGTATTCACACGGCTCTTTTCGCCGTGGAAGGCGACGTGAGCAGGGAGTGGGCCCCCGTGGCGGCGCGCGGCGGGGCCGTCGTCATCGACAACTCCAGCGCCTTCCGCATGGACCCGGAGGTTCCCCTGGTCGTGCCGGAGGTGAACCCGGAGGACATCGCCCATCACAAGGGAATCATCGCGAACCCCAACTGTTCCACAATCATCGCGCTGGTGGCCTTGGCGCCTTTGCACCGGGCGGCGGGGCTCAAGCGTCTTGTGGCATCCACTTACCAGGCCGTGAGCGGCGCGGGTAAGGCGGGGCTGGAGGAGTTGGAGCGACAGGTGCAGGCCCACGCGCGGGGAACAACGGCTGTGGCTTCGGTGTTTCCCTACCCCATCGCCTTCAACCTGATCCCCCACATTGACGCCTTCGACGAGGACGCGAATACGAAAGAAGAACTGAAGATGCGCGACGAGTCGCGGAAAATTCTGCGCGCCCCTGACCTGCGAGTGAGTTGCACCTGCGTGCGCGCGCCGGTGCTGCGCAGTCACTCCGAGGCGCTGACGATAGAGACGGAGCGCCCTCTCTCCCCAGACGAAGCGCGGAAGATACTGATGAACGCGCCGGGCGTCAAGCTGCTGGACAACCCCGCCGAACGCTCGTACCCCATGCCGCTCTATGCCTCCGGCCAGGATCTGATCCACGTGGGACGCGTTCGCCGCGACGACAGCGTGGAGGAAGGGCGGAACGGCCTGGTGCTGTGGGTATCCGGCGATCAGCTCCGCAAGGGCGCGGCCACGAACGCCGTGCAAATCATGGAAAAAGTTTCAGAAACGCTACGGGAAACAGCGTAAACAATCCCATTTGAAGGGCCAGGGAAAGATGGAGACGTGAACGCCGTGTCTCCATCTTTCCCTGGTTTTTGACGTTTGGGCTTACCTCTTGTCACAAACCCTAAAATTTTTATGGCGCAAAGTGTGAAAAAGCGTCTTGTTTGTGATAACCTTGTTTCGTTCAGACAAAAATGAGCGGGATTTGGGAAAACGGCAAGAAACGCTTTAAAGCGTTGTTCGAGGATTTTCGTAGATCTGACAATGAAAAATGAAATTTGACAATAATAAATCATCGCGGCTTTTATTCTGATGTTTTGAAATGGGGGGAAGCGGTTTGATTTTTGAGTTGATGTCCAACGGGTCTATAGCCACTCTGCCGCGCACGGCGCGCCCCGAGGGCATACCGGAGATTTCCGGGCCGGGGGTCGTGCTCCTCCTGCCGTACAACCGCTATCTCTTGGGCCACAGCTTCATGCGCAACTACGAGCGGTGGATCTGGGGAAAGCCAGGAAGCGAACCTCAGGAGGTCTTTCTGTACGAAAATGGGCCCCAGTCCCTCGCCCTCGACGAATCCACGCGGGTCACCCTGTCGGTGGAAGTGGTGTCGCGGGTGCGTTCAACCCTGTTTTCTCAGATGCTACCCCCCGGTGAGCACCTGCCGACGGTGTTGATCTTACGAGGCGTGCTGAAAGACCACCCAGTTTTTAGGGAAGACGGCCTGATCCAGAACGAGCCGCTTTTCCTGCGGCACATTGAAAAGGATGGAACCCTGAACATGACCTACTGGGCGGTGCGCTTCGCCCTGTTCCGCGGGGAGTTCGAGGCGGTCGCTAGGGTTAAAACCTGGCTGAGGACAGCGGGGGATCTTTTTGACGCCCATGGCCAGGCGCCCAAGGTTTGGTTTTCCCTGACGCCCCTGCCCGGCGGCAAGGAGCTGGCCGAGATGGAGGCTCTTTCCTTCTCCGTGGACGACCTGCAACGCATGGTGTCCCAAAGCGCCCTGCCCGTGGTGCTGTTCAGCAAAGCGGGCTATCTGGTGCTTTCGGACTTCGGGAGTTCCGGTGGAGCCCTGTTCCGCGTGTGGGTGTTCCTGCCCTCGCAGCTTTGGAACGAGCTTCGGGAGCGCCGGAAGCTCTCTATCCGCGACCTGGTGGTCTCCGTGTGGGGGTACAGCGACGCCCTGGACGCCCTGGCCGAGCGCGCCCACTACGCCCATTCCTGTACGCCCGCGCCCGTCGTCGCCGCGAGGTGAGACCATGGAGCGGTTCCTGAGCTACGAGGCCGAGGCCTATTACCGAGAACGGGGCTGGCTCCTAGGGGCTGGGAAGTGCGGCGGAAAAGCCAAGGGGTTGGCCTACGCCCACGCGATTCTACTTGAATCTGGCCTCAGGGAAAAAGTAGACCTTCCCTTGTTGAGTCACGTGGTCTCCACCGAGGTCTTTGAGGATTTCCTCCACGCCAACGATCTGGAGGACCTCTATAACGCGGAAGACTGGGACGAGGCCCGCGCGCGCCTCATGGTCGCCCCCTTTTCCGAGGCTCTGAAGGCCGACCTGGAGCGTATCTTGCTCAATTTCGAGACAATCGGAAACCCTCCTTTGGTCATCCGATCCAGCTCCCTGATGGAGGACTCTGTGGACTTCGCCTTCGCGGGAAAATACGACTCCTTCTTTTCCGCCAACATCCGCGGCATGGAGTGGCGTATGGCGAAGCTGGAGGAGTGTCTCCGCGCGGTGTGGGTCTCCACATTTAACCCCTCCGCCCGGAAATACAGAACCAAGCACGGCAAGGCGCACCGCGACGAGTCCATGGCGGTCATCGTGGAGTCCATGGTGGGCAAGGATCGGCACAACATCTACTACCCCAAGTTGGCGGGGACGCTTTTTTCGCGCATCTTCCGCCGCCCTTCCCCGCGCATTCGGAAAGAGGACGGCATGATGTGCATCTGTTTCGGCATCGGGACGCGGGCGGTGGACAGGGGGGCGGCCCGTAGCTTCTACCTGACCAACCCCTCCCTGCGTCCGTCGGGAAACTCCCCTGAACGAATCGCGGGGTCAAGTCAGGAGTACTTCGACTACATCGACCGAAACGAGGGGGAAATCCGTACTGGGTTCATCCGGGATTGGCTTCCCGCCTTCGCCCAGAGCCACAAAGACCTGGACCAGTACATCGAGTTTTACGATGAGGAGAGCGACATGCTTCTCTCCTACAGCACCTACTCCGCCATGACGGCCACGCGCCCGCTGGTGACGTTCCCCGACTTCCACAAGCGGCAGACGTACCTTTTCACCCTGGTGCGCGAGTTGCTTGCCCTGATGGAAAGCCGCCTGGGTATGCCTGTGGACATGGAGTTCACCTACGACACCACCAGCCGGGACTTCCGCCTGGTGCAACTCCGCCCGTTGGCCCACTTCCACGAGATGTCTCGCGTGGAACTTCCCAACGTGCCCCCGGCTAGGGTGATCTTCCGAGGAGATCGCATGGTCAGCAACGGGCGGCTCGAAGATGTCCCCTACCTGATTTACGTGGAACCCATGAAGTACTTGAGCGAGTGGGACCCAGTCGGCGCGGCCCGCGCGGTGGGCGCGTTGAACGAGCGCCTCAAAGGGACGAACTACATCCTAGCCGGGCCAGGGCGCTGGGGAAGCCGTAATCCGGCCATCGGCGTTCCCATCCAATATGGCGACATCTACAACTGCGGGTGCCTGGTGGAACTCAGCGCGCCGCAGTTCAACTTCAACCCTGAACTCTCCTATGGGTCGCACTTCTTTCTGGACATGGACTCCGACAACATCCTTTACCTACCCGTGTTCGCGGGGCAGAGCGGCAACGTCTACGCCTCGAGCTGGCTGGACCGCGCGGACTACGAGCTGGGCCAGCATCCAGCCGTCCGCGTCTACAAGGGAAACTTCTTCGTTTATCTGGATGGTGAAAGCGAGCAAGGGTTAATTTGCGGGGGAGAGTAGTTTCCGCCTTGCCAACAAATCTGGTTGTGGCGGCATGAACACTGGAACATGGGTGGCGCCGGACGATACGTTAACGCTCTGGACGTTTTTAGCGGGGTGGGCGGCCGTCAGCGTTTGGCTCGAACAGAAATACAAGTGGGCTTCAACCTTGACAGGGTGTATGATCGCCCTATTGGGAGCTATGCTCTTCTCCAACTTTGGCGTAGTCCCCCCCAAGGCTTCCGTCTATGAGGTCGTTTGGGACTACGCCGTCCCGTTTTCTATCCCTCTGCTTCTTTTCGACGCCGACCTTCGGCGCATCTGGAAGGAGGGCGGTAGGTTGTTTACGGCTTTTCATGTCGCGGTCGTCGGTACCGTCTTGGGAACTTTTCTCGCCACGTTCCTTTTGTGGCGGCATATTCCTGAAGCGCGCGGGATCGCGGCCATGTTCTGCGGCACTTACATTGGCGGCAGCATCAACCTCGCGGCGATGAGGGAAGTGTTCAAGGTTTCCTCCGAATTGGCGGCTGCCAGCGTTGTGGCGGACAATTTCTTGATGGCGCTGTATTTCCTCGTCCTCATGTTCATCCCGACGACGCTCTTCCGCGCGAGTCCCAAGGCGTGGAAAACCTCAAGCAGTCGAGTCACTCTTTGGGAGCGCAAGGAAATATCTCTTCCAGATATAGCGGGCAGCGTGGCCGCCGCGCTTTTTATCGTGACTGTCAGCGCGAAACTAGCTGAATATTTGTTTCAATCTCCCCTTCCCCAGCCTATCCGGATTTTTCTAGGACAAAAGTACCTCATGATCACGACTGTGACGCTCTTTGCGGCGACCCTTTTCCCGAAGTTTTTCAGCGGTCTTAGGGGAGCTCGCGAGATTGGAACGTTTTTCGTCTATGTTTTCTTTGTCGTCATCGGCGCTCCGGCGTCATTTTCCGTGATCTGGCGGGAGAGTCCCCTGCTCTTTGCCTACGCCGCGATCATCATCTTCGTCAACATGTTGATGACTCTAGGACTGGGGAGTTTGTTCCGACTTGCCCCGGAGGAACTCCTCATCGCCTGCAACGCGACCGTCGGAGGGCCCACGACGGCGGCGGCCATGGCCATCGCCAAGGGGTGGGGCGACTTAGCCGCGCCAGCTATGCTGGTGGGTGTCTGGGGCTACGTCATTGGCAACTACGCGGCCGTCGCGACGGCAAACTACCTGGGAGCGCTCCTAGACTTTCCTTGAGGGCCCTGACCCGCTGGGAGCCGGAAGATTGAAAAAAGAACAGGATGTGACATTTTGCGCGGCGCCGATGTGCTTTTGACTCGACTGAAAGTGGCCTTTAAGAACGCGCCCGTGCCCAACATTCCGGGCATGGTCAAGGAGGAGATGGAGCTTTTCCGCGCCGACGTGAGAGACGGGATGAGCGTGGCCGTCACCGTCGGCAGCCGGGGTATTTTCAACATCGCGGGGATTGTCAAAGCTGTTGTGGAAGCTCTTGCCTCCTACGGAGCGAAACCGTTCATCATCCCGGCAATGGGCAGTCATGGCGGCGCCACGGCGGAGGGACAGAAGGCCGTGCTGGCCGAGTACGGCGTCACTGAAGAAGCGATGGGGGTTCCTGTCCTTTCTTCCATGGACGTGGTGAAGCTGGGAACCCTGCCTGGTGATGAGGGGCTTCCTTTGTACATGGACAAGCTCGCCGCCGGGGCGGACGCGGTTTTTGTGGTGAACCGCGTGAAAGCGCACACGGATTTTCATGGCGACAACGAGAGCGGCATAGCGAAGATGCTTTCCATTGGCTTGGGCAAGCACGCTCAGGCCCTGGTCGCCCATGGCTATCTCTCCGACGGGCTTCGGAGCTTTGTCCCGCGGATGGCGGACACTATCCAGTCTATGGGTAAGGTACTTGGGGCGCTGGCCATTGTGGAGGACGGCTACGACCAGACGTCGATCCTTCGAGCCGTGAAGCCGCGGGATATTGTGCGCGTGGACGCGGAACTCCTGAAAATCTCCAAGGCCATGACGCCCGCTCTTCCCTTCCAGAGCGCCCATGTGCTTTTAGTGGACTGGCTGGGGAAGAACATCAGCGGCACGGGCATGGACCCGAACATCATTGGGCGCGCAGGCATTCGAGGCGAGCCGGACTCGCCCCCACACACGGAGGTGATCTGTCTGTTTGACCTGACCCCGGAGAGCCATGGAAACGCCCTGGGCGTCGGTCTGGCCGACCTCGTTCCCCGTCGCCTGACGGATAAGGTGGACTGGAAGGTCACCTACGAAAACGTCCGCACAAGCCGCTTTCTATGCCGCGGGGCCACGCCCGTGACGCTTCCCACCGACAGGGAGGTGGTGGATATGGGGCTCTTTGCCTGCGGACACGTGGGGAAGGAGACCTTGCGCTTGGCGCGGATACGGAACACGTTGCGCGTCGATGAAATTTACGTGACCGACGCCCTCCTGAACGAGGCGAAGGCCACCGGACGCGTGGAGGTTATGGAAAGCGGCGTCCCTTTGGTGTTCAGTGAAGATGGGACACTTCAGAAGCTGCCGTAGGAGATACACACATCTTTTTAGAGTCGTTGGCTCTTTTACGCGCAAAGTTTTTGCCGTTTATATCGGTTTTTTGGTCTCTTCTTTCCGCGTATGATTATGATTACGCGAATCGCCATAAGGAGGTTGTTGTGATGAAAAAACGGTTTTTCGCGGGGGTACTGTTGACGCTGGTTTTGACGGCTGGAGCGGTGGGTAGGGCGCTGGCCGCCGAGTTTACCATCCGCGTGGGGCACGTTCTCGCGCCCACCCACCCCTACCAACTGGGCCTGGAGCGCTTCAAAGAACTGTTGGAAAAGAGAACCGACGGCAGGGTTGTGGTGGAGGTGTTCCACAGCTCACAGTTGGGCAACGAGCGAGACATGGTCGAGGGCCTGCAACTTGGCGCGCTGGAAATGACCCTGATTTCCACCGCTCCTCTGGCCAGCTTCACCTCCGACTTTTTGGCCTTCGACCTGCCCTTCGTCTTCTCGGACGTGAAGACCGCTAGGGCTTGCGTGGACAGCGAAATCGGGCAAAGTATGCTGGACAAGATGAGTTCCCAGGGGATCGTGGGACTATGTTACTTCGAGAACGGCTTCCGCAGCGTCACCAACTCGAAGAAACCGATCACGAAGCCGGAAGACCTGGCTGGGATGAAGATCCGCACCATGGAGAACCCCATCCATATGGATAGCTTCCGCGCCATGAAGGCCGACCCCACGCCCATGGCGTTCGGGGAGCTGTTCACCGCCCTGCAGCAGAAGACCATCGACGCGCAAGAGAATCCTCTGGCTATCGTGGAGACCTCCGCGTTCTACGAGGTGCAGAAGTACCTCTCTCTCACCGAGCACTTCTACGCGCCGTCCCCCGTGCTGATGGCCAAGGCCTATCACGACTCCCTTCCGGCGGACCTGCGAAAAGCCCTCAAGGACTGCCTGCTGGAGACCAGGGATTACCAACGTCAGCTTCTGGATGAGATGAACCTTCGCCTCATCACGGACCTGAAGGCGAAAGGCATGGTGATCAACGAGGTGGACAAAGCGCCCTTCATAGCGGCCGTGCGAACCGTCTACGAACAGTACACGGGCGCGGGTAAAATTCCAGCGGAGCTGATTCAACGGGTCAAAGGCTTCAAAAAATGAACCTGGCCAAGCGCGTGTTCAACTCTCTGGAAAACTACCTACTGGCGTTTTTCATGGCGGCTATCGTCGTCATTGTGTTCCTTCAAGTGGTTTTTCGGCAGTTGGGGCAGTCCCTGTCCTGGTCGGAGGAACTTGCCCGCTACCTTCTGGTGTGGATCACCCTGATCGGCGCCAGTCAGGGGGTCAAGAGAGCCTCTCATGTGGGGGTGGAGGCCTTCGCGCTGCTCCTTCCCCCAAAGGCGAGGAAGGCGGTCGATATTGTGGCGTCGGCGCTTTGCCTTCTCTTTTGGGCGCTCATTGAGTACCATTCCTTGTCCATATTGCGGCTTCAGATCGCCAATAACCAGCTTTCCCCAGCCATGCGCGTCCCCATATGGATGGCCTACGCGGCCTTACCCACGGGCGCGGCGCTGATGATCGTCCGCTACTTCCAGGGGATCACCCGGTTAGCGCTCAACAAAGACGCTGTTGACTTGGAGGGATGACCTATGGGCCTTTTGTTGGGGATCAGCTTTCTGGTACTGGCGGTGATCGGCGCGCCCATCGCCATTGTTCTGGGGGGGGCCTCCATGATAGCCATTCACTTCGGCAGCGGACTACCGCTGACGGTGGTTCCCCAGCGGATGTTCACGGCGGCGGACTCTTTTACGCTGTTGGCCATACCCCTTTTTATGATCGCCGGCTCCCTGATGGACTCCGGCGGAATATCCCGGCGGCTGATCCATCTGGCCAATAAGCTGGTTGGCGGCTTCACTGGCGGCCTGGCCTTGGTGGGCATCCTCACCTGCATGTTCTTCGCCGCCATCTCTGGGTCTGGACCCGCTACGGTGGCGGCCATCGGCGGAATCATGATTCCCTATATGGTAAAGGCCGGCTACGACCGCAATTTCGCTTCCGCGGTTATGTCAGTGGCGGGCTCCATAGGGATCGTCATCCCCCCCAGCATTCCCATGGTCACCTACGCGATCATGGCCTCCATCTCGGTCAAGACCCTGTTCACGTCGGGCTTCGGCCCTGGCGTTATCGTAGGGTTGAGCCTGATGTTCACCGCTTGGCGAATTTCCAAAAAGAAGGGATATGGGGGCGAGAAACACGCCTTTTCTATGAGCGAGCTGCTGGAAGCTCTGGGGGACTCCTTCTGGGCGCTCTTGATGCCGGTCATCATTTTGGGCGGAATTTATGGAAGCGTCTTCACCCCCACCGAGGCTGCGGGCGTGGCCGTGGTCTATGGACTTTTCGTGGGGCTTTTCGTGTATCGGGAGCTGGACTGGCGCGGTATCCACAAGGTTTTAGTGGACGCTGGGACGACCACCGCCATGATCATGCTGATCATCTGCACGGCGCAGGTGTTCGGCTGGATCATGACCAGCCAGCGCATCCCCGACGCCATCGCCAAAGCTGTTCTCTCTATGACCCACAGTAAGTTCCTGGTACTCATGCTGATCAACGTGATCCTGCTGCTGGCGGGCTGCGTGATGGAGACCAACGCCGCGTTGATCATCCTAACCCCTATCCTGCTGCCGATCACGACTCCCTTGGGCATCAGCCCCGCGCACCTGGGGATCGTCATGATCACCAACCTCGCCATCGGCATGAGCACCCCGCCCTTGGGGGTCAACCTCTTCGTTTCCTGCGGCATCAACCAGCGCCTAGGGGCGAAGTTGAGCCTGGAGGAAATCTCCTGGTCCGCGCTTCCCTTCATCGCGACCAACATCGTCGCCCTTCTGCTTATTACCTACGTGGAGCCCATCGCCCTATGGCTGCCAAGCCTCGCGGGGCAGACACAACGATAACTCAAAACATCACGCATTGATGGATGGTAAAAACCGGTGGGTACTTCAGGGCGTGTTTCGCGACGGGAATCACGCGCGGAAATAACCAAAAAAACGAACGGCAAAAACTTTGAGCGTAAAGGAGCCAACTAGGGGGATCCACCCCTCAAACAAAACCCCGCTTAGGGGTCTCGGGCCCCTCCCCATTTAATCAGCGTTTCCCTAAGCGCTAACCATTATTTTTTGTATTTTTGTTCGGGCAAATTCTCCGATCGCTTTCGGCAATAATCGATGCTCTTCCTTTAAAATTCGCTCGCTCAACGTCTCCTCGGTGTCGCCGGGGAGGACGGGGACGGCGACCTGGGCAAGGATGGGCCCGCCGTCCAGGCTCTCGTCCACCAGGTGAACGGTGCAGCCCGATATTTTAACCCCATGCTCCAAAGCCTGTCTTTGGGCGCGCAGCCCCGGAAAAGAGGGGAGCAGAGAAGGATGGATGTTGACGATCCGACCCGCGAAGCGCCTCACAAACGCTGGGCTCAGAATCCTCATGAACCCCGCGAGGACCACAAGCCCAACCTGGCGCTTCTCCAACTCCAAGGCGACCGCCTCCTCAAAGTCGCTGGGGGCGCGCTCCACAGTGACCGCCCTTTCCTTGCTAACCCGCGAAAGGGCCAGGGCTTCTGGCTTGTCGGAGACGACTACCTCCACCGAGGCGTCCAGGGTCCCGGACTTTATCGCGTCCAAAATCGCCTGAAGGTTGCTGCCCCGTCCGGAGACAAGCACACCCAACCGTGTTTTGGGAAACAACGCTTCCTCCCTCCCAGCGCCCCCGTGGGCGAGAGCGCCGCCAATCCTCAAAACCCTCAAGTTCTTTTGAAGTCGTCGTCCAAGCGGACGATGTCGTCCTCGCCCAGGTACTCCCCACCCTGAATCTCCACGATCTCCAGTTCGACCTTGCCAGGGTTCCCCAGGCGGTGACGAGCGCTTTTGGGGATGAAGACGCTTTCCCCCTCGTGGACGAAGCGCTCCTGCCCGTCGATCTCCACCAGAGCGGCGCCTCGGACGACGATCCAGTGCTCGCTGCGGTGGTGGTGGTACTGTAAACTCAGACGTCTGCCGGGGGTGATGACGATACGTTTGATTTTAAAGCGATCCTCCTCGCAGAGGATTCTGTAAGCGCCCCAGGGCCGGGCGCTCTCCGGGGCCTGAACGGCTTCCTTGCGACCGTCCGCTTTCAGTTTCTCGACAACGCCGCGCACCTTCTGCGAGGTATCCCGTTTCGTAATGAAGAGCGCGTCGGGGGAGTCCACGACAATCAGGTCTTTCGCGTCCACCAGGGCCGTCAGCCGGTAGCGGGAATCCACCAAACACCCCTCGCTGTCTCGTAGAATGGCGTCGCCGAGGATGGCGTTGCTGGAGTCGTCTTTGTCCAAGACCTCGTAAAGCGTGTCCCACGAGCCCACGTCCGACCAACCCGCGTCCAACTTTACCATGGCCACGCGGCTTGCCCGCTCCATAACGGCGTAGTCGAAGGAGATCGACGGCAGGGTCTCGAAGTCCTTCAGGAAGGAGGCGCAACCTTTACGCGCCACCTCATAAAGGTCGGGCGATGCCTGTTCCATCTCCCGATACAGCGTCCCCAGGGTGAAGACGAAGATACCTCCGTTCCAAAAATACTCCCCGCTCTCCATGTACCGCAAAGCCAGTTCCAAGCTGGGTTTTTCCACGAAGCGCTCGACCTGAAAGTACCCATTCTCCGCTTTTTGGCGCGCCGAGGGGCAATGGATGTAGCCGAAACCCGTCTCCGGCCGCGTGGGCGACACGCCCAACGTGACCATGAAGCCCGCGTGGGCCGCTTCCACCGCGCTTTGAAGCGCCTGGGCGAACCGCGCCACGTCCTTCACGAGGTGGTCGCTGGGCGCGACGATGACCACGTCGTCGTTGGACGCGCCCTTCTCTCTCAGCGTCTCACAACCTAGCAGGATCGCGGGCGCGGTGTTGCGAGCCGCCGGTTCCTCGATGAGGAACCCGTCCGAGACGGGCGCGGCCTCCCTAGCCTGGAAGGAGACCAAAGCCGACCACTTGGCCCCCGCTACGGCATAAAGGCGCTCTGGCGGCAGGACGCGCAACATGCGACTCATGGTCTCCTGCAGCAGTGTGCCCCCTTCACCTAAGGATAAAAACTGCTTGGGCAGCTCCTCACGGGACCTGGGCCAGAGGCGCACGCCGCTGCCCCCCGCCAGTACCAGCGCGTAAACGTTGGACATCCCATCATCCGCTACTGAAAAACCTAGCGCAAACAAATATCTTGTATTGTGGTTCAGAGTTTTCCTCGTCCATCCCTATCCATTTCCTCGTAATAGGCTTTCTGAACCTTAACGCGCTGTTTGCTTAGGCTCGCAAGCTTTTCAGTAGCGGACTTCACCTTCTTTCTTGTATTTTGGGATATATTAAATATCTTATCCACATAATTTATACCACGTTATATCAAGCTGGACTCGCCATCCTTGAAGCGTTTTTAACGTTATGGAGCTGGGGGTTCTTTGTTCGCGGGGGATTTCAGGCTCGCGAGCAGGGCCGCCGCGTTGCCCCTGTTGATCTGTTCGGCGATTTCCGGGCCGATACCGGACTCCGCCAGAGCTTTTTCGTAACGGGCGGAACCCAAGAGCGGGTAGTCCGTCCCCATAAGGAACTTTCCCGCCGCCCCAGCGGCCTCAATTACGGCCAGAACGCGCGACTCGTAGAGCCACGGCCACGCCGCCAGGTCGTACAGGGCGTTTGACAGATAGAGCCTCATCTCCGGCATCTGCTCGTAGAGCCACAAGCCTCCCCCAAAATGGGCAAAGACAACCCTCACCTCGGGGTGATGCATACAGAAGGCCGCGGCTTCCTTGGGTCCCACGTTGCCCTTGCCGGCGTACTCGTGCCCCACGGGCTCCGCCGTGTGCCATAAGAGAAACAGGCGCGCCTCATGGGCGACCCCGGCCAGTCGCCAGGTCTGGGAGATGTCCGACAGGTCCACCCCCTGCCCCTCAGGGAACAACTCGCCTACCCCAACTAGTCCCGCCTCCGCGCAGCGAAGAAGCTCCTCGCCGGCTCCGCGGGCCAGGGGCGGGACGAGGCACATGCCCTCCAGTTTGTCAGGGTGCTTTTTCACGCAGTCGATAATGTAGTCGTTGCAAAGCCGGCATAGTCCCAGGTCGCGGAAGGCAAAGCCCCCAACCACCGCGCGTTCCACGTTATCTCGCTCCATACGGGGCAACAGGTCGTCTACTGTGGCCCACCGATGCGCGCGGTTGTGAACGAGCAAGTCAAAATAGGGTTCACGCGCCGAAATTTTCTCGGCGTCACGAATGACCTCTGGCGGATAAAGATGAACGTGAAAATCTATGCTTCGCATACGCGTATTGTACACATTTTTCATGAGTTTGTCAGCCCTGAAAACGTGAACAACCCAAGGGGCAAGCCCCTTGACCCATTTATTGTCGATCAGCCGCTTTACCGCCCCTCCCGTTGGTCGGGATTCCGACTTCTTTCCCCTCAAAAACACAGCCTCACACACCCCTACTTTTCACCCAAGGGCCCCGCCCCTTACAAACCCAACCCAAAGCGCAATCTCCCGACCAACGGGAGGGGCAGTGAAATTGCCCTCGACAATATATGGATCAAGGGGCCCCGCCCCTTGAGGGGGCGGTAAAGTTGCTGATCGACGATATAGGGGTTAAGGGGGTTGCCCCTTGTTAGCCCTTGGGGTAAAATTGCCTTCGACAATATAGGGGTCAAGGGGCCCCACCCCTTGGAGGGGGATGGTATTTGTGGCGTTGGTGGTGTGCAAAATGTGCAAACGCGCCTTCATCGACGAGGCGCGGGGCAAGGAAATCTGTCCTGAGTGTGTCGCGAGACTCAACGAACTCTACCCCGTGGTGCGTAACTTTCTACGGAACCACGACAGGCAGATCTTTACGACACATGAAGTAAGCAAAATCCTGGGCCTCAACCTCAAAGACGTGGATGGACTCGTCGCGATGGGTCTGATCGCCTGCCAACCTAGAGGAAAAGCCCCCCAATGAACCGTCGCCAGGCGCGCTTTTTTGTCTTTTTCTGGATTTCGCTTGCTTGGACGCTCCTCACGGCTTTTCCCGCGCGTGGCGAGGAAAGCGGCCAAGCGCGCCGCCTTTTCGAGTTGCACGAAAAGATACGCCCAGGAATGTCCCTGGACGCCATCACAAAGCTCCTGGGTCCACCCGCGGACAGCGACGCTGTAGGCGGCAACGCTGTCCCGAGCGGCGCGGCGACGCGCTATATCTGGCTTCACGGCGAAATAGGCATCGAGGTCTATGAGTGGGAGAACGCGGCCTACCAAGTGAGCCTCACCCTGCCTTGCGGGAGCGCTGTCGGCGCCGACCGACTCATGGGAGAACTCACGGGCATAGGCAGGCAAAAGTACGGCTCCACGCCGTTGTACGAACGCGCGCGGTCCTACTACTACTGGGAAAGAGACGGGGTACGCTTCTCGTTTTCCAAGTACAACAAAACGACGGTGAAAAGCTTTTGCGGAATGGCGCGCCGGTAGGTACCCGGGCTCTCTCCCGCGGGCCACGTAAGAGAGGAAGCGTTGGCCCCACACGAGTGGGGATGAACCGCATTTCGGCCAGGTATTTTCCGCAGTGACGGACGTTGGCCCCACACGAGTGGGGATGAACCAGATGAACCAGATGAACCGGGGAACCTGAAACGGAGATCGCGTGATGGACGGCGACTATAAGCGAGCGGTGGTGGAAGCGGGAAAGACGATGCTCCATTCGGGGCTGACTGTGGAGACATGGGGAAACATCAGCGTGCGCAACCGTGAAGCGGGCCAGGTCTATATCACGCCCAGCGGGTTGCCCTATGATGAGCTGCTTGAGGACGACGTGGTGACGGTGGGGCTGGACGGTCGAGTTTTAAAAGGGCATCGGCGACCCTCCGTGGAGACGCCGCTCCACGTGGCTGTGTACAAGGCTCGAATGGACGTGGATGCGGTGCTCCATACGCACCCCATCTACTCCACCGTGTTTTCGTGCATGGATGAGGATATTCCCCTTTTCATCGACGAGGCGGCCCAGACCCTCGGCGACACCGTGCGGACGGCCAAGTACGCCCTGCCAGGCTCACCAGAGCTGGCCCAAAACTGCGTTGCCGCCCTGGGGCGGAAGGCCAACGCCTGCCTGCTGAAGTCCCATGGGGCGGTCTGCGTGGGCAAAAACCTGGCCGCGTGCTTCCGAACGGCGACGGTCTTGGAAATGACCGCGCGCGTCCTTCAGCTTATCCGCTCAATGGGCGGAACCTTCCACCCCCTATCCGACGAAAACATCGCCGCGACGCGGGAGCTTGTCAAAAAAACGCGATACGGTCAATAATAGGGCAGCGCGTGTAAGAGCGCTGCCCTGTATTGGGCCTATTCTATTGTAATGGACGGCTGTTC
Organism: Synergistaceae bacterium; assembly: GCA_031280635.1. Lineage (GTDB taxonomy): Bacteria > Synergistota > Synergistia > Synergistales > Aminobacteriaceae > JAITGK01. The sequence continues at coordinate 23,588 of JAITGK010000075.1, forward strand.
CTTCTCGACAAAGCGGACGGTGGGGTTGTACATGCCCTCCGCGGCCAGGGGCGGCGCGACGAAGGTTCCCCTTGTGACGGCGCGCATGGTGAACTCGTAGTCGGTCTTGCGCGTCAGACGGTCGATGAAGAGAAGCAGTCGGTCATCCCGCACGTCCAGACGGACGCCTTGCTTTTCCTGGTCCTCGTCGCCGCCCTTCAGTCGCGGGTTTTCGAGTTCCATTCCCGCGGGCAACAGGTACGAGACCGCCACATCCGAGGCGTTCATGGAGGGAGTCAGGGTTAGACGCACCAAGATCTTCTCGCCCTGAGCCACAGGCGACGCCAAGGCCTTGCCTCTCAGCCACACGCTCCGCTCCACGACCAACCCCATGGAGACCGGCGTCGGCGCGGAAGACGGCGAACCGGTCAGGGTCCAGGCGTAGTACCCAGAGCCGCTCCCCTTCACGTTCAAGGAAAGCGCGTCACTGGGATCTTCTAAGGCCAGCGACGCCTTCTCCCCGCTACGGAACGTAAGAAGCGTCTGCCCGTTGGCTCCCGTCAGAGCGCCCTCCAACCGCCCCTTCTCGTAACCCGCCCGAAGCAGGTAGCGCCCCAAAGCCATGGCGACCGCCGCGTTTTCCTGAGTGCTGTACCAACGGTTCTCCTTTCCCCAGTCCAAGAGCATCCGCGCCAGTCTCATGGCCTCGGGCGAGCGCGGATCCACCTCCGCCCAGAGCGAAAGGAGTTGAGCGGCGTTGCGCACGTTGGATTCAAGGGTCTCATAAAGCGCCTCCGGTTCCAACACGTCGCCGCCGCTCCACTGCCCCAGGGCCCGCAGGGCGTCCGCGCGTCCCTCGACAAGGGCGTAAGCCCCAGCCAGCCATATCCTGCCGGAAGGCCACATAAAGGCCTCGTTTTCCTTCAGGTAGTGCATCCAGCCCAGGGGCTTCTCCCCACTCAGCGCCAGCGTGTAGACGGCGTAGGCCTTGGTGGTGAAGTCGTTCTTCTCTCCATAGGGGGTTCTGGCGCCGCTCATGGAGGCCAGGAACTGCTTCAGCCAGTTGATGGCGCTCCGCAGCGTCTCCTGGGGATAGTCCACCCCAGCCCTCCGCGCCTCCACCAGGAAGTGCGCCGCGTGGACGCTACCCCAGATGTAGGGGTGTCCGTCCCCTGGCCACTTGGCGAAGGAACCGTCATAAAGCTGCATCGATTGGATCCGGGCAAGGGCGTAATCGGTCTTGCGCCGGACGGCGGCGCTGTTGATCAACATGGGGTCGATCTCCGCCAGGGCGTCGGGCAGCACCAGAAACGGCCACGCCGAGGAAAGAGTCTGTTCCAGGCAGCCGTAAGGGTAGCGCGCCAGGAAGTTGACGGCCTTCGTCAAGTCCACCGCCGGCGTGTCGCTCAACGTCAGCTTGCCCTTGGCGTCCCCAGTGAAGGCGTTCCACGGGATGTCGATCTTCACGTTGCCGCTGGAGAACAACCCCGACCCCGAGAGCGTCACGACAGGGAACGGCGAGCGTATCGGCAGCTCAATGACCTGGGTGAAGGCCTTTTCCTCCCGCCCTTCTCTCCACTGGGTCTTGACGGAGTAAGTCGCCACGCCTGGCTCCAGGGCCCGAAGCCTCACGTCCCATCCGTGAGAGCCCCCAGGAGGCGCCGAGACGGTGAAGGACGCGCGACGCCCAACGCTTTGTTCCAAAAGCAACCCCCCGGAGGTCAAAAGCTCCACCGTCACGTCCCTGGATTCCGCTCCAGAGTTGAACACCATCACGGGAACGGTGAAAACGTCGCCTGGGGCGGCGAAGCGAGGCAACTCCGCTTCCGTCACGATCTCACGGGCAATTTGCAGCTTTCGCTCGGCCACGCCAAAGCGGGCTCCGGAGGTTGCCACGGCAAAGAGCCGCCCACGCCCGCTGAACTCCGGCAAGTCCAGCTCCGCCTGAATCACGCCGTTTTGTTCCGCCAAAAGCATTCCCTCGAAAATGGAGAGGATTTTGAACCTTTGTCCCTGGGGCATGCCCGTCATGGCCTCCATTCCCGCTCCGCCGGCCGGGTGCAGCGGTTCTGTGGCGCGGGACTCCAGGGGAACCAGCAGGTCGTAGAGGTCGTAGCTGTTTGAGTTCAGTTGACGCCGAGCCAGGAAATGCCCCAGCAAATCCGGCGTCTGGAAGTTCGTGAGACCCAGCACGGCGTCGTCCACCAAGGCCAAAGCCACCTCGCCAGGGGCGGGTTTACCCTGGGCGTCGGTGAGGGTCAGGGTGACGGAAAGCCTTGAGGCGGGCTCAACCTTCTCGGGCGCGTCCAGCTTGATGGAGAGGGAGGAGTCACTCACGTCCACGTTGATGGGCTTGACGCCCAAGGCGCGATGGGCGCTCCACGCCTCGTTCTCCGTCACGGGGCGGATCAGCCAGGCGGAGCACCAGGCGTTGGGGACCATCCGCTCGGTGACGGGTACCTCCACGACGGTATCGGCCTTGTTCACCTTCAAGACTTTGCGGTCAATCGCGCCCATGGCCTCCACGCCAAAGAGCATAAGGCCCTCAAAGGGGGCCCGCAGCGTTACCTTCGCCACGTCCCCGACCTTGTATTTTTCCTTGTCCAGCTTGATATCGACCCGGTCAAGAATCTGCGAGCCCTGTTCCGCGCCTTCCGGGTCATCAACCCAGAATCGCTGGGACGCTCTGGCCTTGCCCTGAGCGTCGGCGATCTTCACGATATAGGTCCCCCATCGCTTGGGTTGGACCGTGAAACCGCCTACCCCGTCCTTCAGAACGACGGGCTTCGATTCGACTTCTTGAAGTTCCTCGCTGCTCTGCCAACGTGTGTAGCCGTCTACCTGAACCAGGTTGTAGTGCCAGGTCACACGGTGGAGCGACGCGGTGAGATCGCCGGGATTGGCCGCTTCCTCGTCGGGAGTGACCGCCGCGGCGCGAAACGTCAGGTCGTTCCCAACGGCCAGTATACCCTCCGGCGCGGTCAGACCCAGTACCCAGGGCGAGGAGTAGTAAGGAAGGGTCAAGGCGTCGGCCACCCAGCGCCCGCCGTCCTCCTGAACCAAGGCCGTCACCGTTATGTCAAGGACTGAGGCGTCCCAATGGGGCGTTTCGCTCGTGAAGGTCGCCAGGCCCCCCGCGCCGAGCGTTCCCTCGTCGATCTGGGATTCTTGGGACGAGAAGGAGCGCGTGGCGTCGATGAAACTGTAGGAAAGCCACCGGTCCGCCTTGGGCTGGAACCGCCCCTCTCGCGCGCGCCAGAACGCCTGCCAGTTCAGTCCCGCGCCGTCCGCGCCGAAAAAGTACCGCCCCGAGAGCTTGAACTCCGCGTCTTCCCCCGGAAGCAGCAACTTGGCCTCGGTGGTCAGCTTCGCCTCCACGCGGGGCGGAGCGAAGTCCTCCACGTTGAAGGAGTAGGACGCCAGAGGCTTATCCCTTCCCTCGTCGCCGGGGATGTAGAGTGAGGCGCGCCAGCCGCCGGTCAGAGCGGAGCTGGGGATATCAAAGTCGAAGAGCGCCCCGCCCTCGGCGCTCAGGATGACCGTGCCGCGCTTTGCCGTCCGCCTCAGGGGGTCGCGGACGACGAAGAGCGCGGGGAAGGGCTCAGGCGTCGTCAGGTCATGGTTGCGGACCACGGCCTTGAAGGGGGCCCGCTCGCCCGTGCGATAGATGTCGCGGGCGGAGAAGAGCGCGGCGTCGTAGCCGTCCTTCAGCCAGGGCCGCCCAGCGGTGTCGAACACCTCCTGGGACAGGAGTCCCCGGGTCAGATTCACGTACGCGGCTTCCTCTCCCTTGGACACCGTCACCAAGTTGGGGGCCATGTCGGGACTCTTGCTCCAGACGGCGTCGCGCTGAAGCTGCCAAACGCCGTTCTCGTCGGTTTGACCCTCGGCCAAAATCTGGTTCGCGCCGCTGTAGAGCCGCACGTTGGCCCCCACAATGGGCGTTGTGCCCGAAAGGGTGTTGACCCAGACCAATACGCCGTCTTCCCACAACCGCGCGGCCACGCCCATATCGCTTAGGTTGACGATCCGCGTTTGCTCGTCCCAGTAGTCCGAGTCTGGACTTCTAAGTGACAGCAGGAAAAGCCCTCGCGGGACGCTCGCGTCGCCGCTCATTAGGTCCTCAATGACGATACTGCGCCGCGTTTTTTCGTTCAACGGAAGGGAAAGCTCGTACTCCTTGCCATAGACGCGCCGGGCGAGGGATATGTCGAAGCCCGAGCCGCGCGTGACGTAGGGAAGGTTGTTCTCGTAGAGCCGCCAGAGGTTGACCTGCAGTTTCCGTATGTTGGTCATTTCCACGGGAATCCTTCCGCCACCGACGGGCGACAGGAAGGTACCGCTGGTGGAAAAGGAGAAGCTGGGGCGGAGGTCCGGCACAATGACGGCCTGAATCTCATCTTCGGCCAGTTCAACGCCGTTGTTTTCGCTGGAGGGCAGCCCTTTCTTGAAGGTGAGGACGTAGCGCGAGCGCGGTTTAAAGTCAGCCTGGATGAAAAACGCGCCGCTGTAGTAGCTTTCAAGCGTGAAGGGGATGTCTGGATCGATGTGGATGAAATTCCGCGCCTCGTCCACGTCTACGGTGTAATTGGTGTGGACGGTGACGGAGCCGGGGCGGTAGTCGTTTGCGCTAACGGAGTTCACCACCAGAACGGGCTTGAGCTCGAACTCGCGCTCTTCGTTCTCTTCCAGGCCTAGGGTACCCACGTCGCCGGTCAATCCGGCCAACAGGCGAACGATCAAAGTTATGGGCGGGTTCGCGCGGACAAGAACGCGGTGGGTCGTTTGCGAGCCAGAAAGCTCATAGCGCGTGTTTCTGTTTGAATTCCCGAGATAGACCGAGAGGAAGTTCCTCAGGCGGGAGGTGGGAATGGGCATGTTGAACTGGAGGGTGATTTCCGCCTCACTACGGTCTTGGTGATAGGTCGCCCGCGCGGACAGAAGTTTTGGCGGTTCGGTCTGAAAACCAAAGGTAGACAAGGCGACGACTTTACCGTCTAAAGTTTTTAGACCCTCGCGGACCGAGGCGGAGTAGATGGTGGCCCTATCCAGCGGGGCCAGCAGGGTCGCCGAGAAGGTGCGTTGGTCAATCCACTGGCCCTCGGCCCGGACCGCCGGCGTCACGGTATAAGGGAAGTCCTTGGGCTCCAGGGACTTGCCGACCTGCCCCCGGGCGACCATGACGTCGCTGAACTCGACTCGGAACGCCGAGTTGTCCGCGACGTTCCCCGTGGGCGAGAAGGAGGTCGCCGAGGCGCTCCGCGTCGCCCTAGACGCTGGCCTTGGCGCGGCCTCAGCGTGGGGGGCGGGCCTAGCCCCAAAAAGCGCCAACCACAAAATAACGAGCGCTAAAGCTAAAGAAAACGTTTTTGACTCCCTGCTTTGTTTCAAACGATCCACCCTATTTCCCTCCTGTTTTTGACTTTTTTTTAATATACCTCCCCACCGCGAAAAGTTTATCATAAGTTAGTGACTTTTCTTCTGACAAGAAAGAGAGAGGAATAGTGTTACAATAGAGATATATTGATTTTCTGGAGGGGAAAGTTATGCCTTTGCAGACATGCAAACTGTGCGGAAAAATCTTTACGTCGTCGGGCGGCCGAACGTGCTCTGAGTGCCATACGCGCATTGACGGACTCTACCCCAAGGTACGCGAGTATCTGCGGGACAACCCGAAGATCGACTTTAACGTGGAAACCCTCGCCAACGATCTAGAGGCGGACATTCGAGACATTCAGGCCCTGGTGGACATGGGGTACCTGGATCGGGACATCGACAGGCGCGCCGACCCCGAAACGCTGAACCGGCAGAAACTGGCCCAGGAATTCGAAAGTTCCTTGAAGCAGATGCAGGAAAGCGCGGCGCAGAGGGCGCAGAACGCCGCCTCCTATGGGCAGCAGCGCTACGGTGAGCAAAACAAGAAAAAGTAGCCTTCGATGAACCTGGGGGGCATTGTGTTCTCCGCGCTCTTGGGCGCGTCGCTAGGCTCCTTTCTCAACGTGGTCGCGAAGCGCGGCGTAACGGGTCGTCCCTGGTGGGGGAAAGAACGCTCCGCCTGTGAATTCTGCGGGAAAACGCTCTCCGCCTGGGAGCTGATCCCGCTGGCGTCTTGGGCGCTCCAAAGGGGACGTTGCCGGAGCTGTGGGGCTCACCTGTCCCCTCGTTATTTGATCGTGGAGGTGGTGGGCGCGCTTGCCGCGGCGTTCGTCGCGTGGCGCTGGGGGTTCTCTTGGGCGTACGCGCTCTCCATGACGGGCGTCTGCGGGCTCCTGATCAACTCCTTGACCGACTACGAAACCGGGGATGTTTTCGACGCCTTCGCGTTTTTGACCGGGGTCGTTGGCCTTACGGCGCGTCTGGCTGGAGGGCGAGACGCCCTGCTGGACGGAATCATGGGAGTCGCTGTGGGATGGGGTCTTTTCGCGTTAATTATCGTCGTGAGCCGCTTGCTTATGGGACGGGAAGGCATGGGCTGGGGCGACGCCTGTTTTATGGGCGGCATGGGCGCCGTTTATGGTTGGAAAATGACTCTTTTGGCCTTCTACATGGGAATACTCTGCGGTGGCGTGGGGCTCGCCTGGCTCCTGCTTCGAGGTAAGGTGAAATGGGGGCGCGGCGACTCGTTGCCGCTGGTTCCATATCTGTCCGTTGGGGGTTTTTTGACGCTTTTGTTGGGACCCTGGATTTTCAGCGTCATTGGGTCGCGGCTCCAATACTTTTTCCAGGCCGGGTGGCCTTGGTAATTTGGTAATTGGTAAGGCGAGAGAAACAGGAAGGAAAGGAAGGAGCCAAATGACTTTCGCTCGCATATTTGACATTGGCGCGGCGTGCGTGTTCGCGTTTTTTATTGTGAGGGGCGCTCTGCGCGGCATGACGATGGAGGTCGTCTCCATGCTGGGATTCGTGATTGGGGTCGCCTGTAGTTGGACCTTCGCGCGGCCCCTGGCGACCTTGGCGCTGGAGTACTTTCCGTCAGTGGATTCTACCCTACTGGAGCTGCTCTGCGCCGCCGCCCTTTTCATCGCCGTTTCGCTGGCGTTCGCGGCGGTGGGAAAGCTTTTGCAGGCCCTGGTACGAGCGGCCGATCTGACCCTGATGGACCACTTCATGGGGGTGTTCTTGGGCGCCCTGCGCACGTTTTTTCTGTTTCTTTTCATCTATGGGGTGGTCTCCGTTTTTTCCCCTCTCCTCCCAGGCGCGTGGATGCGGGAGAGCGTGGCCATGAAGGGGGCCGCCGTGGTGTGGCCCCCCGTGCTGAAGTTCCTGACGGTCAACGGGTGGCTCGACGTCTCCCATTTGACGCCAAGCCAGGACGTTTTTGAGCCGGCGAGCGCTCCAACTGACGGCTAGCGGGTCGCGAAAACTTTGCGCGAAAAAGAGCCAACGGCTGGGCATCTGGTTTTTAGCGTTTTTGGTGAGAACAATGTTTATCTCCCAGTCCGTCCTAAGGTTGCTGGAATTTGAAAAATCGCTTTTTCCCTTCGCGGAGAACGTGAGGGGAGAGCTGGGGGAAAGCGCCCTCGCCTCCTTGACGCCCTGTAAGACGATGGAGCGACTTCAGGCGCGGCGGGAGCTCCTTCTGGCGTGGTTGGACTGCGCCGATCGGCATGGGGACAAAGCGATACCCTGGGTCTCAGGAGTTGTCCGCGTCATGGGGCTCTTCCCCTTGGCGGAGAAAAGCGGCCTGCTTTTGGGGGAGGAGTTGCTGAAGGTCAAGGCCCTGCTGACCCTGGCGACGCGGGCGCGGGAGGCCCTGACGGAGCTGGGCTACCCCGCCTTTGAAACGCTGGGGCGGCGAATTCGCGACTTCGCTCTGGAGCTCGAGGCCCTGTCGGTGATTGAGGACTCCGGGCGAGTGGCGGACTCGGCCTCCCCCAAGCTTCAAGAGATTCGCGACGGCCTGGAGGCCATGAAACGGGCGGGCCGGAAGACCGCCATCCGCCTTATGGAGGACGCGACTATCCTGAATATGCTGCGGGAACGAACTCTGACTTACCGTGACGGGCGTTTCCTGCTGCTGGTGCGGCAGGAGTGCGTCAACCGCTTCCCCGGCCTGCTGGTAGATCGGTCGGCGTCCGGGAACTCCGTTTACATGGAGCCGCGCGCGCTCTCTACTGTCAACAACGGCATGGCGCTGAAGGCGCGGGACGAGCGGGACGAGGAAACCCACGTCCTAATGGAGCTTACGGGGAAAATCCTGGCCCGGCGGCGGGCCGTGGCGGAGGCGGAAATAGCCTTGGGCGAGATCGACCTGTTATACGCCTGCGGAGAGGTCATGCGCAAGCAGCGCTGGACGCTGCCGGAACTCTCGCGTCGCGCGGGGTTCAGCCTAGTGGAAGCGCGTCATCCCCTCCTAAAAAACTCCGCCGTTCCCGTAAGCGTTCGTTGCGGGGCGGCCGCCTCGGGCGAAGGGACAAGCTTTACCACCCTCGTTATCACGGGACCCAACACAGGGGGCAAGACGGTGGCTTTGAAAACCGCGGGGCTCTGCGTGGCCTTGGCCTGGGCCGGCCTGCCACTGCCGGTCCGCGACGGGTCTTTCGTGGGGGACATTGACGGGGTGTACGCGGACATCGGCGACGAGCAGAGCATTGAGCAAAACTTATCTACGTTCAGCGCCCACTTGAAAAACATCGTCGGCATTCTGAAGGCCGCGACGCCCAAGTCCCTGGCTCTCCTAGACGAGCTGGGCGCGGGCACCGACCCCCACGAGGGGGCGGCCCTGGGTGTCGCGATTCTGGAAACGCTCAGAAAGGCTCGCGTCTTGACCCTGGCTTCCACACACCACAACCCCATCAAGCAATACGCCCTAACCACCTCTTTTGTGGAGACTGCTAGCATGGAGTTCGACGCGGACCGACTGACCCCCACCTATCGCCTTTTGATGGGCGTGCCGGGCAGGAGCAACGCCCTCCTGATCGCCAAGCAGTGGGGGATGCCGGAGGACGTGCTGAAACTGGCCCGTTCCTCCCTGGAGGCGCGCGGCGTCACCGCGGAGGAACTCATGACTCAGCTCAACGAGCGAGGAGCGGCTCTGGACTTGCTGGAGCGCCAGGTCGCGAACGAGCGCGCGGAGATGGAGCGGCTCAAAAAACTGTACGAAGAGCGCGTGGCGGAGCTGGAGTATCAGAAGGATAAGATCCTGGCGGCGGCGGACAAGCGGGCGGCGGAGCTGGTGACCGAGGCGGAAACGGCGTCCCGCGACCTCATCCGCGACTTGGAGGAGACGGCGCGGTCGGCGGTCCACAGGGAGTTGGGCGCGCGGCGGCGGGACATTCAGAAGATACGCGAGGGCTTGGAGGCGCGTCACGCGAAACGAGTGGCTCGGGAGCTGGCCAACAGGCCGGAGACGTTCGTCCCCAGGGAGGGCGCGACGGCTCAAGTGGTGGGCAGCGGCATCGTGGGAGTGATCGAGTCTATGAAAAACGGCAGAGCCAAACTCGCCGCGGGCCCCATGTACCTGGAAGTTCCTGTCGAGCGGCTGGCGCCCACCGAAAAAAAGGCAAAGATCGCGACTCCGCCAGTGGACACCTCGTCCCTGCCGGCGCGAGAGCGTGTCCCCAGCTCGCTCATGGTGCGCGGGATGAACGTGGACGAGGCCCTGCCCCTGACCAGCGCGTATCTGGACCGGGCCTACCGAGCGGGCTACTCCAGCGTCCTCATCATTCACGGACGCGGGGAGGGAATCCTGCGCCGTGAAGTTCACGCCCTTTGCTCACGGCTGAAATACGTTTCCAACTACCGCCTTGGCGACGCCGCGGAGGGCGGCTACGGCGTCACTATCGTCGCGTTTGGAAAATAGAGCGTGTGATGTCCTGATATGGTGGTGTCCTGAATTATGATAGAAATAGGAAAAATATCCCGCTGGCTGACAGATGTGTTTCATGTCGAGATAGTGTGGATCGACAAAGGACAGGGAAGGTGGATGAAGCGACGGCGTTATCCCTTTATACTGAAGGCCGCCGCGTTGCTGTTCTGCGCGTGCGTGGCCGCGGCGCTGTTTCTCGCGCCAAGCGACGTGGGGCTTCCAGCGCGGGAGGCGTCTTTACGGGCGATTTCCTCGGACGCGGCGCCAACGATTTCCTCGGACGCGGCGCTTTCCTTCGCGCAAGCGTCGCCTGAGCCGTTCTTGTCCCATTCCACGACTCCCGCATCCACGGTTCTTGAGTCCACGGCTCCCGCGCCCACGACTCTTGAGTCCACTACTCCCGCGTCCGCGACTCTCGAGTCCACGACTCTTGAGCCCGCGACTCCCGACCCAGGGCCGATTCCCAAGGGACTCGCCGTGAAGGACAGCGAGTACTGGGTACGCATCGTCAAGAGGAACTTCGCGCTTTACCTATATCGTGGCGGCAGGACCGAGAAGCGCTATAAAGTAGGAGTAGGCAAGAGCCCTGGCGACAAACAAAAGGCAGGTGACTACAGGACGCCAAACGGCATCTTCACGGTGCAGTCCATTGAGAACTCCAGCGCCTGGAGCCACGACTTCCGAGACGGCAAGGGCGTTGTCGAAGGGGCTTACGGGCCTTGGTTCATCCGGCTTCGCACGAAATGGAGGGGCATCGGCATACATGGTACCCACGATCCGAACTCGCGCGGAACCATGGTCTCGGAGGGTTGCGTCCGCATGTTGAACGGCGAGCTGCAGGAGCTGAAAAAATTCGCGTTTCGCGGGATGAAAGTGGTGATCGAGGAATGACGGATACAGAAGCGAAAGAAGCGAAAAACGCGAAAGAATATGAGGAAGGGGTGAAGCGGTGCCTGGCGGAGCTTCCTCAGGGGTTGACCCTCGTGGATCTCCCTCAGTCCAGGCCAGGGTTTCGGCAGTTCATTTCGTCCTGGTTTTTCGTCGATGGCCTGGGGCGACGGGTGGTGGTGGACCCTGGCCCCGCCTCCACGGTTCCCCTGCTCCTTGAAAACCTCTCTTCCCTGACGAACGGCGTGGACTTAGTCCTCGTGACCCACATCCACATCGATCATTCCGGGGGCATTGGGCAGTTTTGCGCGCGGTTCCCAGACGCCAAGGTGGTGGCGCACCCCAAGGGCGTTAGGCACTTGATCGAGCCGGGGAAACTTTGGCGACACTCCTTGGACGTGTTGGGAGACCTGGTGGCCATGTACGGCGAGCCCGCGCCTTTGGACCCCGCGCGTTTGCTGGACGGCCTTCCGGGCGTGACGGTTCTCGAGACGCCAGGTCACGCGCCCCATCACGTCACTTACATCGTACCGTTCGGGGACGGGCGGCTCTTTTTCGCGGGCGAGTCGGCGGGACTCTCGATACCCCTTCCGAAGCCTTACTTCCGCCCGACGACGCCTCCGAAGTTCGACGGCGCGGCGGAACAGCGGACACTCCGACTCCTGGCGGAGGCCCTTCAAGACGGGGATACCCTCTGTTACGCCCACTGGGGCGCGGCGCGGGACCCTCTGGCCAGGCTCGCTCTAGCGGAACAACAGCTCGCGAGCTGGTTGAGCCTTGCCTCCCAAATGAGGGATCAGCCAGAGGAGGTTGTTATGGAGCGCCTTCTCGCGGAAGACCCCCTTTTGTCCGGTTATGCCGCGCTGCCGAAGGACGTAAAGGAGCGGGAGGATATCTTCATCCGTAACAGCGTGAAGGGCGTTTTGATGTGCCTAGAAGAGCGGAAGGCGTAAAAATCGCTGAACCAAGAACCAACGAAAGGGGATGAGGGTATGGGCGGCCAGGTGATCGCCATCAGCAGGGAGTTCGGGAGCGGGGGCAGGCAAGTGGGGGAACGACTCGCGGAGGAGCTTGGCGTGGCGTTTTATGACAAGGCGCTGATTCATCTGGCCGTGGCGAAGAGCGGCTTCGACCCCATCACGTTCGAGAAAGCGGAGGAAGAGGCGGCGAGCAAGTTCTTGTTCAACCTGGCGATAGGGAGTTGCGTCTCGGCGGGAGGCTTTCCCCACATCAGCGTCCCTATCAGCGACCAGGTTTTTTTCGCGCAGGCGAAGGTCATCGAGGAGCTTGGGGCGCGGGGCAACTGCGTCATCATCGGCCGGTGCTCCACCTACCTTCTGAGGAACAGGTGTCTGCGCGTGTTCATCCACGGCGAGGCAAAGGACCGGCTACGACGGATCGTGGAGGAGTACGGCGTCACGGAGGCTGAGGCGAGGATGGCGAAAATAGACAGGGCCCGCGCCAACTACCACCAGCACTACACAGACGAGGTTTGGGGCGCCGCGCGCTCCTATGACCTAGCCATCAACACCAGCTACACCGGCGTTGACGGCGCGATAAGAGTCATTCGGGCTCTGCGCTAGGGCACGCGCCGCGCCAGGGGCAGCGGGGGCAGTTTTCTCGATTGGGGGGCCAGGGGCCTTGAGCCGCGGCGCGGGCGACCTCTTGGACTTGACTCGTCGTCCAGTCGGGGGGGGAGGGGTCGTCTAACCGTCCACCCTCGCGCAGAAAGATCAGCCCCACGTCCACCCCCTCAAAAGGCAAGCCGCGCCGTTGAGTCAGAAGCTTCACCGCCAGCGCGTAAAAGGCAAGTTGGGCGCGGTAGAGTTCGGCTGGGGCGTTGTCCGAGAGGGTGATCTTGTAATCCCTCACGCGCCAAAGCCCGCTGTCTCGCCAGAGCACGTCCATGGCTCCCACCAGGCTCGTTTTCCCCTCCTCATCGCTCAACGTGACCCGAAACGCGCTCTCGCGCCGGAAAAACGCCGCCTGCCCCGCAGCCTCCGCCAGAGCGCGCCCCTCATCGGAACGCGCGAAGGCGGCAAGCCAGCCGCTTAGGGTTCGGCGGTTTTTCGCGCTCCTCCAGGCGTCGCGGAGCGCGGGGGGAAGTCGGAGTGTGAGGGCCTCGCTCACCCAGTCGCCCAGGGTCTCCTCCCGCAGGTTCCATCGCGCTAGAATCCAGTGAGCCAGACTACCCAACTCCGAGCCGCCCACAGCCTCGTCATCCTCATCGGGAATCTCCCATCGCGGATCCAGACCCTGACGGTGACGCCGTCTCCACGCCAGCGGGCACCACTGAAACAGCGCGAACGAGGTTGCGGAGAGACTGGAAAGCAACGTCTTATCCGTCGGCAGGGACAGAGGGGGGGCAGGCTTCCTCGGCTCCGGGCGTTCGCGAAGAGGACCGCTCTCTTCCTCTCTCACGAAGACCAGGGGCCCCGGGTTCCGCTCCTCCGCGAGCCAGGAAAGCGTCCAGGAAAGCCAGGAGTTCTCCTGAGCGCTTTGTTTCTGTTCCCCCTCGGCGTTCTCGCTCGCCAAGCCGCATAAGAGCAGGGCGTCCCGCGCGCGGGTGGCCGCCACGTAAAACAAACGCGCGCTCTCCTCCAGCTCAGCCTGTTCCGAGAGCGCTCGCTCCCATCTTAAAGACCAGGTCTGCTGACCTGACGCCTCGTCCATCATATCTGGAATGGAAGAAAAGGCGACGCCCATGTTCTTCGACGGGGCCAGGGACTTGCCGGAGTTTTCGCGGGGACCACGCTCCATGCGCGTAACGGCCACAACGGGGAACTCCAGGCCTTTCGAGGCGTGGATGGTCATCACGCGGACAGCGTCTTCCTCCATCCATTCCGGCTCCTCAATGCCCCTGTTTGAGCGCAACGCCGTGTCGAGCCACTGAGCGCAGCCCGCCAGACTTGGGGAGACCCCGTTTTCGTACTGCCGCGCCATCGTCACCGCCCGGTTGACGTTCCCGGCCACGCGCTTCCTTGTGGAGGACTTGAAGGCGGCCAGCCACGTTCTGTCCTCCAACAGGCGGGACAGAAGCGCGGCGGGCCCCTTCAACGCGCCCAGCCGACGCAGGTACGCCAGCCGATTCGCTACCTCCGGCAGCCGCTTCCGAAGGACATTGAGCAAGGAATCGGCCGAGACCAGGCAAGCCTGGGCCTCCCTTTGAGTCGCGCCGGAGAAGGGGGAACAGAGCCACCCCGCTAAGGCTGTTTCGTCGTCAGGGAACGCGGCGGTTCTCAGGACGTTGACCACGTCGCTCACCTCGCCTCGCGAAAAGTAGCCCTTGCTCTTCTCAAAAGCGACGGGGACTCTCTCCTCCGCGAAGGCGGCCTCCAAAATTTTGTACTCACTCCGCGTAGGGGTAAGCACAGCGAAGTCCCGCCAAGAGACGGGGCGGAGTTCGCCCTTATCCCAGACCGTGAGTTCCTCCGCCACGTAACGGGCGAAGGTCCGCGCCAGGGCCTGGGCCAAACGCTCCCGCGCTTTCTTGGCGGACAGAAGCGTGGTGAAGGGGGGCACGGACGCCAGCTCGCGGTCGGGCTCGTCCGGGACGGAGAGCGGCTCGAACTTTAGGCTTGCCATATGACTTCCAGCGCCAAGACCGTCCTTCCATATATAACCGAAAAGGGAGTTGATGGCGTTCATCAGCGACGGGCGGGTTCTGAAGCTCATGTCCAGGCTGACGGCGGCCCCGGACGCGCGACTTTGAAGCATGTAGTCGGCGAAAAGCGTGAGGTCGGCGTGGCGAAAACGGTAAATGGCCTGCTTGGGGTCACCCACAAGGAAAAGCCTCGCGTTCTCCTTCTTCCGCAGGGTTTGAATCATAGCGTCCTGAAGGGGATCCGTGTCCTGAAACTCGTCAAACAGCACGTGCTTGAACCCCCTCGCGCGGGCGTCCTTGGCGATGGACTCCGCGGCGAGGCGGATCATGTCCGAAAAGGAAAGGAGCCCTCCTCGCCGCTTCGCCTCGTCCCAGGCCCCCCAGCCCAGGGCGGAAAGTCGCAGAAGGGTCGCCCGGAGACGCTGTTCTGGGACGGAAAGAACCCCATGAGGAAGCGTGGAAAGCTCGACCCAGGTTGCTTGGGATTTTCGCCATTGCGAGGTGGTCTGACCCAGGTACTCCGCGATTTTACTGAAAAGTTTGGAGTTGTTCCCGCTCAAGTTGGAACAGAGGTGAAGGTAAAAAGCCCTTTGAGCCTCCGGGGTGGGGGTGAGGTGGCGCCAGCTCTCCAAAACCTCGGCGAGGGAGACGACAGGGTGCTTCCGCTTTTCGCTGGCGGCCTTCGCCTTGTGGCGGGCGTCGAAAATGTCACGCCCCAGGTTCGAGAAAATCACCTCCCACAAGCGCCAAGCCGTATCCCAACGGGGACGGAGCAGTTCCAAAAGAGCCTCGTAGGTCGCCGCCGTTTGAGGGTCGGGTCGGTCCAAACGTTCCGCGTCGTCGGCCCAGGTCAGCAGAGTTTCCCAGGTGTGGCCAAGGCTCGCGTGCAGCTCCGCCACGTCCCGCGCCAGTTCCCGCAGCGTGGAGGGTCCCCATTTTTCCAGCGCCGCGAGAAGGGTTTCGTCCGCGCCGAGGAGGGCGGCCGTCTGGCGGAGTCTCTTGTCGGCGCAGGCGGCGGCGAAGGCGGGGAGGTTCGTGTGTTCCAGCGCCCGTTCCAGAGCGCCCCAAAAGGACTCCTCCTGAGGCGCGACCACCACGCCCGAACGCGGGTCCACGTCAAGGGCCAGCCCCGACTCCCGTATCACGCGCGAAGCGAAAGAGTGAATGGTGGATATCCAGGCCCCGTCAAAGCTCTCCCTAACGACCTGCCAACGCTGGGGCTCAAAAGCGCCGGGCCGGTTGAGTTCAGACGCGCGGCGGTAAATGCGCTCCTGCATTTCACGGGCCGCGGCCTCGGTGTAGGTGAGGGTCAGGATGTTTTGCGGAAGACACTCGGGGTCAGAGAGCAGGAGCCGGACGAACCGCGCCGACAGCACCCACGTCTTGCCCGTCCCCGCGCCCGCGCTCACCGTCACCAGATCGTCGTCGCAAGTCACCGCCCGGGCCTGTCCCGCGCTCTTCGGCAGAAGCTCGCTCAACCAATCTCGCACGTTCGTGGGATCTTATCTTACGGGAGTATCTCGAAACTCATGCTCTCAAAGGGATAAGTCGCCGTGTATTTTCCAGGTTTTGCTGGTATCATGCCGCCCATGGCGCCGGTCAAGAGGTAGTGACCCGCCTCGATCCGCCCCCCGCGCGACACGACGTCGTTGACCAGCCATAAAAGGGTCTTCCACTGACCGCCCAGCACGTCAGCGCCCTTGCCGTTGACGACGACAACCCCATCCAATGTCAAAGAAACCTCCATGGCGTCGAGGTCAAGGCCGATTTCATGGGGAGGGCCCGCGACGAAACGCTTGCAACCCACGCCGGAGGCGGTCAGGTCGAAGAAGCCGATGTTGGCCATATCCGCGAAGTAAACCTGGGGAATCTCCAAAGCGGCGTGGACGCTGGCGATCTTTTTTTTCAGCTCCCGCTCGTCCTCAACCGGGGCGTCAATGGGGACCGCGGCTTTGAAGGCAAACTCAACCTCCAGCATAATGCCGGGAAAGGCCTTGATGGAGAAGGATTTTCCCGATTCGGCGACCTGGAGCATACCACTTTTCAGAAGCGGACCGCTGACGGCGCCCGGCGACTTGAAGCGCTGAATCTGAGCGGCGGTGGTGAGGCCCGCTTTGTAGCCGGCGAGGGAGTCCTCGGTCAGAATTTTCTTGAGCACAAGCGCCTGAATCTTGTAAGCGTTTTCCGCGGTCTTCTCCCCCGGGTCGATCTGGACAATGGGGAGGGGTGAGCCGTCCCTCATCGCCTTGTGGAATATCTCAGCCGCCTTCCCCGCGTCAAAGCCGAAGGCCTCGGAACCCCACGCGAACACCGCGAGGGTCAGAACCCACAGCGTCTTTCCCCACACCTTACCCGTTCTCGTCATTAGCGATTCCTCCCGAAAAAGAAAAAAGATCTCAAAACCGTCAGCTCATTATACCTCTTTGACTCTCACTTCATTATGCCATACAATGTCAGGGCAAACATAAACGCAAAGGAAGTGAGTGCGCGTGGACGCTGGACCGAGTGCTAATTCGCCCCAAGGTTGTTGTCAGCGATTTAAATTTTGCCGGCGGCGCGCGCGCGTGACGAATCCCTGAGCCCTCGGTCGCCGCGCCGTGTTTCCTCTGTGCCGCAATGGAGGTATTCTGACATGGAAACGGTGAGCATTGCCGAACTAATCGAGACCAAACAGCACAAAGAACTCAAGGGGCGCCTGATGGACGCCAACGCCTTTGACCTGGCCGAAGAATTTGAGAGTCTGAACCGGGAGCAGCAGGCTATCTTGTTCCGTTCTCTGCCTAAGAACGCCGCGGCGGACGTTTTTTCCCACCTTCCCGCCGAGACCAAGGAGAACCTCATTGGGCTTTTGACCGACCCGGAACTCTCTCACATCGTCAACGACCTTTTTCTCGACGACGCGGTGGACTTCATTGAGGAGATGCCGGCTAACGTGGTAAAACGTGTTTTGAAAAACGCCAGCGAGGACACGCGCAAGCAGATCAACCAACTTCTTCAATACCACGAGGACTCCGCAGGCAGCATCATGACCACGGAGTACGTGGACCTGAAAGAAGAAATGACCGTGGAGGAGGCCTTCGAGCGCATCCGCAGGGTGGGTATGGACAAAGAAACCATCTACACCTGCTACGTGACGGACAACAAGCGCGTCCTGGACGGGGTGGTGACGGTGCGAACCCTTCTGCTTGCCAACGGGAAAGACAGGGTGGGGAACATCATGAGCGCCAACGTCCTCTACGCGACCACCGGTGACGACCGGGAGGCCGTGGCCTCCATATTCCAGAAATACGATCTCATCGCCCTGCCCGTAGTAGACACTGAGCGGCACCTGGTGGGGATCATCACGGTGGACGACGTCATGGAGGTCTTGGAGGAGGAGAACACGGAGGATTTCTACAAAATGGCGGCCATCGAGCCCTCCGACGATCCTTATCTCACGTCGGGGGTGTTCCAGATCGCGAAAAAGCGTATTTTTTGGCTTCTGGTTTTGATGCTTTCCGGCATATGCACGGGGGGGATCATCACCCACTACGAGATGGTGCTTCAAAGCCTGCCCGCCCTCATCGCCTCGATCCCCATGCTGATGGACACGGGGGGAAACGCTGGGGCTCAGTCCTCGACCGTTATCATTCGCGGAATGGCCGTAGGCGAACTCCGGGTCTCCGACGGACTCCAAATCTTTTGGAAGGAGCTTCGGGTCAGCGCCTTGGTTGGGGTCGCGTTGAGCGCGTTCAACGTAGCGTACAAGTGGTGCGTGAGCGGCGACCTGCGTCTGTCCGTCGCCATTGGCGCGAGCCTTTTCGCCACCGTCGTCTTGGCGAAGACCATTGGCAGTATGCTCCCACTCCTGGCCAAACTGCTGAAGGCCGATCCCGCTCTGATGGCCGCGCCCATTATCACCACCCTCGTTGACGCCGGCGGGCTTATCATCTACTTCTCCGTCGCCTCCCTCGTCTTAGCCGCGTAGAGAAGGAGCTATGGATATGGCGATAACACAGCCAATGGACACGCCAAAAGTAGATTTGTCCCGCGCTCCTTGGACAATGCACGAATTTTTCGCTGGCAGCGGATTGGTGGCTTACGGTTTAAAAGGGATATTTAGCCCTGTATGGGCAAATGACATAAGCGAGAAAAAAGCGGGTGTTTATCGCTCAAATTTTAACAGTAATCACTTTATTTTAGGCGATATTAAGAACATTACTGGTTCCAATTTGCCTAACGCTCATTTGTCATGGGCAAGTTTTCCCTGTCAAGACTTGTCTTTAGCGGGGACATTAGGTGGGATTGACGCGGCGCGCAGTGGGCTCGTTTGGGAATGGTTCCGTATTTTGCGAGAAATGTCGGAACGTCAAGCTGTTTTGTTGATTGAGAATGTAGCCGGATTGCTTTCAAGCAACGAAGGCCAAAATTACGCGAAACTTCATCACGCTTTACTGGAACTCGGATATAAAAGCGGCGCTATGCTGATTGACGCGATTCAGTTTGTTCCACAGTCAAGGCCGCGCGTGTTTGTTATCGCGGTTAGACATGATGTGGTCATTCCACAAGAATTAATTGATACTCAGCCGAATTGGCTTCACAATAAAGCGGCCGTCAATCTCGGAAAGGTTTTGCCGGAGTGGGTATGGTGGCGGGCGGAAAAACCGCCGAAACGCCATAGCTGCCTGGCGGATATTATAGACTTTTCCGTTCCTTATGACAAAGACGACGTTTTACGGATAATCTCTCCCCGCCATAAGGAAAAACTTGATAGTATGAAGAGCGCCGTCGCAACGGGCTACCGCCGAACGCGGGGCGGAAAACAATACTTGGAACTGCGCTTTGACGGCGTGGCGGGATGCTTGCGGGCTCCGGGGGGCGGTAGTAGCAAACAATTCCTGATAGTCAAGCGCGACGATAAATCGCGCGCCCGCCTCTTGTCTCCGCGTGAGACGGCGCGACTGATGGGAGCGCCTGACAGTTTTGTTCTGCCGGATACTTATAACGACGGATATAGGGCTATGGGCGACGCCGTTGTACTGCCCGTCGCTACTTTTATCGGAGAAATGTTTTTAACAAAAAAATCTGGGAGTGTTGCTTTTTTAATGATATTGCTCAGGCAATCCCTTATATTGCAAGACTTCCCTCTGGTCAAATCATTAGAAAAACAACACCTCCAAAAATCTTTATATGCACAGTGGTGCTAATTCCTCTATAATGTGAGTTGACAAACTCTCAATGGAGGAATGTAAGATTCGGAAAAGTGAAACTCAGAAATCACGAAGAACAACTCCGTGG
>JAITGK010000090.1 GCA_031280635.1 Synergistaceae bacterium
GCTGTTTCCCGGCAGGCCGTTGACCCACCGCAGGCCCTCGCCCACGCCCATCACCACAAGCTCTTGATACATGTTCCCAAGCCCGCCCTGAATCAGCCGGTCGGCCGTTTTCTTCCCGCTGGTCAGGAGTATCTCGCCGCTTCCCGGGATGGCAAAGATTTTCTTCGCCATTTCAGCGGCCGTTGGCGCGGCCTGGCTTATGGGAACGCCGCCTAGCTTCATCAGTGACTTCCCCGCCTTGCCCAAAGCCCACGGAACCGCGTACATCACCGCCGCCGTGCCCACGCCGGAGACGAGCGAGGCGAGTCGATAACGTTCTAAATTTATTGTCATAATTTGCTGAGAAAGAAATAAAAACTAAAACGAGGACAAATTATGGTTTTAGTAGCTTTAACATGTCCCTTTTGTGGAAGTGAAAACGTGGATAAAAATGAAGATTCGAATGGGAAACAGCGATATTTATGCAAAAAACTGAATATTCCAATAAAAAATTTTATACCGAATACACTTATAACGCTTATAAGCCTGAAGTGAAACAAGATATTATAAAAATGTCTGCCGATGGTGCAGGGATACGGGCAATATCGCGCATATTGGGTATAAGTACAGACACTGTCATATCTGAGCTAAAAATATGGAAGTTATTATCATGATAAAGAACACCCAATATGGCAATGGCGGGCAATAGATCACGATACAGGTGAAGTTGTCGCATATTGGTTTGGTGCACGAGAGCACGAAAATCTTGATAAATTCATAGAATTGCTTGCCCGACTTGAAATTAGTAAAGTGTATACTGACGGTAACTATGCGTACTATAAACGATTTTCTGTGGACAAGCTTGTTGTTACCAAAACAAATACGCAAAAAGATAGAGAGAAAACATTTAACTTTGAGAACCTGGTATGCAAGATTGGTCAGAAAAGGTATTCGTTTCTCAAAAAGTGAACTAATGCACAAAATTATAGTTGGGCTTGTCATAAATGTATGGTTTTTTAGCCGAACCGTATTGATTCAATAAATTCAGAACACAACCTTTGGCTTCATGCGTTTGCCCTGCCGACATAGACCGCCCTGGTTGACATTTCGAGCTGCGCTGGTTAGAATCGGATACTGTATAACAGCTTTCGGCTTTTCTCGTGTCTTTGTGAGTTCCATGGATTTCTTGCAGGGTGTTTCGTCATTATTTTACCTGGGCTTCAAGGCAAATTTTCAAAAAAAGGACGGTTTAGCGAATGGAGTACGCGCGTTTTTTTGTTTTTTGTGTCTTCATTCTCATAATTATCGTTGCGCTTACTCGCGGGTCCTCTTTTGGGGTGGTCGGCGTCTAGGCTGCGTCGTTTTAAAAACTCCGAGCCGGGACCCGCAAAGGGCCCCGGCTTTTTGCTAGGTCCATATTTTAAGGAGGTTTTTAGTATGAAGTTGAGAAGTCAAACCGTCACACAGGGGGCAGACCGCGCCCCGCATCGTTCCCTTTTTAACGCCTGCGGGTTCACGGCGGAGGAAATCGCCCGGCCGCTGATCGGAATTTTGTACTCCTTCAGCGAGATCGTTCCCGGCCACATCCACCTGGACAAGCTGGCCGAGGCGGCGAAGGCAGGCGTTTACATGGCGGGCAGCACGCCGATTCTCATGCCGATGATCGGCGTGTGCGACGGTATCGTCATGGGACACGGGGGCATGAGGTACTCCCTGGCCTCCAGGGAACTCATCGCCGACTCCGTGGAGACCATGGCCGCAGCTCACTGCCTGGATGGGCTTGTCTTGATCCCTAACTGCGACAAGATCATTCCCGGCATGATTATGGGGGCGGCGCGGCTTGACATTCCCTCCGTGCTTGTCTCCGGCGGCCCCATGCTGGCGGGCAGGAAGGACGGAAAGGCTATCAACCTCAACACAAACTTCGAGGCGGTGGGCGCGTTCAAAGGCGGGCTCATCGATGAGACCGAGTTGGAACGCCTCGAGGCGGCATCCTGTCCTGGCTGCGGTTCCTGCGCGGGAATGTACACGGCCAACTCCATGAACTGTCTTGCGGAGGCCATCGGCATCGCGCTTCCGGGCAACGGCACGATCCCAGCTGTTTACGCGGCCCGCACCCAACTCGCCAAGCGGGCGGGCAGGAAGGTAACGGAGCTGCTGGAACGCGGCATCACACCTCGTGCCATCATCAATGAAAAATCCATTCGCAACGCCTTGGCGGCAGATATGGCCCTGGGCTGCTCCACCAACAGCGTGCTGCACCTTTTGGCCATCGCCAACGAGGCCCATGTTCCCCTAAACCTGGAAGCCATCAACGAGGTGAGCGGCCGCGTACCAAACCTCTGCCACCTGGCCCCGGCGGGCTCCCACCACATGCAGGACCTTCACGAGGCGGGAGGACTTCCCGCCGTGATGAACCAGCTCCTGAAGGCCGGGCACCTGGACGCCTCCGCTATGACCGCCACGGGCAAAACCGTGGGCGAAAACGTGAAGGACGCGGTCAATGGGGACACCTCGGTTATCCGACCTATGAACAACCCCTACAGCGCGGCGGGAGGGATCGCCGTTCTGTGGGGCAACATCGCGAAGGACGGCTGCGTGGTGAAACAGAGCGCCGTAGCTCCCGAAATGATGAAACATTCCGGCCCGGCGCGGGTCTTCGACGGGGAAGAACAAGCCATAGAGGCCATCTTCGGGGGTAAAATCACCTCCGGCGACGTGGTGCTCATCCGCTACGAGGGGCCTAGCGGCGGGCCGGGCATGCGCGAGATGTTGGGACCCACCTCGGCGCTGGCGGGAATGAAGCTGGACACGAGCGTGGCGCTCATCACCGACGGGCGGTTTTCGGGGGCGTCGCGGGGCGCGTCCATTGGACACGTCTCCCCGGAGGCGGCAGAGGGCGGAGAGATCGGCCTGGTGCAGGAAGGTGACGTGATCGAGATCGACATTCCAGCCCATAAGATCAACGTTCAGGCCGCGGACGAAGAGCTTCAGAAAAGGGCGAGAGAACAGGTACTCCCCGCTCCAAGGGTTACAAGCGGCTGGCTGGCACGGTATTCCAGTCAGGTAAGCTCCGCCAGCACAGGTGCGGTCATGAGGTTTAACGGACTGAGAGGCAGGGTATAGCCTCCTCGCCGATTCTATTTGGAGGTGTTGGTATGAAAAGGTTTATGGAGAGGTTTTTGTGTGCTGCGGCGTTTTTTGTGTTTTGGTTTGCGGCGGCGAGGGAAGTACACGCGCTGGATTTGAAGCTCGGCCACGCCATCAACGAGGAAGACGTCTTCCACAAGGCGGCCTTGAAGTTCGAGGAGCTGGTGGAGGCCCGCACCAACGGCGAGATCACGGTAACGGTCTACCCCAACGCCAAACTGGGCGACGAGCGTAACCTGCTGGAAAGCCTCAGAATGGGCACGGTGGACATGGGGATCATCACGGGGGGCCCCGTGATCAACTTCCTGCCGGGCTTCGGCGTGCTGGACCTGCCCTTCCTTTTCTCCAGTCCAGAACACGCCTACAAGGTATTGGACGGCTCCATCGGCGCGGGCTTTTTCGCGGAGATGGAAAAGCTGGGCTGGAAGGGTCTGGCCTACGGCGAGCGGGGCTTCCGCAACCTGACCAACAGCAAGCGCCCTGTCGAAAAGCCGGAGGACATCAAGGGCTTGAAGATCCGCGTCATGCAAAACCAAATTTACATCGACTCCTTCACTGCCTTGGGCGCCAACGCCGTTCCCATGGCCTGGACGGAGGCCTTGACGGCGCTCCAACAGGGCACCATCGACGGGCAGGAAAACCCGCTGAACGTTATCGCGGCCTACAACATCAACGAGTCGAACAAGTACCTCTCCATCACTCGCCACGCCTACGCCCCCAACGTGATCCTGATGAGCATGAGGACGTGGAACAAGCTCACGCCGGAGCAGCAGAAGATCGTCACCGAGAGTGCGCTCTTGGCCGCGAAACACAACCGCGGCCTCGACAACGAAAAGGAAGCCGAATGGCTGCAATCCCTGAAGGATAAGGGGATGCAGGTCTCCGAGCCGGACCTTGCCCTGTTCCGGGACGCGGTGAAAGGCGTCTACGAGAAGTACGAGCAGCAGTACGGAAAAGAACTCATCCAGTCCATACTGGACGCGAAATAGAGCAGGCTGGGCCATGACGTCAGAACGGCCTCGCTCCTTCCTGAGGAACGCGAGCGAGAAGGTAAACGCGATCTGCGAGGTGGGCCTTTTTCTCACGCTGACGTCGATGACTCTCGTGACGATCTTGCAGATCGTGTGCCGGATGTGGTTCAAGGCCCTGACCTGGTCGGAGGAGGTCACGTGCTTCCTTCTGGTTTTCGCCTCCTTTTTGGGGGCCGCCGTGGCCTTCAAACGGGGGGCGAACATCGCGGTGGGCTTTCTGCTCAACTCACTGCCAAAACCCATCAAAAGGGCGGCGCTGATCGTCATCGAGCTGCTGGGAATCGTCTTTTTCGGCGTAACGGCTTGGTACGGCGCGGCGCTCTGCTACCAGGAGAGGATGCAAATGGCTTCGTCCATGCCCGTCTCCATGGGGTGGTTTTACCTGGTTTTCCCCCTTACGGGGGCGGTGACGATTCTGCACCTGGTGAGCCACGTGGAGGACCTGCTGCTCTATGACCCAGACAAGGAGGGCGCGTGAATGGGAACGGTGCTGATCGTCTCGTTTTTGGCGATGCTGGTTCTGGGCGTTCCTATCGCCCTTTCCATCGGAGTATCGGCGACGCTGGTTCTGTTTTTGTCGGATATGCCTTTGGAAGCCCTGCCTCAGACGCTTTTTTCCGGGGTTAACTCCTTCTCTCTGGTGGCAGTGCCGTTTTTCGTGCTGGCCGGAGATATTTTGGCGCGAGGGGGCATATCGGAGCGGATCGTGGTCTTCGCCGAGGCCGCCATGGGCCGCATACGGGGAGGGCTCTCCATCGTCTCCATAGTGGCGTCCATGTTCGTCTCAGCCATATCGGGCAGCGGGGCCGCGACCACGGCGGCAGTGGGCTCCGCGCTCCTGCCCCAGCTCAAACGCAAGGGCTACGACTTGGATTTTTCGGCGGCTCTCATCGCCTCCGCCGGCACGATTGGCGTCGTCATCCCGCCTAGCGTGCCGATGGTGCTCTACGCGGTTATATCCGGAGTGCCTGTCAGCAAGCTCTTCATGGCGGGTTTCGTCCCCGGCTTCCTCATGGGAGGGATTCTGATCGCCTATGCCCTTTATATGGCACGGAAGAGGAATTACCCGGCGGGTGAGCTGGCAGGGTTCGGAGAAAAGCTCCATAAGTTCGTCAACGCACTTTGGGGGCTGATGACGCCGGTTTTGATCTTGGGAGGGATTTTCTCCGGCTGCTTCACGCCGTCGGAAGCGGCGGCCGTGGCCGTGGCCTACTCGCTTTTCGTGGCGGTGTTCGTTTACAGGTCGCTGGACTTTAAGTCGGTTTACCGTCTCGTGGTCAACTCCGGCGTCACCAGCGCTCTCATCATGTTCATCATCGCCACGTCGAAAATTTTCGGGTGGCAGCTGGCGTTCTACGAGATTCCCGACAAGGTGGCGCGGGCGGTGCTGCAACTGACCTACGGTATCCCGGCTCTGGTGTACCTGGTGATCGTTGCCGTCATTCTCGTGGCGGGCATGTTCATGGAAACGGCCTCCGCCCTCATCATTTTAACGCCGATTTTTCTGCCGGCGATAATGGGCGTGGGAGGAAACCTGATCCACTTCGGCCTGATGCTGGTAGTGGGTCTGGCCATTGGCATGGCCACGCCGCCCGTGGCCATCGACATTTACGTGGCGAGCGCCGTCACGGGCCTGAGCCTGGAAGAGGTGAGCCGACCCATTTTCCCCATGGTGGCGGCCCTGATTTTCGTCCTGCTGCTGGTGACTTACGTACCCTGGCTTTCCCTGGCGCTTCCCGGACTCGGCGGTTAGCTTTGAGGCGGGAGAGGGATTCACCTCCTCCCGCGCCTCGGCGCTTTCGGGCTTCGTTGAAGCTCTTCCCCAAACTCCACAAAGGGGTCTTGCCCCCTATTCACATGCTCTCGATGACCTCGGATATTTTACGACAATACGGATAATACGATAGAAAAGCCAACGGCTTTAGCCGTGGGAGTATGTCAAATCTTTCGGGCTATAATATAACAAAAAATTAGAACGATTGATCGTTAGCCGTCTCTTTCAATTTATTATTATTGATAACAGTTTATTATTATTGATAACAGTCCCGGCGGAACGAATACGAAAGGAGCGAAACGTGCCCATGGTGAAAAACAGTCACGAGGTTTTGTACGAGCGGCGCAAGGCGGCCGAGTGGCTCTTGGTGCTTCTGAAGTCCGGCGCCGATATGGATTTCCCCTTTTTCAAGTGCATGAAGTGGATCATGGGAGGGCTGAAGCCCCTGATTAAGGCCCTTGCCAAAGACGCCGTGGCCGAGCTATCGGGGGAACCCGACGCGGAGGATGACGTCAAGGCCGTGAGAAACGCGGCGCAGTGGACCGAAAAGACGCTCATCGCGCACTTCGACGACCTTTTGGACGATCATCCTTACCTAGTGAACGTCGCCAGGAGACGCTTCATGCAGGAGTGTAAAGAGGTAACAGCATCTTTTTCCAGGGACTCCGGCAACTACGCTCGCGTGAGGCGTTCTTTTGGGAAAATTTTTGGCGTCAGCCGCGAAGCCGCCGTTTTGAGCGAGAGCGTCTACCTCCTTCAAACGCGCCCCTATTTGGAAAGTTACTTTGTGGGAGACATGGAAGTTTGGAAACCCATGGAAAGGGATACCCTCGCCCGTATGCTGGGCGTCTCTCTGCCTGATTTGCAGGAGGCCATAAGGGAACTCACCTCCAGCGGCCTTCTTGAGATCAGCAAATGTTGTTTTCGTCTGGTAAACGGGGTCGCCTCTTTGTGGGACGGCGGCAGCACCCAAGACGTGACGCGGGCTTTCTGCGTTCCCCTTGCCGGAGACGCCCTTCCCCTCAAAAATTTCCGTGTTTCCGAGGACGTTTTGGACCACGTCAAGGCCCTGCTTTCCAAAAAAGAGGGCGATAAAAAAGCTCCCGTCCATATCCTGCTTTACGGACCTCCTGGGACGGGCAAAACGACTTTCGCCAGGAGTCTGGCCAAAAACCTCAACGTAAAGGCGTGGGCCGTGGCCAGTCGGGCGGACGACGATGACGACGACCGCCGGGCATCCCTGACCGCCTGTCTGAACCTGGCGGCGCAACACGTGGGTTCTTTTGTTCTCGTCGACGAGGCGGAGCGCCTTCTGGACACGAGCTGGGAATCGAAGGACAAGGCGTGGCTCAACTCCTTTTTGGAGCAGCCGGGGAGACGGATGATATGGATCACCAACCAAATTGGCCATATCGACCCGGCGGTGCTGAGGCGCTTTTCCTTCAGCGTTCACTTTGGGGCCCTGGGTAAACAGGAGCGGCGGAACCTCTGGGAGCAGGTCATCGCGCGGCATAGGGTGAAAAGCTGCTTCCCTGACAGCCGGGTCAGCATACTGGCAGAAAATTACCAGATTCCGGCGGCGGTCATTGAGGGAGCCATCAGCCAGGCGAAGGCGTTGGGATACAGTACAAAAGAATTTGGCGGCGCAGTGGAGCGCGTGCTGCAAGCTCACGTGACCCTGCGCAACAATGGACGGCCCACCCTCCCAAAGGTCAAGTCAGAGGAGGACTACACGCTTTCCGGCGTATGTCTCGACAGTTCCGTGGACGAGCTGCTGGACAAGTGCCGCCGCGCCGACGCCGTGTACGTCGCCAACGGGGCGCTGCGGCGCGGCTGCGGGACAATGCTCTTTTATGGTCCGCCTGGCACGGGCAAGACCGCCCTCGCCCGGTACATAGCCCATGAAATCGGCCGCGAGTGCGTCGTTAAGAGGGCAAGCGACCTTCTGAGCCCCTTGGTTGGGGAGGCGGAGCAAAACGTGGCGGAGGCCTTCCGGCGCGCCGAGGTGGAGGGGGCCGTCCTGGTCATCGACGAGGCCGACACGTTCCTCTACTCTCGCGAGACAGCACAGCGCTCTTGGGAAAGCTCCCTCGTGAACGAGTTTCTGACGGCGCTGGAGGAGTGCAGGGGTTTTTGCATCTGCACCACCAACAGAATGGAGACCATGGACGCGGCCGCTATGAGACGCTTCCCCTTCAAGGTGCGTTTCACATACGCCGGCGCGGAGCAGGCGGTGGCTCTTTACTCTGCCCTGCTGGCCCCCATGGTGAGCGGGAAGCTGCCAGAGGCGCTGGAGGCGGAGCTGCATGGCATGACGCGCCTGGCGCCAGGGGACTTCCACGTCGTGCGCTCGCAATATTGGCTCGCCGAGCGCGGTGAAGTTTCCCACGAGGAGCTGATCCGGGCCCTGAGGCGCGAGCAGGATATGAAGCGCGACCACGAAGGGCGAAAAGTCGGTTTTTCCGTGTGATAGACCGAGTACGTACGGTTTGGCTGAGGCGGGGAAAAGCTTACTTTCCCAAATGCTATACTAGGCCCATTTGAAGCGCATAGGGGGGCCTCGCCGCGTTGAAAGAACCTCTCGACATTTTGAAAGACGTTTTTGGCTACACCTCCTTCCGAAAGGGGCAGAGCGCCATCATTGAGCGTATTCTGGAGGGACGGGATACGTTGGGCGTCATGCCCACAGGCGCTGGAAAGTCCCTGTGCTACCAGATTCCGGCTTTGACGCTGGGTGGGCTGGCCGTCGTCGTGTCTCCCCTGATCTCGCTGATGAAGGACCAGGTCGACGCTTTGCGGCAGGCCGGGATTGCCGCCGCGGCGCTCAACAGTTCCATGAAATGGGACGAAACGAGGAAAATTCTCGACTCGGTGCGGCGCGAGGAGATATCCCTGCTCTACGTCGCGCCGGAGCGTTTTGAAAATGAAGCCTTTCGAGACCTTTTCAAGACCCTCGACGCGCGGCTCTTCGTCATTGATGAAGCCCATTGCGTTTCCCAGTGGGGACACGACTTCCGGCCTTCCTACCTGAACCTTTCGAAGATGGTGGCGGCGCTGGCGAAGAGGCCTACCCTCGCGGCCTTCACGGCTACCGCAACGCCTGAGGTTCGCGACGACATCGCGCGAAAGCTGGAACTGCGAGAGCCCTTCGTCCTCACCACGGGTTTCAATCGCGAAAACCTCTTCTTTCAGGTGGAGCATCCCAAGGATAAGTTGGAGTTTCTACTGACCTACGTCAAAAAATTTTCCGGCGCGCCGGGCATCGTCTACTGCTCGACGCGCCGTGGCGCCGAGAATGTCCGCGATTTTTTGAGGGGCAAGGGGATCGACGCCGTGCGCTACCACGCAGGGCTTGAGGACTCCGAGCGGCGCGAAAGCCAGGAGGCCTTCATCTACGACCGTGACCCGGTGATGGTCGCGACCAACGCCTTTGGCATGGGGATCGACAAATCTAACGTGCGCTACGTGCTCCACTTCAACATGCCAGGCAGTATCGACGGCTATTACCAGGAGGCGGGGCGTGCGGGCCGGGATGGAACTCCGGCCGACTGCACGCTGCTTTTTGCCCCTCGGGATATCGTCACAGCGCGCTTCCTGATCGAACAGGGTGAGGACGAAGAAGGCAAGCGGGCGGCGTATCGGAAACTTCAAGCCATGGTGGACTACTGCAATACGGGGCGCTGTTTGCGCGCCGCCATCCTCGAGTATTTCGGGGAGGCGGACGTGCCCCAAAACTGTGACGCCTGCGGCAATTGCGTCTCCTCCACGGAGCGCGCGGACGTGACGGTGGAGGCGAAAAAAATTCTCTCCTGCGTCTTCCGCATAGAAGAACGAACGGGCCGCCGCTTCGGAAGCGGGTTACTGATAGCCGTTCTGCGCGGCTCACAGAAAGACCCCATCAAGCCCCTAGGCCTCGACACAATTTCTACTTGGGGGCTGATGAAGGAGTATCCCAGGGACCGCGTCAAAGAAATGGTCGATTTTCTAACGGCGGAAGGGCTTCTCGCCGTCTCGGAGGGAGAGTATCCCGTTCTGAGCTTTACGCCTCGGACGCGCCCCTTTTTGAAAGGGCAGGAAAAACTTCTGATGCACCGACGCGGGTCGCAGAAAGGCCCTGAGGAGGTGGAGCGAAAAACGAGTCCCACCGCGGACCAAGAGCTTTTTAAGCGACTGCGGGTCTTGAGACGCAAACTGGCCGAGGAGCAGGAGGTACCCCCCTACATTGTGTTCACGGACGCGGTACTCTACGCCATGTGCTCCAGTCTGCCCCAAAATGGGGAAGAGCTTCTGGCCATCCCCGGAGTCGGGAAAGCGAAGCTCGCAAGGTACGGAAAAAGCTTTTTACAGGTCATCCGAGAGTGGCGGGCCGTCCGAAAAATTCAAAGGCAAGGTGATTGTGAAAATGACAGATTTATTTGAGGAGATACAGCCGATAGTGTGCCGGGACGGAAAGGTTTTCTTTCTGGACCAGACGGCGCTTCCGATGGAGACGCGCTGGGTGGAGGTCAGTTCAGCCGAGGCGTGCCAGGACGCCATCAAGAAGCTTGTGGTGCGCGGCGCGCCTGCCATAGGGGTTGCGGCAGCCTTCGGCATGGCGCTGGCGTCCCGAGTCGTTCAAGAGGCGGATTTCGAGGGCTATCAGTCCCGCATGAGGGAGGCGGCGGAACTCTTGGCCAGCTCCCGCCCCACGGCGGTCAACCTTTTTTGGGCACTGGCGCGCGTGGAGAAGAAAATCGCGGAGTCGCGGGGCAGGTCCGTGACGGATGTCAAGGCGGTCGTGGAGGCGGAGGCTCTCGCCATCCAGCGGGAAAACGAGGAGGTCTGCCGGGAGATAGGCGTTCAGGGGCAGGCGGTCATGCGGGACGGAATATCTATCCTGACCCACTGTAACGCGGGAGCGCTGGCCACGGGCAAGTACGGAACCGCCCTGGCTCCTGTCTACGCCGCCAAGGAGCGGGGGCTTCGCGTGCGGGTCTTCGCGGACGAGACGCGGCCCCTTTTGCAGGGTTCGCGCCTGACGGCCTACGAACTCTCCCGCGCGGGAATCGACGTGACCGTCATCACGGACGGAATGGCCGCCGCCGTCATGAGCAAGGGCTGGGTGGACGCCTGTATCGTGGGCTGCGACCGAGTAGCCGCCAACGGCGACGTCGCCAACAAAATCGGAACCTACAGCGTCGCGCTCCTGGCAAAGGCTCACAACATCCCCTTCTACGCGGCCTGTCCGCTGTCCACCATCGACCTCGCCACGGCCCAGGGCTCGGACATCGTCATTGAGGAGCGCGACCCCCTGGAAATCACCGAGTACCTGGACAAACCCACCGCCCCTCAGGGCGTCAAAGCCTACAACCCCGCCTTCGACGTAACCCCCAGCCGGCTTGTCACCGGCATCATCACCGAAGCGGGAATTGTTTATCCACCCTACACGGAAAACCTCGCCGCCGCGCTTGTCAGGGGCGTAAGAGGGGCATGAGCTTTTCCATCGCCTTTTCAAATTCTGCGGTTAGAACCAAGTCCGATATTTCCGAGAGAAGTTTCACGGTTCGAGGGGTCAGGGGCGCTTTTGACAACTCTGACAAGATTTTGTCCACTGTCCCCACGTCCCGCGCCTCCAGGGCTTCTTGGAGCGTCTCCAGGCGCTCAAGGGACTCAAGGGAAACAGGCTCTTCCTGGCGTTCTCCGCTCTGTTCTCCGCTCTTTTCAGGGGGTTCGTGAGTTTCGGCCGGCAGCGCGGCTTGGACACGGACGCACATCTCGGACAGGGCCTGCCGGAAGGAGTCCACCCGCGCCCGGATGTACTCCATGTCCCCGTCTTTGCCCGCAGCCTCCAGAGCCGCCGCCATTTTCGAAAGGTCCGACGCGCCGATATTGGCGGAGGAGGTTTTCAGCCCGTGCACGTGCACCGTAAAGGTCTTCAGCTCGCTCTCCGCGTAAGAAAAACTCAAGTACTTCATCTTCTCCTCCGCGTCCCGGCGGTACAAGCTGAGCACCTCCCTGTAGGCGTCCGGTGAACCGCCGCATTGGGTCAGTCCTCTGGCGGCGTCGAGCCCCTCGGCCTCAATCGGCGGCCCGTCTCCGCCTTTCCTCGGTTCAGGGACGGCGGCGCTCCTGCCGTCGGCTTTCTCAACCTTACAGGTCAAATCATCTTTCTTTTTTATTGGAGCCCGCCGCTCCTTAGGAATCCATTTTTCCAGCAATTCGTGCAGTTTGGATATTTCTATGGGTTTTGGAAGAAAGTCATCGAAACCGTTTTCAAGGAACATCTCCCTCATTCCTGACATAGCGTTGGCCGTGAGGGCCACAATGGGCAGTTTGGTGCAACGCCCGCCCAGGGCACGGATGGCTTTCGCCGCCTCTATCCCGTCCATGCCGGGCATCATGTGATCCATCATCACCAACTCAAAATCCTTTTCTTTTACCCGCTCGAGGGACTCCTCTCCGCTCTGGCGCGTCTCCACCTCCATTTCATAGGGGGCGAGCAGTCCCTCAGTCACCTTCAGGTTCGTTGCGTTGTCGTCCACCACCAGCAGCCGGAACCCTGGGGCGGAGAAACGAGGCTTGCCCGCCTCCGCCCAGGAGGCGTTTTTGTGAGTCAAGGACGCCATCGGCCGAAGGTCCGCCACCTGCTGCGCCATGGTCGCCGTGAACACGGAGCCCTTCCCGTACTCGCTCTTTACCGTGATGTCCCCGCCCATGGCGCGGCACAGGCTCTGCGCGATAGAAAGGCCCAGGCCCGTGCCTTCGATGTTGATGTTGCGTTTGGAGTCTACGCGGGAAAACCGGCCGAAAAGTTTCCCCAGGTCCTCCGGCCTGATGCCGATGCCGCTGTCCTCCACCGTGAAGGTCAAGAGCGCCCCGCCGCCATTTTTGTTGTTTTTGCTGCACCGCGCGGTGAACTTCACGAAGCCCTTCTCCGTGTACTTCACCGCGTTCGAGAGAAGATTCAAAAGAACCTGCCGGACACGCGAAACGTCCCCCGTCATGAAGGCGGGCATGAACGTGTCCACGTCATAGGTGAAACTCAACACCTTCTCGTTGAGCCGGGGGCGTAAAATAGCGAACACGTCGTTCAAAAGGGAGGCCATTTCGTAACGTGCGTTCACAAGCTCCAAACGGTCTGACTCAATTTTCGAGAAATCCAGGATGTCGTTGATGATGGAAAGGAGGTGGTCCCCAGCCCTTCGGATGTCCTTGATGTACTCAAGCCCCTTGGGTTCGCCGTATTCCCTCCAGGCCAGCTCACTCATGCCGATGATGGCGTTCATGGGCGTGCGTATTTCGTGGCTCATGCGAGCCAGGAAGGAAGATTTGCTCCTGCTTTCCTCGTCGGAGCGCGTCTTTGCTGCGGAGAGCTTGAGCAGGATATAGATCAGGAGCGTCATCATGCAAAAACCCAGAAGGGATAAAATGGCGGCAGTGCGGTACACGTCCTTGTAATAGCTTCCGAAGGGCGTAACGACGCCGACATACCAGCCGTTGGAAATGGGGGAGAAAGAAACCGTCACCGGAATGTTGTCCACATTCCTCACGCTCATGGACGAAACGACGCCCTTGAATATCAATTCGTCGTGTATCTTGCGCTGCCCCTCTCCCAAGTCCTGGAGCTGGAGGCCGATATACTTGTCCTTGGGATGCCCCACTACTGTCAAATCTTGGTTCAGGATCACACCGTAACTTCCGTCCGCCATTTGCAGCCCGCGGGCGTTCTCTTGAAGCCAGGACATATCCATGTCTATCGCGATTATCCCATAATATTCGCCCGAATCGCTGTACAGGTTTCTAACAGCCGTTAAAATGGTCTTTCCGGTTATCCAATCCGTGTAGGGCTCGGTGTAGGCCGTCTTTGATCCGCTGTTTCTCACAGCCGCGTCGAACCACGGCCTTGTTTGAGGGATGAACTCGTTCCCCGGATCGATCCCGATGCCGTTCAGCGATTCTCCCTCGATGTACCCATAAACGCCGTAAAAGCCAGTTCTCCAAAAATTTTTTTGGCGCAGCCACGCGGAGGTGCTTTGGAGGTAAACCAGGATTCTTTCCCGTGAAGTGCCTTCTTTGAGCATCCCTCGCACGGTGTTCGCCACGTTGTTTATCGTTGCCTCCATCTCGGATAGACCTACCGTCACACTCGCCTCGGTCGTGCGGATAGCCCCCTCCACCCCCTGGACCAGGTGACGCCGCACGATGACGCTGATCGAAAGAGAACCGGTCAAAGTCATCAGAAAGAACGCCATCACGACAAAAAATACCTGCCAGTAATTTTCTTTTATCAGCCGTTTTCCATCCATGAGAGCGCTCCGCTTTCGTCGGCACAAACTAATCGGAACCCGGCGTTAAAGTTCGACCACGTTGCGGTAGTACCAGTTGACGGTGCTCATGATTTCCTCGTAAGAGAGGCGCGCTTTCTCACGCCCCATAAAGCGCCCGTCGTTGGTTTCCATCACTCCCTCAAAGACGTCGAATTCTCCGCTTTTGATTCTCTTTTCCGCAGCGATCACCGCCTCCGCCACACCAGGGGGTAAAAGCGATTCGTCCAGCAGCGCCAGTCCCACCATATCGTTCTCGAGATCACCCAGATAGGGCGCCGTGGTGAAGCTGCCATCCACGACGCTTTTCACGAGGTGCGTGTAATAAAAGCCCCAGTTCCAAACCACCGAGGTGATGACAGCCCTCGGCGCCTCGCGCTTCATGTCGCTGTTGTAGCCGATTCCCCAAACCCCGGCGCGCTGCGCCTCGATTTGAGGGGTCGAGGTGTTGGTGTGCTGGGCGATAACGTCGCACCCGGCCTCTATCAGGGTACGGGCCGCTTCCGCCTCCCCCGCCGGGTCGTACCACCTGTGGGTAACTTTCACATAAACCCTGGCCTTGGGGTTGACGCTCTCGACTCCCAACGCGAAGGCGTTCAACCCGCTTGTCACCTCGCTGTTGTCCTTGCCCAGGGCTGCCACATAGCCGATTTTGCCCGTGACCGTCCTCATGCCCGCCACGATCCCGCTCAGGTAGCGGGGTTGATAAATACGCCCGAAATAGTTGGTGAAGTTGGTTTCGTTGTGTTTTATCCCGCTGCCGTGAGCGAAGAGCACCCCCGCGTACTCCTTGGCCAGCTTCTCGCAAACGTCCATGTGGTTCCAGCTTGTGGCGATAATGATGTTGGCCCCTTTCATGACACACTCGCGGATGGCGTGCTCGGTAGCGGCGAAGTTCGTGTCGGATATGTTGAACTTACGGAAAATTTGCCTGGTTTTGAGCCCCAGCTCCGCCTGCATGGCCCTGATACCCATATCGTGGGCGTAGGCGTATCCGCTGATCGCGTCCGTGATGTCCGAGACGTGAATGACCCCTACCTTCACGCGCTCCTTCGGCAGCGGGGTTCCCGGCCTCCACTCGGACGTTTCACTCTTGTCGCTCATGAACGTGAGCCCCGCCGCGGCCAACAAGGCGAACAAGACCGCTGCGAAAACCGCCTTCAAATTCGCCAGCATTTTCAATTGCAGCTTTCCCAACAATGAAATCCGTCTCCTTACCGCTCAATGGCCATCTGACGCAAACTGACCGGCCACGCGTGCGAACACGTCCGTTAAAAGAGGGTCAAAGTGGGTCCCCCGCCCCTCCAGGATGATCTTAACCGCTTCTTCGTGAGAAAAGGCTTTTTTGTAGGGCCTAGACGATATGAGGGCGTCGTACACGTCGGCTATGGCCATCAGACGGCCCGGCAGAGGGATATCCTCCCCGGCCAGCCCGGCGGGGTAGCCGGAGCCATCCCATTTCTCCTGGTGAGTGCCGGCGAAGACCTTCGCGTACCGTAAAAACTCGCTGTCCGAGACCTCCTCCTCAATTTTTTCGATAATCCTGACTCCTAGGGTTGTGTGGCGCTTCATCTCTTCGAACTCCTCCGAGGTCAGGCGGCCTGGTTTGTTCAGAATGCTGTCCACAATGGCTATCTTGCCCACGTCGTGAAGCTGGGAGGACTGCAGCATGAGGTCGATGTTCCATTTTCGGAGCTGTTCTTTGTAAATTCCCATTTCTTTGAGTCCTTGTATCAGCAGCTTGAGCCATCGCTGTGTGCGCTCAATGTGCCCGCCTGTGACGCCGTCGCGGTTTTCAACCAGGTTAGCCACGGTCTTCAGGATGGCCGTTTGCAGTTCCGTGACCTTCCTGGTCTTCTCCTCTACCATCCTCTGAAGGCCGTCGTTGAAATCCTGAAGCGCCAGGCTTTGTTCGTTGAGCTTTTCCGCCTGGTTTTTCAGCTGGCGTTTTTGGACCTCCACCGTGAGGTGCAACTCCACCCTCTTTTGCAGAAGGCGCGGCATAAAGGGCTTGGAGATGTAATCGACGGCTCCCAGGGATAATCCTTCGATCTCGCTCTCCGTGGAGTTCATGCTGGTCAGGAAGATAACGGGAATATCCCGCGTTTCGTGGTTGGCCTTGAGGCGTTTCAGCGCCTCATAGCCGTCCATCTCCGGCATAGCGATGTCGAGAAGGATCAGACCGGGCCTGCTGCGTTCCAGCAGCTCGAACATCTTCACCGCCGACGGCACGGTGAACACGTCACAGGACTCCACGAGAGCGCCCTTCGCGACCTTCAAATTGACGATATTGTCGTCCACGATCATGATTACCGCGCGTTCTTTGTTCATGGTGACACCTCGCGTCATATGGTTTGCAAAAAAGAAGGACATGGAAAGCTCTTGGGCATGACCGTATCGTGCACAAAAACCCTGGAAATCCATGTCATGGTAAGAATAACACAGTCCGCGCTTTCTGAAAACGAATTCTCGCTTTTTGAATGCGAATTATTACTTACGGAAGGTTACAGGACAGCTTACAGAAGGACATTATCACAGACGAGTGCGGCGGCGGATTAGGGAAACACATGAAGAACGGTGAGCAAGTATTGGAAATACATAAAGAAAGTTATGACAAAAAGTAGCTATTTCAAAAACAATGTCAACAACTTAAAATCTAAAGGCATATTAAGACTAAGAACAGGCTAATTGAATATATAAAAATACAATGTCAACAACTTAAGCATTTATGTGTGAGATTTCCTGTTGTGATGATACTTAGTCTTTCTCGGAGTAAGCGGTCTTTCCACTGAACGTCCCGGCCGTATGGGCACCACGGATTTTTCAATCTCAACGGCAATAATATCCAATGCACGAAGACGCTCCTCTGTTGAGGTCAAGAAACAGGCTGCCGCTGGATGATCCCGGAGTGCCGCGATAATCTGGTTCAAATTAGCAGCGTACTCGTATTTGTTATCTTTGCCGGCGCATTTCTTCCGTATGGCCGCGTTGGCTTCGTCTTCAGCGGCCGCCGAAATCGTATCGAGTTTGTCCATGTGCCGTAAAGCAGGGTCACGCTCGGAAGTGCTCGCCGCATCTATCGCGGCGTCCATGATGAAGCCGTTCAAAACGTCACAGAGTATCGAA
>JAITGK010000109.1 GCA_031280635.1 Synergistaceae bacterium
TCACCAATAATCACGAGATATACCCTATACACTATATGGGTATCCTTACAATTATTGGCGCTTTTTTTAATTGTCACTTGTTACTCGGCTTTTTCCACTTAAGTTGACGACATTGTTTATGAATACTCAAATAGCACCGTTCGTTTCACTCTATCTATATATTCATAATATACTTTATACTACGCTATGTCAAGCTAGTTCATCCTCCTGACAAGGCAAAAGCATGAGCCTTACTTTGCGACAACCGCTTTCGCGTCATTTGCTTAGGTATTTTTGCTTGAAGAATGAATTCAGTCGTAGCAAGACTCGACGCCTTCATGCGTTTGCCCTGGTCCCAACGTCTTCCTCGTTGTCGGCTATCTCGCTTTCTTGTATACTGAATCAAGCGGGAATCTGTCGCTTGGAGATTCAAATATGGTGAAGGCAAACGAAAAGTACTAAGGATAGCGTCTTTGTGAAGTTATGCCAAGAGAAAAACCAGCTGATTGAGATTTACAACGCCGTCGCGAACAAGGATTATCCGCTCAGTACAAAAATAGAGATTGCCACGGTGGAGAACATTTTGTACGTCGACCGGCGGTACGAGCCTTTTGCCATCGCGTAAAGCAAAACGTATAGCGCCTTCTCACATTTTTTGAGAGGAAACTCGCGTGTAAAAGCTCTTGTCCTTACGCGGCTGACTGGAGGTCTGTCTGAGTAGTTATTTTTTACCAGGAATAAGTGTTGAAGGAATTGAGGAGCAGAATGTATAATAGAACCATACATTAAGAAAGGGTGGTTATGAATGAGGGCGACTGTAGTCGATCATATTGGAATTGCCGTGAAGAGCATCGAAGGGGCTTTGAAGTTTTGGGAGGGGACCTTGGGCATCATGTGTACAGGCGTCGAGGAGGTCGCCGAGCAGAAGGTTAAAACGGCCTTCCTGCCTATTAAGGACACGGAGGTGGAGCTGCTGGAACCCACAGCGGACGACAGCCCTGTGGCGAAGTTCATCGAGAAAAAAGGCGAGGGCATTCATCACCTGGCTATCCGCGTGGACGACGTGGAGAAAGCGCTGGAAAAACTTAAGGCCCAAGGCGTTCGCCTCATTGACGAAAAACCGCGGAAGGGCGCGGGCGGCGCGCGTATCGCCTTCCTCCATCCCTCGGCTACTGGCGGCATCCTCTTGGAGCTGTCGGAGAGATAGGGCGTGTAAAATTCCGAGGAAACAGACCGTATCGTGTTGAACCGATGGCTGTCCTTCACCGTTCGCCTGCTTCACCTTTTACCGCATGGGGCGGCTCTGCGCCTGGGGTCGTTCGTGGGACAGGCGTTTTGGTTTTTCAACAGGCGCAAGGTGGATCGAGCGGAAGCTCGATGTGTTTCCGCCCTGGGCGTGGGCGTCAGCACGGCGCGGGAAATTGTCAGAAAGTCCTACGCGAACATGGGCAGATCCATGGTGGAGTTTTCCCGACTGGACATGTTGCGCCCAACGTTGGCTTCCCTGGTGACGGTGGAGGGCAAAAAACACCTGGACGAGGCTCTGAAACGGGGTAAGGGCGTTTTGGCGTTGACGGCGCACATGGGCAATTGGGAGCTGGCGGGGGCCAGAATGGTGGTCGAGGGTTATCCGATAGCGCCCGTCTACACCCCCCAACGCAACACGGGCGGAGTGGAAGACCTGATCGACAGTCAACGCACCAGCGCCGCGGGAATGCGCATCATTCCCAGCAAGGGCTTCGGCCTGCGGGGGGCGTTCCGCGCGTTGCGCGAGGGGAGCGTCCTCACCCTCTTGCAAGACCTAGACGCCAGACGTGAAGGGGTGGTACTTCCCTTTTTGAGGCTGCCCGCTAGCACGGCGACGGGGATCGTGAAACTGTATCGGAGATTCGGTTCTCCCGTGGTTCCCATTGTGGCCCTGCGGAACCCCGACGGCGTCCGCCACACGGTCCGCGTGGAGAAAATTTTGAGCGACCTCCTCGATGAGGACGGCAACCTTTTTGGAATAAACATGGAAAAGTCTCTGAAAATGTGCAATAATGTGTTGGAGCGATGGATTACGGTCCACCCGGAACAATGGATGTGGCTACTGGATAAGTGGGAATCCGTTTCTCGCCCCCTTGGGCATGGCGATGGAATAGGGTATAATACAGCGCAAACGAAAGAAAAAAGCTACACTTAAAGTTTGGGGAAGCGTTAAGTGAAAAGGATTCTTTGGGGGCTGTCGGTCGTTGAGAGAGTTTTTTTGGGCGAAAGAGCGAAGCCCCATTTAGCGTTTTCTTAGGCTTAGGAAGAAGGAAAAAAGTGATTTTGGGCGTCGATCCGGGACGGGACAAGACGGGGTGGGCCCTGACGGATTCCGCGGGCGAATTACTCCTTTCGGGGATATGTCCGACATTGGAGTTTGGGCTTGTCGTCGCGGCCTTGAATTGTCCGCCCTCTCAGTGGAAGAAAGCGCTCGCGCCTTGGACGCTGGAGCGGCAGGCGCTTGTCCACGAAACGGCGGAGTTGGAGCGCGCCGCTCTGGGGAACGGTACCGGGAGCAGGCAAGTGTTGCCGTATCTGGAACGTCTTGCTGTGAGGACGGTGCTCGTGGGTGAAGAAGGAACCACGCTGGCGGCGCGGAAACTTTACTGGCGGCTTCACCGTCCTGGATGGTGGCGGAGGCTTTTGCCAAGTTCGCTGTGGGTCCCGCCAAGGCCGCTGGACGACTTAGCTGCGTGGGTGATTGTGTTGCGCGTGCTGCGGGGCCGGAAGGCTTGATTTTGGACTTGACAAACTCAACGCGGCCACCGGTTTCCGCAAGGGGAGCGAGGGGCTGGAAGGGAGTAGATGGTAACATGGCCGATATGGATAAACTTGCCGTTCTTGTCAATACGTTCGGGTCGTCCCTTATCTCGGTGGCGCGTGAGGTGGGACTGAATGTAACGTTGAACAAAGGACAGGTTTCTCAGGGGGTGAAGGTGTCCGACGTGTGCGCTGCGTCCCTTATCGGCATCGTGGGAAGCGGTGTGCAGGGGACGGCGGTCATCATGCTGACCAACGAGGGCTTCGAGGCCGTCATTGCCGCTATGTCGGGAGGGGCAATCAACCCAAACACCAACGACCCGATAGCGATGAGCGTCGTTGGCGAACTCTCCAATATGGTCAGCGGGCGGGCTTTGATCCAAGCCGCTATACCTGGCGTGGACGTCACGCCGCCTCAGACTTTCGCTGGAGAGAACATTCACAACGCCCCGACTTCGTCGGCCGGGGTCAAGTGTTTTACTTTGCCTTTCTCGCTGAACCCGGCGGGGCAGCTTTACCTGGTTCTCTCCTTCAACGCCGCTTCATGACGCGCTCCGGCGCGGCGTATCACGAGGCGGCGCACAGAACCCCTGGACGCGGCGGCTTTTGGTCTGGTAGTCGTTTTTGTTATTCATTGCTGAAGCGCGCTTTGTTTCTCGTTGAGCGAAACCTTTCCATTAGCTTGCTGTCCACTCCGTTGAGCTTTTGCGGCGACGCGAGCGGGCAGGTGAAAACTGAGAGGCCAAAGACCGAGGGATCAAGGGCCAGTAGGTCTTTATTTGTTTTGGGGCGGAGCCCCAAATTTTTTTGCGTTTTTTTTGCCTTTGTCACTTTAACATGTTTTTCAACTCCAGGGATCGCGAAGGCGGATGTGGTTTTGGCGCTGTCCGGGGGCGGCACGCGGGGCTTCGCGCACATTGGCGTCATCGAGGCGCTTGAAGAAGAGGGTATTCGCGTCGCGGGCATCGTCGGAACAAGCATCGGGTCGGTAATCGGGGCTTTGAACGCCAGCGGCTACAGCGCCAAGGAGTTGCGGGAGATTGCTCAGGAGATGGACCTGACCGCGCTTTTGGCGGAGCATACAGCCCCCATGTACGTGTTCACCGGGGATGGACGCCAGGCCAGGGTGAACACAATCTCCTACAAAAAGAGCGGCAAGAGCGGCGGCCCCCTGGGAATCTTGACGGGGGACAGGTTGTTCCAGTACTATGTTCGTCTCACGAGCCACGTGGGAACGGCGGACTTCTCCAAGCTCCCGATTCCCTACGCCGCCATCGCCGCGGACATCAAAACGGGAGAAAAGGTCATCCTGCGTTCGGGTACCTTGCCCTCCGCCATGCGGGCGTCTATGTCTATCCCTGGGCTGTTCGAGCCCTGGGAGGTGAAGGGGCGTCTGCTAGTGGACGGAGGACTCGTCTCCAACCTGCCCGTGGACACGGCAAAAGAGCTTTTTCCGGGGTTTCCTGTCATTGGAGTTGACGTTTCGGACAATCCCAATGGCGATCGTCCTCTTGATACCTTGGTCGATGTGGTTGACCAGTCGCTCACGATTTTAATGCGGCGCACGACGGAAGAGGAGAGCCGCCGCGCCGATATTCTTATCATTCCGGACGTGCTGAGGTTTCCCTTCCTTGGGGTCGGCGACGCGGAAAAGGTCATTCAGCGCGGGAAAGAGGCCGCCCTGGAAAAAATGGGCGAGATACGTCTGCTCTCAGGCAAGGCGCCGAGCGCGGCCCCGAAACCTTCCGCGCCCCACGAGCCCCTGGTGGTCCGCGACGTGCGCGTCGTAGGCCTGCCGGAGGTGGTTGCCAAACGGGTGCGCAAACGCTTTCTGCGTTGGGTCGGGAAACCCCTCAACGCCGACAGCGTAGAGAGCGCCCTGAGGCGGCTGATGACTACTCCAGACATCTCTGTGGCGAGCTACTCCCTTCAGCGAGAGGAAAAAGGCAAGGCGAACGACGTGGTGCTCGTGCTGGACATCCGAAAAGACGCCGACCTGGAAATCGGTGTTTCAGGATACTCCACCAATCTGGATCCCTACCGCTGGCTTTACCTGAAGGGCACGATGCGGGGGGTGTTCAGCGACCTGGACTCCCTGCATGGAATCATCCGCCTGAGCGATCAGTGGGGTTTCGACCTGTCCTACCTGACGGCCTCCGCGCCGCTGAACTCCTGGGAATTCAACCTGAGCGCGCAGAACTGGAGAATGAGCACTACGGGCGGGTACCGGAACTGGGATCGCTACGTGGCTGGAGGTCGGTATCTTTTCCGTTCGAGGCGAGCGCGCCTGGGACTTGGCCTGGCCTACGAGCACAACGCTGGGACAGAGGACTCCAACTCCTTCGGCCCCACGTTCTTCGCGACTCAAGACACGTTGGACATTCCCTCCGACCCCACCAAGGGACAGGCATGGCGGCTGGACGCCTGGTGGCCGGACGGCGAGGAACTCCTTTACCGGTTCACCTTCTTCAAGGTCATCGGGGCGAGGGGCGCCTGGCGGACCTACTTGCGTTTCGGTTATGTCGAGGGGGACTTGAGCCAACAGGGACACGCCGCGTACTTGGGCGCGGCGGAAGAACTCTACTCCATCGCCGCCCGGCCCATAGAGGCGGAGCGCATGGCGTGGGTCAACATGGCGTTCCGGCACGTCTTGAGGCGCGGCGTCTGGGGCATTGTCGCGACGGAGGTGTTCGGCGCTTATGGCTATGCCATGAACGAGGACTACAAGAACGTGGCCTCGCCCTGGGAGGTGGGCTTGGCGCTCACCATTCCCAACAACGTCGTCAACCTGAAACTCGCGGCTATATATGGCAGCGAGGAGTTCAAACTGGGCTTTTTCCTGGGTGTCCCCGTTTGGGACCGCTATCCCCTGCCTTAGAGCGTCTAACCCAACCAAAATACAGTGATCAATAGCCTAACAGAAAATATGATAAAAACACTTATATTCGGATCTCCTATGCGGATACTATAGCGCTTCGCTCTTTTCCGCGCGAAGTTTTTGCCGTTTTGTCCGCTTTTTGGCCTCTTATTTCCGCGTATGATCATGAAAAACGCCATAAATGCCCAAAATTCAATCGAATCGTTAGCGCGGAGGTCTGGTATGATAATGCGCGTCAACGGCGGTCACTTTGCGGGCGAGGTGGGAACGGCAAATATCGAGGGTCGCCATGGAGGTCTGTGATGGATGTATTGAAACGCGCGCGCCAGGTGGAGTCAAGGGTGCGGGAGTGGCGTTGCCATATTCACGCGCACCCTGAGTTGGGGATGGAGACGGAGGCCACCGCGTCCTTCGTGGAAAAAATTCTGGGTGAGATTGGCGTGACGGACATTCGGCGTTGCGGGGGCACGGGGGTCACGGCTCTGGTGAGGGGCGCGGGTACCCAGGGATCGGAGGGTTGCGTGGGGCTTCGGGCGGATATGGACGCCCTGCCGGTGGACGAGCGCAACGACCTGCCGTACAAGTCCGTCAACGCGGGGGTCGCTCATGTTTGCGGACACGACCTGCACACGGCCTGTCTTCTCGGCGCGGCTCAGGTGCTTCACGACCTGCGCGCGGAGTTTCAGGGGACGGTGAAGCTGATCTTTCAGCCAGGCGAGGAGGGAGCGGGCGGCGCGGCGGCCATGATCGCCGACGGGGCGCTGGAGAACCCCAAGATGAACTCGATCTTCGCGCTTCACAGCTGGCCGGACCTACCTGTGGGCGCTGTAGGATTTCGACGGGGCTCGGTCTTGGCCAGCGCCCAGGCTTTTGAGGTGCGACTCAAGGGCAAGCAGGGGCACGCGGCTCATCCTCACCGGTGTATTGATCCCATTCTAATCGCGGGACACGTGATCTGCGCGCTTCAGTCCATTGTGGCGCGCGAGATCGGTCCGCTGGAGACAGGGGTGCTGACCCTGGGGAAGATCGCGGGCGGCGCGGCGGGTAACATCATTCCCGAGGAGGTCGTCATTGAAGGGACGATCCGCGCGCTGTCCAGTGACGTGAACAAACGTATCATTCAGGCCGTGACGCGGATTGTCGAGGGGACGGCGACAATGCTGCGGGGCTCCGCCAGCTTCAAATTTTCCCCTGGGCTTCCCCCTGTGGTCAACGACGACGCGCTGTTCGACAGGATGGAAACGCTCTTTCGAAAAAACTTTGGCGATCAGCGCGCGCGCCTGCTTCCTGAACCGTCCATGGGCGCGGAGGACTTCGCCTTGTTCCTGGAGCGCGTTCCTGGCGCGCATTTTCGCCTGGGCGTGGGGCGGGAGGGACAGAACAACTTTCCCCTGCATTCCCCGGACTTCATCGCGGACGATGGGGGCGTTCCCTATGGCGTTGCCGGACTGGCCCTGCTGGCTTTGGACTCACTGGGTCTAAAAAACCTGTAAACCCTTCAGGCTCTGTAGTCGTGTTCCTCGGCGGGAAATAATGTAAGCTACGCCTTGTAGTGATGAACAACAGTCAAAAACTTAGAGCCAACGGCTCTAAATAAGCGCTCGACACACGGTATGCGTATGCCGAGGAGGGGAAGTGCGTGAAATTTTGACAAGCGGCCAGGATGAAAAATACGCCCGCATGACCGAGGCCCCCGTGGAGCGCCTGGTGTGCGCCATGGCGGTTCCGACAATTTCCATTATGCTGATTTCCGCGCTTTACAACATAGCCGACACCTATTTCGTGGGCTCGTTGGGCACCCAGGCCACGGCGGCCGTGGGCGTCTCTTTCTCCTTGATGACCCTTATTCAGGCGATGGGGTTCTTTTTCGGGCACGGCTCC
Organism: Synergistaceae bacterium; assembly: GCA_031280635.1. Classification (GTDB taxonomy): domain Bacteria; phylum Synergistota; class Synergistia; order Synergistales; family Aminobacteriaceae; genus JAITGK01. The sequence goes on from JAITGK010000109.1 coordinate 7,526, forward strand.
GGCAACTACATCTCCCGACAGTTGGGCGCGCGGGACTGGGACGGCGCGTCCGCCATGGCCGCCACGGGCTTTTTGTCCGCCCTGATTTCCGGAGGCCTCCTCGCCGCCTTGGGTCTCTCCTTTTTGGAGTCCTTCGCCCGTTTTTTGGGCGCGACGGAAACCATTCTTCCCTACGCTCGCGACTACCTCTTTTACATTTTGATCGGCGCGCCGTGGATGGCGGGCTCCCTGGTGCTGAACAACCTCCTGCGTTTCCAGGGGAGCGCGTTTTACGGAATGATGGGGATGATCTCCGGCGCGGCGCTGAATGTGGTTCTCGACCCTATCCTCATCTTCACGCTGGGCATGGGGGTGAGCGGCGCGGCGCTGGCCACTATGATCAGCCAGTTCGTGGGATGCGCTTTGCTTTTGGTAGGGTGCGCCCAAAAGGACAACGTGCGCGTCAGCGTCAGGAAGTTCTCCCCCACCCTCTCCGCCTACAAGGAAATTCTCCGGGGCGGCCTGCCCTCTCTGTTCCGACAGGGCTTCGCCAGCGTGGGCGCCATTTGCTTGAACCAGATCGCTGGGGACTACAGCGACGCGGCAATCGCGGCTATGTCCATTGTGCAGCGCGTAACGATTTTCTCCAGCTCCGCGCTCATTGGGTTCGGGCAGGGATTTCAGCCTGTGTGTGGCTTCAACTACGGCGCGCGGCGCTACGACCGCGTCAAAAGGGCCTTCTGGTTCTGCGTGAAAACCGCCACCGCGGCGCTCTCAATCCTGGCCTCCGTGGGGTGGCTGTTCGCCCCGCGGATCGTCGCGTTGCTGTTTCGGCGGGACGACCCAGAGGTTCTGCGCGTCGGAGCCTTGGCGCTACGTCTACAATGCCTCACCTTCCCCCTGTTGGGGTGGGTGATTCTAAACAACATGTTGCTGCAGACCATTGGCAAGGCGATGAAGGCAAGCCTCTTGGCCCTGGCGCGTCAAGGGCTCTTTCTGCTGCCGTTCCTCCTTACCCTGCCGCCGCGCCTGGGAATACTGGGTATCCAGTTGAGCCAGCCCGCCTCAGATTTTGCCACGTTTATTCTCGCCATCCCCCTGGGCCTCAGCGCGCTGCGTGAGTTTCAGGAAACAAGCCCCCTGGACCCATAAGCCCGCAGCCTGTCGTTACCCAACATAGTATAGCTTTTTTCATAATTATGAGTAATCACAGTCCAGCCTTGAGCGTCTTGTCCCGTTCTCAACGCCGCTCCAATCGCTTCAAAAAACAAAAACGCTTCCTCACTCCGCTCTTTCACTTTACGTAGATAACCACAGAGCCAATGGCTCTAATGTCTATAGTTTCTCACCACCACTTCATCGATTTCCCCGCGCTTCGTCGAGTTCGAATTCACCGACCTTTTCGCTTGAACTATCGTGATAGGATAAGCGGCGTATTGTTCTTTGATAAAATCTGTCGACGCGTTGGAAAGCATAAATTTCATCCCTCTTTTGTCCAGATCGTCGCAGCATTCGCGCAGTCTTATCTGGTCATCTCGGGTAAAACCGCCCCTTGAGTAACCCGTAAAATTAGACGTTTCCGAAATAGGATCATAGGGCGGGTCAAGGTAAACAAACGTTCCTTTTGGCAGCGGCTTCAGCGCTTCCGCGTAGTCAAGGCAGGTCAAATGAATCGCCGCCGTGTTCAAGTAAGAGCTTACCGCCCGAAGCGTTGGGGCGTTCACTATATTGGGATTGCGGTAGTTTCCAAAGGGCGCGTTGAACTCGCCCGCGCTGTTTACCCTGAACAAGCCGTTGTAACAGGTTTTATTGAGGTAAAGCACGCGGGCGGCTTTCTTCACGTCCGAAAGTGAGGAATACGTTTCCTTGTCCCTGTCCCAATCCCTGACGGCGTAAAAGTATTCAGCCTCATTTTTGAACTCTCTCAAGGCGGCGATGAGGGCTTCGACGTCGGTCTTTATCACGTTGTAGACGCGGATCAACTCGTCGTTGACGTCGTTCACATAGGCGGTTTTCGGCTGTAAATTGAAAAGCAAAGCGCCGCCGCCCACAAAGGGCTCACAGTATCTCATGATCTTGCCTGGAAGCAGAGAGGACAGCCCGTCCAAAAGCTGACGTTTCCCACCAACCCATTTGAGAACGGGAACAACCCGCTTATTTCTTTTCATTGGCGTTTCCCTCTGTTTTGATCTCTTATTTCCGCGAATGGACCGCGCGACCCGCTATAAAAAAAGGGGGCCGAAGCCCCCCTTTACTCGCTGTTGCCGTTGGGTTAGAACAACACCTGCGTGCGGAAGCGGATCTGGCTCGGGTCATGGCCACGTCCACTACGACCCGTACCGTCAGCCACCTCATCGCTGAACTTAATCTGCTCATAGCTCAAACCAAACAGAACGCTCGGATTGTACTGGTACGCCACGCCAACACCCCACTGAGTTATATCGCCGTCACTCCGAGTGCCGTCAGCATTGAGCCTGACATCGCCAACAGTGGCGTTCGCGAAGTACTCGAAGGTAGCGATCTTATCATTCCACTGCTGTTGAGCCGCGATACGCCAAATCGTAAGGTCATTATTGAGCATCACTGTGGGCGCGGTCGCCGACGTCCCACCCAAACGACTAACGACTCTTTCAATTTCTTTGCCGGCCCAGTCATAATTGTTGAACAGAGCCCTTGCGCCCGTAGGCACAAAGAAACCTTGGTCAAGCATGTCATACTCCAACCACAAGCTGGTGAACTTCAACATGTCCTGCTTCACGTCGATGACAGCCCGCCAGGCCTTGGCGTCGTCCTGCAACCACGTATAGCTACCTGCTGGCCTGGTACCGCCAAAGCCCTGCAGGTAATACATCCCCTTCAAAGCTATGTTTTCGTTGAAGTTGAAGCGAAGTCCACCAAAGGCCGTGTAGATGTTCGAAAGCTCCAGACCGGTGCCCCCAGGCGGCGGAGGAGGAGAATACTGGTTGGCCGAATCGTCGCCGAGCAGGTACTGGATGCCTATGTCAAACCCAAAACGCTCCGAGAACTGAATCTGACCCGCCAGGTAGAGTTCCCAGAAACCAAAGTCATCAGCTGTGGGTGCTGGCGCTGGCGGTATGGTCGCGGCCGTAGTCCCATTAAAGTCGAACGTGGAATGCGTCACGTAGAACCACGCAGTACCCGCCCCAAAGGTCTTCTTGAGGCCAATGGAGTCCAGCGCGCGGTCATACAGCCAGGAGTCGGTGCCCATAGCCATGTGCTTGCTGAACGGATTCACGCCGCTGTCAAGGAAATAAGGAGCCTCCACCGCGTCATAGACTTGACGGCCAACGGTCATCTGCGCGCCGCCAAACACCGGAAACTCGACGAAGT
>JAITGK010000140.1 GCA_031280635.1 Synergistaceae bacterium
TGTCAGTCACTCAAGCTTGTGATAGAGCAGTACGCTTGTGATAGAATGGAAAAAATTTGGTAAATAAAGGGGTGTCCTCGATATGAACGTTACTTCCGTGTTGTCTCGTGGTTATCTCCAGCCTTCGGTCAGAACCCTGGGTCACGCCGGGGAGCAGCAAAGCGATCCCTCGTCGCTTTCCCTGCAGGAGCAGCAGGTTCTCGCCCAGGAACAGGCTTTAAAGGCGACATCGGCGGGGGCAAAGGTCTCCACGACATACCGCTACTCCATTGGGCCGGACGGCCGCCGCTACATCACTGGCGCTGAGGTCTCCATCCAGGGGGACGAGCAGACGGTTAACCGCGTGGCGGGCGGCGTCACGCGCGAGGTGGGCGTCGAACCCGTGAAAGACGCGGAGAAGAAGGAGCCCGTCCAAAAGGGTGAAAAGCAGGCGTTAACACGGGAGCCAGGAAAAAACCCAGGCATGGATGAGGCCGTACGCGAACTCAAGCAGATTGAGCAGGAGGTCATCGCTCACGAGTCGGCTCACAAGGCCGCGGGCGGACGTTTCGCGGGCGCGATCAGCTACACCTACACTCAGGGACCCGACGGCAAGAGCTACATCACCGGCGGTGAGGTGCCAATTCACGTTCCAGACAGCGGAGATCCCGAGCAGACCCTGCGCGACATGGAGCAGGTACAGCGGGCCGCCACAGCCCCAGGCGACCCTTCCGGTCCGGACATGGGCGTCGCCGCGCGGGCCGCCGCCGCCGCCGCGCAAGCCAGGCGCGACATCGCGGCAGCCAGGGGCAGGGGCGGGGATTCCAAGGAGGGCGAAATCAAGTCAGGCGCAGCGTCCGCCCAGGCAGGACTTCGTTTCGAGCAGATCCAGGAAGACGCAGAGGGAACATCAGGAAAAGACAACAAGGGGACTCTGGACCTTAACGAGACCAAGGATGCCTACGCGCGCAGCGCCTCCAAGTACGGGTTTTGGGCATTGGGACGCGGCTTCGAGCTGCGGATGGCGACTGGCGGCCCGTTGCCCCAAATCGACCTGGCCGCCTGAAGACCCGTCAAACAGGAGTTTGCGTTTTGCGTTTTTTGTTTTTCGCGGCGCTGATGGCGGGTGTTTTTGCCCGTGCGTGCGCCGCGTTTTCTTTGGACTCGTCCACGCTCCGCGCCAAGGCTCACTACGCCGCTTTAGGACTTTCGCCGGGCGCTGGCGAGGAAGAGGTGCGCGCCGCCTACCGTCACTTGGTGAAGCTGTACCATCCCGACAAAAACACCTCTCCGGACGCGGAAGCGCGCTACCGCCAGATACGCGCCGCCTATGAGGCCCTGAAAGGCAGCACGGTTTTCCCTAACCTTAACCCCGACCCCAAGCCCGTGTGGCAAACGCCGCCCTCCTGGGAGCACGCCCCTTCTTCTCATTCCTCTCCTTTTTCCTCTCGTTCTTCCGCTTCTTCCCAACCCTCCGCTGGAGGTCAGGGGTGGCGCTTTGTCATTGACGACGACAGGGAACTCCTGTTTGAGTCACTCCACGAGAGTAAAGGCTGCGCAGGGTCCACCCTTTTATGGTTTTCCATCGGCGTCATTCTGATTTTTCTGTCACTCCTGCTCTTTGGTGTGAGCAGTATATTCCCCAGATGACGCATGAGCAGCCCTAACCTTCACGAGCACTACTTTGCCCTCGGCCTCAGTCCGGGGGCCTCACCGGAGGAGGTGCGCGCCGCCTACCGCCGCCTGGCGAAGCTGTACCACCCTGACAAGGACTCCTCTTTGGACGCGGAGGTGCGCTACCGCCAGATACGCGCCGCCTACGAGGCCCTAATGAAAAAAATGAAAAATGAGAAGCTGACGTCTCCCTATCCCGACGTCGGGTACAATGGGAACATGGGCGGCAGCTCTGGCCGGGAGTGGAAGGACACAAAAAACACGGAACACGAGAATAAGGGAGAATACGACCCCTTCTGGTACGACGTAATCTACGGCGAAAAGCCGCCTGTCCGGCACATTCCTTTCTCATTCGCGGCTCTGCCCAAAATTTTCATGGCTTCTTTGAAAGAACTGGCGAACGCAGGCGTCGTTTTGCAGACGCTTATCGCGGCGTTGTTTATCAGTTACGCATACCCCCGGCGTCCGATGTCCTACAGAATCCTGGTGTGGGGGATCGCGCTGGTGTCGGGGTTGGCGGCGGTCGTCCTGCGTTACTACGTAACGCCGCGGCGCGGCGGAAACTTTACCAGACTCGCCGTTATCGCCTACGCCATGGGGGTCGAAGTGCTTGTGACGCACGTATACCGCGAAAAACTACGTGGTGGAACGGTATTTTGGGGAACGGCGTTTTTCCCCTTTTTGTTCGCCGCAGCGCTCTTGATCCTGAACCCCTTGGGGATGTTTTTCGACGCGGTCCGCGACGCAAAGAATCATCACAAAGGACGAGGCTCTTGATCCGGCGGGTTTGCAGGGACACGGGAAAGACAGGGGAGGACATAGGTCATGCTGAACATGAAAAAGGCGCGCAAAGAGAAAGACCTGGGTATTACAGGATGGACGGCGAGATGGTATGACAAAAACACGCGTAAATTCCGTCTGGCGGAAATGCGGGGATACGCGGATATCGTGAGCGGTTACGCTCCCGCGGGGGCGAGGGTTTTAGAGGTCGCGCCAGGACCTGGGTATTTATCGATTGAGTTGGCGCGGCGTGGTTTTGACGTGACGGGAGTGGAAATCAGCGCGGACTTTGTGGAGATCGAGAAACGCAACGCGGCGGAAGCGGGCGTAAACGTGGATTTCAGCCAGGGTAACGCTTCCGCGCTGCCTCTGCCGGATGGAACTTTCGACTTCATAGTCTGCTCCGCTGCGTTCAAAAATTTCAGCAAGCCGCTGCAGGCGCTGAATGAAATGTTCCGTGTCTTGAAACCAGACGGCGCGGCGCTGATTTTCGACATGAACCACGACGCCGCAAAGGAAGATATCACGGCTGAGCTGGACAAAAACGGCATGAAGGGCTTTGATCGCTGGTTCGTCAAGCTGTCGTTCAACACTTTTTTGAAAAACGGCGCGTATACGAAAGCGGATTTTGAGGAGTTGATTGCGCAAACGGCCTTTAACGGACATGAAATTCTGAAACACGGCATTGCCCTTCAAGTCTGGCTGTATAAAAAATGTTTCTGAGTATGACTGGTTTTGGCCGGACCTCGCGGAATTTTTCCTGGGGTGCGGCCACGTTGGAGATCACCTCTGTGAACCACCGTTATCAGGAGATCAGCGTGAAGCTGCCAAGGGAAATTTCCTTTTTTGAGAGTCTGTTCGTGTCGCTGCTGCGCGACTGGCTGAAAAGGGGAAAAGTCCGCCTGAACGCGGAGATTACCTGGGCCGCGGAGTACCGGACGGCTCGGCTGGACGAGGACGCGATTTCCTCTTACTGCGCTCAGTTGAAAGAAATTTCCGGGCGGGTGGGCGCGCCGACGGATTTTGGACTGGCGGCGCTGCTGGCGCTGCCTGGGGTCTGCGACTCGCCTCGTCCCAGCGTTGGCGGGGAAGCGTCGGCGGAAGAATGGAAGGAATGGAAGGCCCTGCTCAAGGAGACCGTGGATGCCCTTCTGGAGATGAAAAAATCAGAAGGGGAGAAGCTGCGGGTCGTGGCGGAGATGGACTTAACGGCGTTTGAGGGGCTGATCCGCTCCCTTTCGGCTCGGTGGAAGACCGCCTCGTCGGAAGCTTTTGAATCGCTGAGGGCACGGGTGGAGAAGGTCATGGAGCGGTTTAACCTGGAAATCGACCAGAACCGTGCCGCGCAGGAGGTCTCGCTTCTCGCGGATCGGTGGGACGTTTCCGAGGAGCTGACGCGGCTTTCGAGCCATATCACAAAGTTCCGGGAAATTGCTTCAGGCCCGAACTCTGAGGGGCGCAAGCTGGACTTCCTGATCCAGGAGATGAACCGAGAGGTCAACACGATGGGCTCCAAGGTGGGCGACGCGGAGTTCCGCTGGACGGTAGTCGAGGCAAAGTCCTGCCTGGAGCGGATACGCGAGCAGATACAGAACGTGGAATGACAAATTTCCCGGAACAGAGTTACGGCTTTCTTAGGTGCTCAATGATCTTCCGGGCCAAGGCGGGGCCAATGCCTGGAACGGCGGCGAGTTCTTCGACATCCAGCATGGCGATGCGGCGAACACTCCCGAACTTCACGATGAGCTGCACGGCGCGGGCTTTGCCGATCCCCGGTATCTCCTCCAGCACGGAGCGCCGCAGGCGGCTGGTCCGCGCGTTCCGGTGCGTGGTGATGGAGTAGCGGTGCACCTCGTCGCGGAGACGCTGCAAAAGTTTCAGCGCTGGGTCGTTCAGAGAAAGGCGCAAAGGCTCTGCCCGCCCTGGAAGGTAAACCAGCTCCTCGCGCTTGGCCAGGGCGATGGCAGGGAGGTCCAGCTTCAGCTCCTCCAGGGACTTCACCGCGAACTCGAGCTGCACGGGTCCGCCGTCGATCAGGGCAAGCTGCGGCAGGGGCTCGGCGTTGTCCAGCGCGCGCTGGTAACGGCGCAGTACCGTCTCCTGAATCGCGCGGAAATCGTCAACGTGAAAGTCCGAGGGAGCTTCGCTTGAAGAGATTCCATCCCTATCCTCCGAAAGAGAACGCGAAAGAGAACGGACTTTGAAACGCCGGTAGAGGGAGGGGTTGGGCCTCCCCTGCTCGAACACCACGCAGCACCCGTACATCTCGCGCCCCGACATATGAGAGATGTCGAAAGCGTCAATACGCCAGGGAAGGATTTTTAGGCCGAGAATCTCCTGCAGCTTCGTCAAGACCTGCCAGGTCTCGGAGTCCAAGTCTTCCTGAAGCGCCTCAGAGACGCGCTGACGGGAGACCCGCCAGAGGGCGCGAATGGTGTCTCGAAAACGAGCGGCTTCCTCGAAAGCCAGGCTTTTCGCCGCCGCGTCCATGCGCCGCCTCATTCTATCCACCAACTCCGCCGTGCCGCCCTTTAGCAGCAGGGCCGCGTCGTTCACCCGTTCTCGGTACTCAGCCTCCGTGCAGCGATCCGCGCAAGGTCCCAGGCAGCGACCCAGGGAAAACTCCAGGCATGGGCGCTTGTCGGAGTTTCCCTTCAGTATCTCGCCCTTGCAGTGGCGCAGAGGAAAGTACCGCTCCACCAGGCGCAGCAGGGCGCGGATGTTTCCCGCGCTGACGTAGGGACCGAACCAGGCCGAGTCGTCGTCCTCCTTCCGGCGCGTTACGACTAGGCGCGGAAAGGGCTCGTGGGTAAGGCGGATGTAGGGGTAGCGGTCGGTCATTTTAAGGTCGATGTTGAAAAAAGGGGAATAGCGCCGGATCAGTTTGGCCTCGACAATGAGCGCCTCGGCCTCCGTCTCGGTGCGCAGGATAGCGATGTCCTCCACCAGTTCGACGAGCTTGCGCAGGCGCGGCGAGGCGAAGTTCGAGTGCCGGAAATAGGACGACACCCGACGTTTCAGCCGCTTGGCCTTGCCCACGTAAAGAACCTCCCCTTTTGCGTCCCGCATGATGTACACGCCGGACCTTTCGGGGAGGTTTTTTAAAATAGCCGCGATGTGGGGCTTCGTCATAAGCGGCGGGCGAGGCCGCCCTAGCTGAAGGTGGACCAGGAGAAGGCGTCCAGGGCCTTTTCGTCCACGTCCTTCTGATAGCGGATCCGAGGCATTCCCATGGTGACAATCCCGGAATTGGAGTCGATAGCGTAGCTGCGCGCGTCGGTCTCGGGGTCTTCTCCCATCACGGTGTTGTCGGGAATGTAGTTGTGGGCGTCGATGATGGCCCGCTTGATGCGGCAGTTCCGCCCGATGACCACGCCCTGGGCGACGACGCTTTCCTCAATAACCGTGCCCGGCTGAACCACGCAGTTCCGCGACAGGACGGACTTGTACACCTCCGCGCCCAACACCCGGCAGCCTTCCGCGATGAGAGCGCGGTTAACGGCGCACTCATGGCCCTCAGCCGGGTAAGAGTAGGAAGGGGGGTCGGCGTAGGAGATGGTGCGTATGGGCCACATCGGGTTGTAGAGTGTCATTTCGGAGTCGTAGGACAGAAGCTCCATGTGGGCCTGCCAGTAGGCTTTGATGGTTCCCACGTCGCGCCAGTAGGGTTTGTCGTCACGCCACTGGTGCATTCTTTCAATCTCGCGGGTGGAGTGGGGCAGCACGTTGGTCGAGAAGTCGTAAGCGTAGACCCTGGCGTTCTGCTGAACCAGGCCGGGGATGATGTCGCGCCCGAAATCGTGGCTGGTTGGCTGCTGGGAGTCCTGAACAAGGGCTTCTTCCAAGATGTGCCGGTCGAAGATGTAATTGCCCATGGAGGCGTAGCAAAACCCCGGCCTATCGGGAATTTCCGGTGGTACGGAGGGTTTTTCGAGGAACTCGACGATGCGCCCCGACGCGTCAGTCTTGATGCAGCCGAACTGAGACGCTTCGGCGACGGGAACCACGTTGGCCGCTACCGTGACGTCGGCCTTCTTGGTGAGGTGGTATTGCAGCATCTGCTCCACGTCCATCTTGTAGATGTGGTCCGCCGCGAAAATGCACACCTGGTCAGCCTTGAAAAGGGAAATGAGGTGCAGATTCTGGAAAACGGCGTCCGCCGTTCCCTGGAACCAATGCTCACCACGCCACATCTGCGCGGGCACCAAGGTCACGAAGAAGTCGCGCCCGCGCATGGCCCCGCCGAACTGCCATCCCTGCTCAATGTGCTCGTTCAGGGACTGGCTCTTGAACTGGACGAGGACATAAATAGCGTAAATCCCGCTGTTGACCAGGTTAGAAAGGGCGAAATCGACGATGCGGTACTTGGCGCCGAAGTAAACGGCCGGTTTCGCCCGGTAACGAGTCAAGGGCATGAGACGCTCCCCCTTGCCCCCCGCGAGCACAACACCGAGAACTCTCCCGTATTTCCCTCCGTACATGGCATCCCCTCCCTAATTTGTATATAACGCTCTAAAGAATTTTTCCATAGAGTTCCGCGTAGAGGTGCGCCGATTTGTCCCAGGAAAAGTCCTCCGCCATGCCCCGCGCGCGGATTTTCTGCCATGCCTTGACGTTGGAGAAGCGCTCTATGGCGCGTTTCAGAGACCAGAGCATCCCCTGAATGTCGTAGGTCAGGAAGGTGAACCCGTTGCCGCCGCTTTCCGCGTCGGCGTCGGTCACGGTGTCCCGAAGTCCGCCCACTTCGCGAACCACCGGAACGGTGCCGTAGCGCATGGCGATCATCTGGGACAAGCCGCAGGGCTCGAAAAGCGACGGCATCAGGTAGATGTCTCCCCCCGCATAAAGAAGGTGGGCCAGGGGCTCGCTGTAGCCGGGGAAGAAACACACGGAGTCGCTGTTGGACGCGCTGGCGTCCCTCAGCGCGTCCTCGATCCAGCGGTGCCCGCTGCCTAGGAAAATGAACTTCGCTCCCAGCTCCTTCACCTGTTTCAGGGCGGGCAGAATGATGTCGAACCCCTTCTGCTCCACCAGGCGAGAAACGCAGACCACGATAGGACCGCTGTAAGCCGGATCGAAGGGGGTGTTTTTCAGAAGCTCCGCACGGCACGCCGCCTTGCCCGCCAGCGAGGAAGCGCAATAGCACTCCGGCAGGAGGGGGTCCGTCGCGGGGTTCCAGAAATCCACGTCGATACCGTTCAAAATGCCGCTCAGCTTGCGGCGCTGGGAGTAGAGAACGCTCGACAAGGCCTGGGTGGATTCGGGGGTCTGTATCTCCCAGGCGTAGCGCGGGGAAACGGTGGTCAGCGCCGACGCGGTGAAAATCGCGCCTTTTAGGAGGCTCACCTGCCCGTAAAATTCGAGCCCGCCCGCGTTGAAGCAAGAGGGGTCCATGCCGGATTCGTCGAAAAACGAACCGGGGTAGAACATTCCCTGGTGAGCGGCGTTGTGCATCGTCAGAACGCTCTTCTGCCCGTGATCGCGGAGCTGGCGGTGCCAGACCAAGGCGCAGGGCAGGTAGGAACTCGTCCAGTCGTGACAATGATAGACGTGAGGCGCCCAGCCAATGACCTTTTTCAGGGCCATGGCCTGCATGGCGAAGACGGCGAAGGGGCGCACCGTCCAGGAGTTCAAGTCCCAGGGGTACATCTCGCCCGCGTAGTACTCCGACTCCAGAAAATAGACCGGCACTCCCTCCACATCGACACGGTGCGCCACGGCGTCGGCAGCCTGCCAGGCGTAAGAGGCGCTGATCTTCTGGGAAAAGGTGGAGACCTTGTATCCCCCGTCCCGCACCCGCTCCATGACCCCCGACCAGGCAGGCGTCACCACGCGGACGTCAACACCCTGCTTCAGCAGGGCCTTCGGCAGGGAGCCCATCACGTCCCCAAGCCCGCCAACCTTGGAGAAGGGGGATAATTCCGTCCCCACAAAAAGAACCCTCAAGTTTGACCCCTCCGAGTCTGTAAATTTCGATTCCAAAGGTTTTGGATTCAAGGACTTTGACCCTGAATCCAAAACCTCCGAAGAACTCGTCTTGGAAGCCGGTTTTGCCGGGGACTTGGAAGCTGGATTTTGGGGAGTTGCGGCTTGGGAAGCTGGAGCCCCGGAAGCCCGCGCTTTCGCCCCCGGCTTCCGCCTGCGGTCCTGCTGCGCGGCCATGCCCTACATTCCCCGAAAATCGACGGAGTAGGCTTTTGAAGCGTATTCCCTGACCACGCGGTGAGTGTTGAAGAACGAGGCGTTGAGGGCGATGGTGTGCTGCATCATGCTCACCCATTTCTCGTGGTTGTTGTAATAAGTCGGAACGATCTTCTTTTCGAGTTTTTCGTAGAGGTCAATGGCGTCCAGGGACTCGTCGTAGTGGCTGTCGTAGTCCGCTGCGCTGGGCTCCGGTCCGATGGACCAGCCCGTCACGTCCTCAATCCAGCCCTCGATCCACCAGCCGTCCAGAACAGAGAAGTTCATGATGCCGTTCATCGTGCACTTCATGCCGCTGGTGCCGCTGGCCTCGCGGGGGCGCATGGGGGTGTTCAGCCACAGGTCCACGCCCTGGGTCAGGAGGGAGGCGATCTCCCTGTTGTAGTTGTCGATGAAGACAATGGGGATGGCGTCCTGAAGGTCTTTCGCGGTTCTGTGGATTTTTTGCAGGACGGCCTTGCCGCCGTTGTCGCTGGGGTGCGCCTTGCCCGCGAAGATGAACTGAACCTTGCGCCCGCCCGCCACCTCCAAAAAGCGCTTGACGTTGGAAAACAGCAGGTCGGCCCGTTTATAAGTGGCGGCGCGGCGCGCGAACCCCAGGGTCAGAACCTCCGGGTCCAACTGCTTGCCCGTGGTCTCCAGAACGCGGGCGAAGAGCCGCAGCTTGGCAGCCTGGTGCGCCGCCCATATTTCCTTCTTGGGAACGGTCAGAGCCTGAACGAGGCGGCCCGGATCCTGCTCCCAGCCGGGAATGTGCTTGTTGTATATCTTGCGCATGCCGGAACTCACCCACGTGGCTGGGTGTACGCCGTTAGTGACCCAGTCCACGGTCTCCATCTTGAACATGGCGTTGCTGACCTCCGCGTGCTTTTTTGCCACGCCGTTGACATAGCGGCTGTAACGCAGGCCCAGCTCCGTCATAGACACCCCTGGCATGTCGGGCATCATGCGCCGGATAGCAGCCAAGGCGTCGGGCGGGAAGGCGCGCTCAATAAGACTGAACTCGAAATAGTCGTGGCCCGCCGGCACGGGGGTGTGGGTGGTGAACACCACCTGCTCCCGGATTTTGTCGGGATCGTAGTACCCTTGCTCCCGCATCAGCTCCAGGGTCAAAAACCCCGCGTGGCCTTCATTCAAGTGGAAGGTCTCGATGTTCATGTAGCCCAGGTCGCGCAGCATACGGAGACCGCCCACTCCCAGGATGAACTCCTGGCACAGGCGGTAGTAGTTGTCCCCGCCGTAGAGGTACCAACACAACCGGCGGTCGTCGGGGTGGTTGGGCTCGAAGTCGGTGTCCAGGAAATACACGGGCAGGGGGTAGCCCGTCTCACCGACGATCTCGTACACCCAAACGCCTACGTGAATCTCGCGCCCCTGAAGTGTCAGAGAAATCTTATTGGGAAGCAAAGTCAGCTCGTGAGCTGGGTTCCACTGGACGGGTTTTTCCTTCTGCCAGCCGTCATCGTTGAACTCCTGAACGAAGTAACCCTTGCGATACAGCAAGGTGACACCCGCCATGGGGAGCCCCACGTCGGCCGCGCTCTTCAGAATATCGCCCGCCAGAACCCCCAGCCCGCCGGAGTAGGTGGGAATGGATTCCTTCAACCCTACCTCCATCGAAAAGTAGGCGAGAGGTCTGAAAGCCGGGTCGTTTTCCATCAGGTTTCTTAAAGAATTGCCCAAGTCGCTCCTGTGAAGTCTCTGAATCATCCCCAAATACCCCTTTCTCATTTTGTTTCATTATCTCATAATTTTCCTCGAATTCGAGGGCATCCGATCGGAAATTTTGAGGTTATGCCCTGCCGTAGAGTCTGGAGAGGGTTTTGATGTGGGCCGCCAGGTGATCCGAGGCCTGCCCCGGCAGCATACGCCACTCCCAGTTTCCTGTGGGCGTAGAGGGAACGTTCATTCGGGCTTCTTCCCCCAGCTCCAGGTAGTCCTGCATTGGAATGACCGCCGTCTCCGCCACGGAGGACATGGCCATGCGTATCATGTCCCCGCAGATCGTGCTGCGGCTGATCTCCTTGCCCAGGTAAAGGGTCAGGTTAGAGATCTCCTTAGAGGTCCCGTCCTCCTCGAACCAACCCAGGGAGGTGTTGTTGTCGTGGGTTCCCGTGTAGACCACGCTGTCGAGGGTGTGATTGTGGGGGGCGTAGAGGTTCTGTCCGGGATCTCCGAAGGCAAAATGCAGAACGAGCATACCGGGGAGCCCCATGCCCTTACGCGCGGCCTCGATTTCCGGCGTGAGGACGCCCAGATTCTCGGCCCAGAAGGGTCTGTTCGGGAACTCCCAGCTCAGACGCTCGAAGAATCGCTGATGCGGCGCGCTGCGCCAACAGCCCGTCTCGGCGGTATCCGCGTCCGCGGGCACCGCCCAGTAACCGATGAGCCCCCGGAAGTGATCTATCCGTATTTTGTCGAAAACGCGCAGAAGGTGACGCAGGCGGTTCATCCACCACTGGAAGCCGTCGGACTCCATGGCGTCCCACCGGTAGAGGGGGTTTCCCCACAACTGCCCTGTTCTGCTGAAATAGTCAGGAGGGACGCCCGCCACGGAAATAGGCAACAGCTGTTCGTCCAGCTCGAAAAGGTGGGGGTTTGCCCACACGTCGGCGCAGTCCAGGGTCATGTAGATGGGCATGTCACCCACGAATTCGATGTCGAACTGCCGCAAACAGTCTCTTAAAGACGAAATCTGAGAGTAAAAAACGAACTGGACGAAGCGGTGGTACTCGATTTCGTCCCGAAGGGCCTCCCACGTTCGGTGCAGCGCCTCATGATGGCGGTATTTCAAGTGCTCAGGCCAGTCGTACCAGCACTTTCCACCATGGTCTTCCTTGAGCGCTGCGAAAAAGCTGTAGGGCTCCAGCCAATGGCGGTTATCCTTGAAAAATCCCTCGTACTCCGTCCTCTGCCCCGCCTTCTTGAAATTCAACCAGGCCAGGCGCAGGAGTTTGTTCTTGCAGCCGCGTACCAGGTCATAGTCGATCCGTCCATGAGTGAAAGCCGGAGCGTCCTTCAAGTCGTCCGCGCCGATAAGGCCCGACGCGGCCATAACCTTTGGACTGATAAGCAGCGGGTTGCCCGCGAAGGCGGATGGAGGGCTGTAAGGAGAGTTTCCGCTGCCTCCGTCCACCACGGTCAAGGGCAGAACCTGCCACACCCTCTGCCCGGCCTTTTTCAAAAACTCGGCGAACCGGGACGCCTCCGGGCCCAAATCCCCTATGCCGTATTTTGACGGCAAGGAGGTCACGGACAGAAGCACCCCGCTTTTGCGCACCATAAAAGCCCACTTCCCCTCCGTCTGACGTGGGGCTCTGCCCCTTCACCAAAAACTTGCTTCTGTCAACTGTAATTGTACCATTACAATCAGCCGCAAAAAAACGATACCGCTCCCTCATCCGATATTTTTGCTCCTGTAGGTGACGCGGCCGCCGCAGAGGGTCATTGCCACGCCGATCTTCCCGAGTTCCGCCGCGGGCACCAAAAAGGGGTCTTCGTCCAAGATGGTCAGGTCGGCGTCCCGGCCGGGAAGGATCTCCCCGCGGCGCTTCTCGCTGCCTCCGAGCCAGGCGTTACCCCAGGTGTAAAGCGAGAACGCCTCGGCGACGGTGAGCCGCTCCTCCGGGACCCAGCCGCCTTCAGGCGCGCCGGATTGATCTTGGCGCGTAACGGCCGCGTGAATGCCGTCCAGGGGACGAAGACTCTCGATAGGCGCGTCCGACCCCCCCGCCAGGGCGATGCCCTTTTTCAGCATGGTTTTCCAGCGGTAGCTTCGCGAAGCCCACTCCCGGCCCAGGCGTCCAGCGGCCATTTCTCGGTCGGAGGGCGCGAAGCAGGGCTGCACGGCGGCTCCCACCCGGAGGTTTTTCATGCGCTCCAACTGACGGTCGTCAGCGATCTGCGCGTGAACCACCAGGTGGCGGAGAACCCCAGGGCTAGCGGCCTGGGCCGTCTCGAAGGCGTCTAGGCACATCTCCAGCGCCCCATCGCCGATAGCGTGAACCGCTACCTGCATCCCCGATGACTGAGCGGTGAGGATCAGCTCGTTCAACTCCTCCTGACTGTAGATGACCACGCCCCGCTCCCCTGGGACGTCGGCGTAGTCCTTGCGCAAAAAAGCGGTGCGTCCTCCTAGAGACCCGTCGGAGAGCAGTTTCAGAGGTCCGATTTGGTAAAGTGGTGTTCCGTCCCCCGTCCGCCAGCCCTCGGAAAGAAATTCAAGGAGGTTCTCTCGCTTGGGCAGGGAAAACTGCTGCCGGACGCGGAAGAGCAGCTTGCCGTCGCGTTCCGCGCTGGTATAGAAGTTGACGACTCGCCGGAAGTCGAAGCCGAAGGAACCCATGTCCTCACTGTGCAACTGGGTCAGCCCAAAGCTCGCCGCCTGGGGACCGTACTTTTCCAAAAGGCGGAGCATGTCGAAGTCCTGAAGGCGCGGGATATGCTCGTAAACGCAGCGGACCGCCATTTCGCTGAACAGGCCATCGGGCTCACCGTCCTCGCCGATCCCGATCAAGCCGCCCTCAACATGAGTTTCCGCCGTTACCCCCAGCAGCTTAAGGGCGGCAGTGTTAACCACCACCACGTGTCCGCAGACGCGAGTGAGGGCGGCAGGAACCTCAGGTGACACCTCGTCCAGGTCATGGCGGTTCGGCATCCGACCCATAGTGGTGTGGTCCCAGCCGCGGCCCCTGTGCCACTTCCCCGCCGGATGTGTCTCGATGTGCGCCGCAAGGGCCGCTTTCAGGTCATTAATGGAGCGGCAGGGCTTCAAGTCCAGAAGCTCTTGTGACTCCAGCCATGCTATGAAGTGCATGTGCGAATCGGCAAAACCAGGGAACACCGACCGACCTTTCAAGTCCACGACCTCGGTGTCTGGATGGGTTTTCGGCGGGGGAGACGCCTCAGCTATCCGCCCGCCCTCGATCAACAAGGCCTCCCTCACCCCCGCTGGTGTGTGTATGCGCCCGTTCACGAACGCGATTTTCTTCAACATGCCAGCCTCCCAATTTTTAGGGGCCAAGCCCGGCGAGCCGCCCCACGTTTTCACGTTCATAAAAATCATGCCCTACGATTATAACTCAGGGCCGCCGCTTCTGCGCTATGGTTCCTCCACAACGGGGTTCCTTAGGACTCCCACGCCTTTGATGGAGATTTCGACCACGTCCCCCGCCTTGAGAGAGCCGACGCCGCTGGGGGTTCCTGCGGCGATCACGTCCCCCGCCTCCAGCGTGGCGAAACGGCTCAGATGAGAGATGATGGAGGCCACCGAAAAGATCATGTCCCCGAAGCGGCTCCTCTGCACGATGGTTCCGTTCAGGCGCGTCGTCAGCTCCGCCTTCTCCGGCAGCGCCTTGCCCACCAGCAGGGCCGGACCGAAGGGTCCGAAGGTGTCGAAACCTTTGGAGCGCACCCACTGACCGTCCTTTTTTTGCAGCACCCTGGCAGAGACGTCGTTGAAGCAGGAGTAGCCCAGGACGTATTCCAGGGCTTCTTCCTCGCTCACACGGCGGCACGCCTGGCCGATAACCACGGCCAGCTCCCCCTCGTAATCCACGCGCCCCGCCCACGATGGGAGTCTCACGGGCTCACCGTGGGCAGCCAGGCACGTACAGGGTTTCATGAAGAAGCAGGGCTCGTCAGGGGGCTCCATTTTCGACTCCCTGGCGTGCTCGCGGTAGTTCAGGCCGACGCACCATATCTTCACGGGGTCTATGGGCGTCCTGTAGGTGAGGCTCTCCGCCGTGAGTTTTCCCCCGGTGGGGCTGAAAGAGGAGTCCAGCAGCTCTACCTGCCCCTCGGCTTCCCTGCCCCAGCAAGCGCCCCCGCCCGGCGACGGGGCGACGCGCACCAGCCGCGTCCCCTCTTCCAGTTTTTTCACGTTTGTCCAAAAACTTCTCATTTTTCGCTCGCCTCCGTCCAGAAAAAATTTTTTTTGATGGTAATATTGACCTCTGCTTCGGTAGGTATTAATTTCATCATAACATCATCTTGGGGAACTCAGTCAATTTTTGTTAGAATCTCGGCTGAAACCGAATAAAAAACGGGAGGCAATCGCGCAATGAGTCAAGGCGGCAAGGGTGTTTTAAAGCAAGACCTCAGCCAGGAGGTAAAATACTCCGGCGTGTACATGATCTCGCTGCTGTTTCGGGAGAAGGCCGAGGACCCGCCGCCTGAGATTTTGCTGCAAAAACTGAAGGAGCGGTTCGGTGGGGTGGACGTGGTATCAAAGTCGGACATGCGCGCCTTCGCTCTGACCTCCCACACGGTCGCGTATAAGGAGGGGCAGAAGGCGCCCTCTCAGGTGATCCTCGTCCCCTGCGCCCCGATCAAACAGCCGCTGGGCGACGCCATCACCCGCTCTCAGTTCTGGGACTGCCCCGACGGCGCGGAACGGATCGACTCCTGCCCCTGGCAGGTGATGATCGGGGACTTTCTAGCGCGCCTTCCTCCTTTGGAACGAGGGGACGTGTTGGCCAACTGGCTGGAAGTAGCGCTTTCGCTGTTCCCCACCTGCGAGGCGGTGTACCCCCACGCCAGCGGGAAACTGCTGACCGCCGAGAGCGCCCGGAACAACCCCTATCCCGGCGACCCCAGGCGTTTCGTTTGGTTTGGGGTCAACGCGCGCTTCTTCAACGTGCGGGGAACCGAGGACAGCGTGGTGGACACCCTCGGCTTGTATGCCCTCGGCCTGCCGGACGTGCAGTACCATTTCCGCGGGCTCGACCCAGGCAAAGTCGTCCGTCACGCCTACAATACGGCCGTTTACCAGTTTGAGAATGGCGCGCCGATCCAGGCGGGAGAGTCCATCGAGGGCATCGAACCCGGTTCTTCCTGGCTCTGCCAGTACGAGAGGGCGCTGATTCAGCCTGTCCGCGACGTGCTCGACATCGCCCCCGGAGAACACGCCGCCGACAAACGTTGAACAGCCCAAGATAAGTTTTGGAGGGATCATGATCTTTTATTCTATGGCTTTCACTACCGCATCTCGACTTTAGAGTATAGCTGCAGAAATTACGTAATTTTCATAAGGTATTTCATAAATTATTTCTATTTGTCACTCTATAGTATAATAGCAAGTAAATCACTCCTCAAAAGTAGGTGATAGCTTGCGACGAATCATTTTAATTGAGTTAGCCCGCTGGATTAATTGGCTGCTTCTCGCTTTTCCCCCCAAGACTCCGGCCCACGTTTCTTGAGCTAATCTTTGGTGCCCTTATCTCTTCTTCTGGCCACGTCACAGACGCACTCCTTGCTGTCTTTTTCACCAAGCAATGGCACAGTTACTACAAAGCTCTCGAATGTGGCACTTTCCACTGCCGTGATATTGTCAATCGTTGGTTTCTTCTTTGTTTGCAAGTATTCATACCAGATACAATCGTCATTGCTCTTGACGATACACAGGTCCTGCGTTCTTCTAAAAAAGCTCCAGGCGTTGATACTCACTTCGACCACGCGCCTAAGGCTAATCAAAAAAATTTCGTCTCTTCTCAACTCTTTGTATCACTTTTCTTCATTGTGTCCTCCAAGGTAAAGTCCGCCGCACTTCCTATTTGGTTACAATTGATGTCAAAAGACGGAAATCGCTCTAAACTGCGCACTGCCAAAATTTTGGTCCTATGGCTGCTGCGATTCCTAAGTCACTCAAAAAAACTCCTTCTTCTCATCGATTCATGGTATATGAAAGCTTCTTTGATTACTCCCTTACTTAAACAGGGCATTCATATTATCGGACAGATTCGAAAAGATTCTGTTTTATTCCTCCCGCCTGTTCGCAGCATGAAGCGGGGAAGACCTCGTAAATATGGCGTAAAACTCTC
>JAITGK010000037.1 GCA_031280635.1 Synergistaceae bacterium
ATGATATTTTTAAACTAAACACTTGCAGCACAATGATTTTCAAAAATAATGACACACGTGTTGAAAAACCATATGACACGCGGATTTGTCGCAATATGATCATTACTTGGGCAACACTTTCCGAACTTTTATTTCCGCGTATGATTACGCAAACCGCCATAATCCATCATCGATCCTCGCCCCTCGCGAACCCAACCAAAGCGCGCTCTCCCGACCAACGGGAGGGGCGGTGAAGCGACCTCCCACGATAAACGGGGGCTTGCCCCTTGGGGAGGGGGCGGTGAAGCGACTCTTAGGCTCCTTGTCTTCGATAGGGCGCGTTGAAACTGAACATGTGCCGCTTCTTTTCATCCGTGCCCAAGTACGTTGGGGGCTGAAGGGGGTGAAGCGGCATGTAGTTCTCGATGAGCGAAGCGAGTTCCTGAAGCCGCGATACCTCCCTGTAAGCGTCCCACGCTAGGGACTCCGCGTCCTCGTAACCCCCTCCGCGCGCGGCGTACTGGACGCGCGCCACATCCCCCACCACCGCCTGGTCTACCGAAACAGCCTCCGCCATATAGGCTCTGACCGTCACCGCGGCGTCCCTGTCGTCCGGGGAGTTGAGCGCGTACGCGGTCAGCCCCGCGTCGCGGAGTTCTCGCGCCAAGGCCTCAATTAAGGTCATTTGAAGACCTCTTTAAACGTCCGGCTCACGATGGCCGGGAACTTACTTTTACAGGCCGCGAGAGCCTTTTCCAGCCATTTGGGGCCGCCCTCGGCCGGTTTTTGAACGACGCGACCGCTGGCCAGCTTTCGCGTCGCGCGCGGCTTCCAGTCCAGACGCTCGTGCAGCGCCTCCGCGTAGGGCGTGTTGTAGGAAACATACGCCTTCGCGGCGCGCGCCCCCGCCGGCGGGAGAGCGGGGTTGTCCACGGCCTTCTCCCTCGCCTCGGCGTAGACGGCCTCCGGGTTGGGGAGGTGATTCAGGGTGACAACGGCGCTTCGCCTCAGCGCGCCCGTTTCGATGGGCGCCAGCCTGTCCCGCTGAACCTGGGACACGACGGCTTGACCCTGCCGCCACAGCGCGAGCGTAGAGGCCTTTTCCCTCGCCTCTGTTATCAACCCAAAATCCACCGCGCTCTTGAACCCATTTTTAGCCATAACACCACGCCCCCCACCATTTTCCATCAATCCAGCGGGCCTCGTTCGGGCCCACGCGAATGACAAAGGAGTCTCCCTCGTATGTGAGCCGGTCGCCGGTCTTTACGTCGTCCGTGGTCATGACAACTCGGGTGGTGACGATAACCTCTCCCGGGGCCGTGGTGAACGTTTTACGCTTCCGAGTGATTCGCGCCTTTATCTCCACGCCCAACTCATACTGGGGATTCCCAAACACGTCCTCAGAACCGGGAATACGTTTCTCCCAAACGACCGCTTGCTTGCGAAACACGTCAATAACGCCCGGCACGCCGCTAAACCACCCTTCCCGCGCTCCACCTAGGCGCGCCAGCGTTCTCCGCGTTCAACAAAGCCCAAGCCAAGGGACTCATCCACTCGGGGTTTTGCCTTTTTTGACCGCGTCCATAAGCGACACTGATGGAACCCTCGCCTATGGACACGGAAGAGTAGTCGTTGAGAGCGCTCAAGCCCGCCTCCGTCGTCAGCCACAAGGCCTGCTCATAGACGGCCGCGGGGTACGCCGCCCTGTCAAGCCACGGGCGCAGTTGGGTACGGGCGCTTTCGAGAGCCCTGGGCTTTAGAGACCCTAGGGCGTCCCACGCCTCAGCCGTGAGTCGCGCGTTGTGGTATTGGTCGGCGTTTGCGAGCCACTCCGACTCCGTCCAGGTCTCCCAAGGCCGCGTCATCCGCGCTCTCACCTCCCTCGCTCGACGCCCGGAGGGGCAAAATCAACACCGCCCCCAGCTTTTGGAGGCGGTCCGCGTCGTCGTCCTCAAGATTGGCAAAATCACCTTTTCGATGTTTGCCGACCCTGCCCCAAAGCGCCTCGCACGCCTTCACGCCTACACCACCCTTGCCCAGCCGCAGTCCAAAATCCTCTCGAAGGAGGGCAGCGTTATCATCGACGCCCAAATCTCGAACCCCAGAGGCGGCTTGTCGTTGCGGCTCTGGCACACGACGACGCCGTCGCTTACGCTGGCCGTCTCGAACTTCCCGTTCCCCGCGTCCAGGGACTCCGGCGTGTCGCTCCACCAGGTGTTCCCAAGCGTTCCCGACGGCAGAAGCGCTATCACGTCGTCGGGGAAGTACTGCGACAGCGAAGCCCGCGCGTGGGCTTTGTAGACCTTGTCGTAAACGATGAACTCCAGGTTCCCGCTTCCGGCGGCGCCGTCGGAGAGCGCGGAACGGATGTATTCGGCGTATTTGTCCGGGGGAATGTTCACGTCCACCGTTGTGGCCGTGCCCGCGACCGTCCCCAGGGCAAGCAGCGCGCCGTTTTTTATCTTCTGGTTATCCCGGATGTAGCCCCAGGTCTTCGCGCTGAGAATCACCCTAGCGGGATAGCTCCCCACGCGGTCGCGAATGTCTTTGCGCCATACACGAAGGTCCTCTATGGGGTCGGCGGCGGCGGTGTTGCTCCAAGCGAAACCAGGAGCCACGACGAACTTGTTTTCCTCCGGCATTTGGTAGTCCACGGAGTAGACGGCCCCGTGGGCCCCGGCCACCGAGATCTTGCCGCCCGTCCCCAGGAGCTGCATACGCATGGCCTCTTTTTGCACCCGACCGGCCTCAACCAGGTCAAACACGTCATTGTAAATCTTGTTCTTGACCGGAATAGCGTAAGATTCGCTCACCAACCCGCGCTCAACGCGTTGCAAGGTCATGAACTCCTCCTCGTTGATGTGAAGGGCCTCGCGGAAGAACGGCATATCGCGCG
This sequence comes from Synergistaceae bacterium, assembly GCA_031280635.1. Lineage (GTDB taxonomy): Bacteria > Synergistota > Synergistia > Synergistales > Aminobacteriaceae > JAITGK01. Next base: position 2,876 of record JAITGK010000037.1, read on the forward strand.
TTATCTTCTCGTACCCGAAACGCGACCGCAGGGGCGGCTCCGTGTCGAACGCGGACGGGTTCAGGGCGATGGGCGCGGGAGTGCGGCCGCGAATCCACGACAACGAGAGGTCGGGGTTGTACGCGGACGGGAAGAGCGCGGCCCCAAGGTAGGTCTGCCGTTCCGGAAGCGCTCTCTCCCGCCAATACAGCGTCATGAGTTCTGGCGTAAACTCCTCGAAAATGTTTCTGTTGGGCACGTTGACTCACTCTCCTCAGTTCTGGTAGCTCATGAAGGTTAAGCGCTTCATGGCGTCTTTCTGCGCCGCGGTGGGAAGGACGGGGATTTTGTCGGCGTTGATGTTCCCCGCGATAATCATGGAGCCTGGACGCGGCCCATACGTTAAATCCACGTCGTTATAAAGGACGCCGTCGGCCACGGGCACGTTCGCGTTGGCGGTAAGCGCCGTCAGCGGCATTTCCGTAACAATCCCCTCGCCGCTGTCGCTTTGGATGTTCTTTGCCTCGACGAGCGCGGCGGACGCCCCCGTGGCGTTAACGGCGTTTTTCACGTCGTTGGCGGTGGAGACGATATCGCCGGGCGCGTTGGTGGCGAGGGTAACGGTGATGTTGCCGCCAGCGACGGCCACGCTCAACGGCGCGCTGGGGGCGGGCTTGACGTAGGCGACGGTCGTCGCGCCGCCTGTTTTGGCCACAAACTCGACATCGTTGTCGCCGCCAGGCAGCGCGGTACGGAGCGTTGCCGCGCCGCCGCGCGCCACCATGCGCGTCGCGTCCTCAAACACGCTGCCGTTGATACCGCCTACGATGGTTCCCGCCGGAAGAATTTTTCTCCCATGCTCGTCCGCGGTGAGCCCAACGTCGCTGACCTGAACCGTCACGCTGGAAATGCCTCCGGGGTAGGTCGCTAAGATCTCGTTGCGCCCCCCAAAGACCTCCGTTCTTTGTCCCAAATTAGCCATATACGTTCCTCCTATTCGTCGTTCCTGTTAAAAGCCCTTCCAATTAAAAGCCCTTCCAATGCCCAGCGCCTTCGCTCTGTTCCTTCGCTTCTTTCGCCATAGCCTTGACTCGGTTCCTCAACGCGTCTGGAGTGACCTCGAGGTTTGGGCTCGACGGTCCCCCAACGGATTTTCGAAGGGGGTAGCGCTCTTTGAGCGTCTTTACACTGGCGGTTATCTCCTCGTCGGTCTCGCCCTTGACCAACGATAAAAAGTCTGACTTCCACTCTTCGGGGTAGCCGTCAAACATCTTGGAGACGCGCTCGTCGCGCTCACGCTGGCGCGCGCGCTCGGCTGTCAGTGCCTGCTCTTCGCGTAAGGCGGCCATTTCCGCCCTAAGGGCGTCCAGCTGTTTGTTGGTGGGGTTTGGTTGAGGCTCCAGCTTAAACTTGTCAAATTCCTTCAGCGTCTTGGAGATCTCTTCCGGACTTTTGCCAAGGGCCTCCCACGCCTTGACTTTATCCTTAAACTCTTTGACTGAAAGGCGTTCTTTTTCAAGTGCCGATTTGAGTCCACTCACGTCTTCAAGGCCATCGACCCTGAGAAGGAACGTCCCGTCCTTCTCGGAATAGAGCTCTTTGAGTCCCTCGTCGAGCTTGCCGTGTTCCTCCGCCGTAATGTTGTACTTCAACGCCATAGATTTCAGCCTCCCGCTGATAGTCTCGCCCAGCGCCTCCCGCGCGTGGCGGATAAAAGGAATTCGTTCGAGGTTGGCTCCTGAAAATTGAGGAGCGAAAGCTACATTGGCGGCCCCAAATTGAGCCGCGAGATCCGCTTGCGTTTGATTCTTTCTCTCCAAAAAGAAAAAAGAAACAGGCCGGGAGCGCGAGGAGGGAACGCCCGCGCCTTTACGCGGCGACCCGCCGCGCCCGGTCCGTTAGTCTTGTAACCCAATAAAAAAGCCCCCGATTGGGGGCAAGTGTTATTTATTCTTGTAAATTCCCTGTCTATGGCCTACGCTTTCGATATAAACGGCCTGCGCCGTATCGTCAATCTGATATATGATACGGTACTCTCCTATTCGGATTCGGTAAACGTTGTCGCTTCCTACAAGTTTTTTGCACCCTTCAGGCCTCGCGGAGATAGATAACGTTATTATAGCCTTCATAGACTGAATTTGCGCACGCCACGGAAGCGCGTCTAGTTCTTTTCCAGCAGATGGTTTAATATTGAGAGAGTACCCCATGCCTCGCCTCAAATTTTACCAAAACATCGCCAAATGGGATATAGGGCTCCCCCTTGCGCGATTCGACAATGGCCAAATCGGACGCGTCCTCCAGCACTTCTTCCAAAAGTTCGGTGAGGTAATTTTCCGGGGACTTTCCCATATGGCGGGCCAACGTTTCTACCCGAACTTCCTGTTCCGGCGAAAGTTCCAATGTAATGGTCACATAGATACCCCCCTCTTTTGCCTTTATTTTATTATTTTAACAGATTTGAAGGGGAGGGGACTACAAAGTTCAGTTACCCATCTCTCAACAAAAAAACTCCCACTGTAGAACTAGCGGCCGCGCATGAACCAAGGTTTTTTCCACATCATAAGGTCACGCCGCGCAGGGGCTGTAATCCGATTCGTCCAGAACAGCTATCACGGATTTTTTCTTAAGCATATCGATTTTGTTGTGTCCCAAGGCGGACGGTGGCATATCCCAAATCCTGACAATATCCAAAAAAATTTCCCAATCCCGCAGACGAAGTATTTTCTGCCACTCGCGGCAGAGCAACACAAGGGCTTCTTTGCTCATGATACTTCCCTTATTATAGTATAATTATAGATATTTCTTAATTCTTACACGAAAAGGGGAAGGAGCTAAAACTCTTCAACACATCCAACCTTCAGCGGCGAGATCCATTTCACGTTGGAAGATTATGCTACTGATTTTTTCGTATTCATCGTATAACTCACGTTTTTCTTCTTCCGACTTGCCATCAATTTCTTTGTACAAAACATTCATTGCCTTAAGTGAACTCATGTTTGTGTTAAAAAATTTACCCATGAATGCTCCCTCCATACATTTTCCATTCAAAGTACCGTGCTATTCTGTACGCTTGTTCCCGGATAGCCACATATGTACGTTCTTCAAAACTCCACTCGGCAAAATTAGGTAAACTCTGCACATCGTGGTCAACTTCCTTTCTTATCTTGGCTGCAATTTCCCGATACTCACTCTCCGTTGGTAGCCACCCATCACCTGGCCTGACTATGAACACGTCTTGATTATAAGAGATTACGCCCATCTCGTAAACGTTTTCATTCAGTAAAATTTGAAAATCCTGTATGGACGGCGGTGTGACGTTGGTGTGGCTATGGTACATCTTCGCCTCTTTGCCTTGCTGAACCTTATTCTAGGTCGTAGCGCCGTCCAACCAAAGAGAAAAAAAAGAAACAGGCCGGGAGCGCGAGGAGGGAACGCCCGCGCCTTTACGCGGCGACCCGCCGCGCCCGGTCCGTTAGTCTTGTAACCCAATAAAAAAGCCCCCGCCTGGGGGCCTACCTCA
>JAITGK010000104.1 GCA_031280635.1 Synergistaceae bacterium
GAGTATCTATCATAACCATGCTATCTTGATAAAGTTTACTTTGAAATACTGCATTTATAAAAATTGCTTTATAGCCTGAAGGCCCAAACAGGTGGGTTATGTTAGGAGCTCTAAGGAAACGCTGATTAACCCCTTGTGGGGTTCTACCCCACGCCCTGCTTAGGGGCCTGAGACCCCTAAAAACCCCATTATATCAGTGCTTCCTTAATCAGCGCTTCAAATTTTATACTTTAAGGAGGGAAACAACATGCTTTTTCAAGACGCTAGACATAATAATCCGCAAATTATACACAACAAGCTCAAATTTCTGCGAACGCGTGATGGCGACAAGGTTATATGTGATTTTTCAGACGAAGCTTATGCCAACGCTGAGGAGATGTATGAAATCTTAAAACCAATGACCGCCGTTGGGCACAAGAAAATTCGCCTTGGCGCGAAAAACGACGGTGGGTATATATTCCTTGACGCTTTTTCTGAGGAGGGTATTGCTTATAGTTTTGGTATAGCGTCTTATGATCCATTTTCTCTCGACATGCTAGAGCGCGGTTATGACGTTTGGCAATATGACGGCACGATAGATATTTCTCCTTACAATCACCCTCGCGTACATTTCAATCGGTTCAACATTAGCGGAGATGAGAATCCACAACAAAATGAGCGCGACTTGCGCCAGATCATTAAAGAAAATGGGCACCAAGGCGCGACCAAGATTATTTTGCAGTGTGATATAGAAGGTTATGAATGGTCCATGTTGGAAACGGCTCAGACCGAAGATATAAAGAAATTCGCTCAAATCAGTTTAGAAATTCATTGTCTTCGAGCCACAGGCGGCGAGTGGCAACGACAGGCGCGTATTTTAAGAAAATTGAACGAAACACACCAGTTAATCCATATCCACGCCAATAATTACGGTGGTGGCACAGTACTGAAAAATTTTCGTTACCTGCCTGACACTTTCGAGGTGAGCTACGCGCGAAAAGACTTCTGCCAGTTTGTCGAATGCGAAGAAGAATTTCCCACAACTCTTGACGCTCCTTGCGACCCAAGTCAGCCTGATATATTTATCGGTAACTTCAACCCTATGAACACGTCCAGCCTGGAAGAGGATCTTCGCGCTAACCAATGGGCTCTAACGCTTACTTACACGTTCACCATATCTCACTCTCTTGAAAGCAATCTTGCGCGCGAGTTCAAAAAAGAGATGGAAAGCATACGCTCATTGATGACCGCAATATCCCAGTCTCCTGAAAGCAATCTTGTGCGTGAACTCAAAAAAGAGATGGAAGACATACGCTCGTTGATGACCACAATATCCCAGTCTCCTAAGAATATACACTTGTTGACGACCCCAACATGGCCTCGCTGGTTGAGGTCGCATTCTATAAAAAAAACTTTAGTACAGTTACTTTGTAATTTTATTCCACCAAAGCAATTGCGACGTAAAGTAAGAAACGCAATGATGGCGCGCGTGGCTGGGGAAGATTCGATGGATCAACGCGAAAAATTCATAAAACCAGAGCCACAACTTGAGCTATGCGGAAAACTGGACGAGCTATGCAAGATCCACCTTAGAAAACAAGAAGAATATCATGTCGAATTATGCAAAAAGATGGAATTGCAGCGCAATGGCGATGTATATGAACTTCCCTCAAGAATAAAATTTTATGTGCCTTTTTACCCTTGGGATGCAGGCGCAAATTCTATTGTGAACGGGCGTGATTTTCATGAACGAGCGTTTCTTGAAAGACTAAAGAAATACATTCCCGCTAACGCGGTTGTTCTTGATATTGGCGCCAATATCGGAAATTACGCTATTTTTATGGCGATCAATGCCAACGCTGGCAAAGTACACGCCTTCGAGCCCGTCCCACAAACTTACGACATATTGACTAAAAACATAACCTTGAACGGGCTTGAAGAAATTATCATCCCTCACAATATCGGTCTAGGTGACAAAGATTCTTTCGGCGAGGTCGCGTATGCGCACCCTCGCGATATTGGCACGACCAGCATACGGGAGTCTGGTATCGCCAATAAATTCAGTCTTAAAATACAAGCGTTAGATAATATTGCTCTTGGTGAAGAAAGGATAGATTTTGTAAAGATCGACGTGGAAAATTTTGAACTGCAGGCGTTGACAGGCATGAAAAATACTTTAAAAAAATACAGGCCGGTTGTGTATATAGAATCTTTTGAAGAAGGCCATGGTTATAGCTTCCCTGAAGGATTTAGCTCCAACGCGCCTAAGGTAAAGGAGTTCTTTAAGAAATTAGGAGGGTATGCCGACGGGACTACAACCGATTACATAAATTGGCTGTTTATCCCTGCCAATTAATTTACTTGTGGAATAACGACCGTATGCGCGCTTTGCGGCAAGACCTGCGCTCTGGTTGTTGTTTCCAACGATTTATGCGAGGTATGTCAATATACGTCGCGTAAAGCGGATACAGCCCGTGTTTGACGCCACATCTTAAGATTTATACGGAGGTTTTACCATGCTCATCGTTACCGGGGGAGCGGGATTCATAGGTTCCAACATTGTGGCCGGTTTGGAAAAGCGAGGCCACAAAGATATTGTCGTGGTGGACAGGCTTGGCGCTGGCGACAAGTGGAAGAACATCGCGAAGCGCGAACTTGCCGCCGTCGCGCGGCCTGAGGACATAATGAGCTTTCTTCACCTTCACGAAAAGGAAATCTCCTGTATCGCCCACATGGGCGCTGTCTCCACCACCACGGAAAAAGACTGCGATTGGATCATCAAGACGAATTTCAGCCTCTCTTGGAGCTTGTGGGAGTATTGCCGCGACCACGGCAAACGCTTCATCTACGCCTCCTCCGCCGCGACCTATGGTTCCGGGGAGCGCGGCTTTGACGACAGAGACGACCTGCCTTATTTGAACGCTCTCAGGCCCATGAACCCCTATGGTTGGAGCAAGGCGCTGTTTGACCGGAAGGTCGCGCGGGAGCTTGCCGAAAAAAGAAGTACCCCCACGCAGTACGCGGGGCTGAAATTTTTCAACGTTTACGGCCCCAACGAATATCACAAAGAAGGGCAAAAAAGCGTCGTCGCCCATATATTTCCACAAGTCAAGGAAGGGAACGAGGTTCAGCTTTTCAAGTCCTACAACCCCGCGTATAAAGACGGGGAGCAGCTCAGGGACTTCGTGTGGGTGGGAGACTGCGTGAGCGTGGTTCTGTGGTTGCTGGACAACCCAAACGTCAGCGGGCTCTTCAACGTGGGAAGCGGCCAGGCCCGTTCCTTTCATGACCTGGCGAAAGCTGTGTTCACGTGTTTGGGGCTGGAACCCAAAATCAAATACAAAGACATGCCCGCGGAATTGATAGACAAATATCAATACTATACAAAAGCTGAAATGAGGAAATTGAGCGCGTCGGGCTACCCCTACAAAATGACCACACTTGAGGAAGGCGTCTCGAAGTACGTCAAAGAGTATTTGGACAAAGACGACATGTATGTATAAGTTTTTTGATTTTTAGGAGAAACATAAAACAATGAAACGAAATTTAAGCTCTTATATCGACAAATTCGCGGACGTCAAGGTATTTTGCGTGGGCGACATCATGCTCGATCGCTTTCTTTACGGAAGCGTGAGGCGCATTTCGCCGGAGGCCCCCGTGCCTGTGCTCAATTTTTTAAAAGAAAAACAGATGTTGGGTGGTGTTGGCAACGTCCTCACGAACCTCGTTTCTTTGGGGTGTCGGCCTCGGTTTGCCGGCGTCATCGGCAACGACGAGCACGGGAAGGAAATCGAGCGCCTCTTGGCGGAACAGCGGATTGTCTCCCACCTGTTTAAGCTGAATCACTACCGCACCACCACCAAGACCCGTTTCATCGCGGGCAACAACCACCTTCTGCGGGTTGACCATGAAACGACCGCCCTGGAACTCGCCGAGATTTTGCCGGAATTCAAGGCCGTCAGCGCCGAGGTCGTCCGGGAATCCGATGTTATCTTACTCTCGGATTATAACAAAGGTTTGTTGACCCAAGAAATTTCGACTACGCTGATCGAACTCGCGCTGCGATACGCCAAAAAGGTTGCCGTCGATCCCAAAGGACTCGACTATTCGAAATATCGCGGCGCGACGCTGCTCAAGCCCAACCTGAAGGAATTCGCGGATGTAACGCGGCTTGAGCTCAATCCCCACGACGCCGACTTTTACGCGAAGGTCAAGAGCGGGGCGGAGTATCTGTTTTCCAAGCATAAAATAGAAAACCTCCTGGTAACGTTGGGCGAGCACGGCATGATATTCATCCCTTCCAACGACGTTGAGCGCATGTCGCGCGTCGGCACGGAAGCGAAAGAGGTCTTTGATGTTTCCGGAGCGGGCGATACGGCGCTGGCGACGCTGGGGGTCTCGCTGGGCGCTGGAGCCAGCGTGAGGGAAGCCATGACATTGGCGAACATGACCTCCGGACTCGTTGTCGGTAAGCTGGGCACGGCAAGCGTCGCCGCCAGCGAGCTGAAACGCGCTCTTGCTCTGAAAGAGAAAGAGAACGTATGGCTAACGGGGGAAAAGATGCTAGACAGCGAACAAATCGCTACTGTAGCGAAGAAATTGAAAGAAGAGGGCATGAAAATAGGCTTTACAAACGGTTGTTTTGATTGCCTGCATTTGGGACACCTGTACTCTCTGCGACAGGCGCGAAAGACGTGCGACGTGTTGGTAGTGGGAGTCAATTCGGACGCCTCCGTAAAACGTTACAAAGGAGAGGGCCGCCCCCTGCAAGATGAGCGGACGAGGGCAACGCTTTTAGCCTCGCTGGAATACGTGGACTATGTGGTTACCTTCGATGAGGATACCGCTTTGCCCTTGGCGCGGAAAATCATGCCGGACGTTATCGCCAAAGAAGGATACGAGGCCGACAAATGGCCGGAGGCGCGATTTGTGGAAAGCTATGGGGGCGAGGTCGTCGCTCTGCGAAGGCTGGAGGGCTATTCGACGTCGGCTATGTTGCGCGAACTGAAAGGAGCGTCATGAAAGAGCTTATCGAGCGGGAAATCAACGCGCTTTCGAAACAATTTATCGCCTTGCGGGGGCTTACGCCGCAAATAGAGAAGGTGGCGGAGCTCTGCGCCGCGGCCATAAAAAATGGGCGCAAGATCATGTTCTGCGGCAACGGGGGTTCAGCGGCGGACGCTCAACACCTGGCGGCGGAGGTTGTCGGGCGTTACAAACTGGACAGACCCAGCATGGCGGCCATTGCCCTGACAGTCGATACCTCGATATTGACCTCTGTGGGGAACGACTACGGTTTTGACAGGATTTTCAGTCGGCAGGTCGAGGGGCTCGGTCAAGCGGGAGACGTCCTTGTTGGAATCTCAACCAGCGGGAACTCTCAAAATGTTCTCCGCGCTTTTGAAATGGCTAAGAAGAAGAGCGTGACGACTGTCGCCCTGACGGGGGCCTCCGGAGGAAAATTGAAGGAGCTTGCTGATTATCTCTTGAATGTTCCAGCGGACGTGACCAATCACATACAAGCAATGCATATTGCCGTTGGGCACTTGATTTGCGAGATTATTGAACGGGAAATACATGCGTAAGGCGCTGTTTTTAGACAGAGATGGCGTGATCAACATCGATCACGGCTACGTCTACAGAATAGAGGATTTTCAGTTGACGGAAGGGGTTGCGCTGCTTTGCGCCCGCGCTCTTGAGCTGGGGTATAAAATCATAGTGGCGACCAACCAGTCGGGTATCGCCAGGGGCTATTACAGCGAGGAAGATTTTGCCCTATTGACCGCCCACATGATTAAGGAATTTAAGAAATATAAAGTTGTAATAACCGATGTATTTTACTGTCCCTTGCTTGAGAGTGAGGACAGGAAGCCGTCTCCAGGCATGTTTTTGAAAGCGATGGTAAAATATGACATCGACATGAAAGCCTCCGTCAGCGTTGGGGATAAGGAAAGGGATATAGAAGCGGCCGCGAGAGCGGGAGTCGGCAGAAATTATCTGCTTTCGCCTCAATCGCGCGGCTCAAGCAAAGCAACAAAAGCGGTACGGAATTTGCTGGAAGTCGCAACTATTTTATAAATTCTAAAAACAAAGCCAATCTGGTTTTCGCTCCGCTATTTACGAAACGGCAAAAAAATTTATCGCGCCTAATTCTATCTCTCTCGATGTTGGCTCAAGTTTTGGACAAATGGCAATAATAAAACGTTACAAAGAGAGGGCCGCCCCCCGCGAGATGAGCGGATGAGGGCAACGCTTTTAGCCTCGCTGGAATACGTGGACTATGTGGTTATCTTCGATGAGGATACCGTTTTGCCCTTGGCGCGGAAAATCACGCCGGACGTTATCGCCAAAGATAGGGTACGAGGCCGACAAATGGCCGGAGGCGCGATTTGTGGAAAGCTATGGGGGCGAGGTCGTCGCCCTGCGAAAGCTGGAGGGCTATTCGACGTCGGCTATGCCGCGCTAACTGAAAGGGGCGTCATGAAAGAGCTTATCAAGCGGGAAATCAACGCGCGGCGTTCGTTTTGCCTTTTTTGTCTTCTTGCCGCGTATCTACATTCACGCTAAAATTCCTTTCATGGTATTATAGTGGGTTGCGCAATCATACGCGAAAATAAGAGCCCAAAAGCCGGATGTAACGGTAAAAACTTTGCTCGAAAAAGAGCCAACGGCTCTAAAACACACCCTACTCAACTTCACCTTCAAGCAGTAACCTGATCCCGCTCGCGAAATTTTCTCCAGCGCCGCTAATTGGCGATGTCGCGATTTTTATCCAACGGCTAAAGCCATTGGCTTTCCCACCGCGTTGTCGTAAGCTCCCTTTGGTGGGGTGTTATACTTACTTACAGATGCTAGGAAAAGATTTTTACGTATTTTTGGAGGGGGTATGCGCGTGAACTATTGGTCTGTAGCGCTGCAAGTCGCAGGCGGGGTGGGACTTTTCCTCTACGGTATCAAGCTGATGAGCGAGGCGCTGCAATCCATCGCGGGAGATCGGATGCGCCACTTGATCGGCACTTTGACCCGAACCCCTTTGCGAGGCGTATTTGTTGGGATACTTGTCACGATTCTCATTCAGAGCAGCAGCGGCACCACCGTTATGACCGTCAGTTTCGTCAACGCCGCCCTCATGACGCTGAACCAGGCCATCGGCGTTATCATGGGAGCCAACATCGGCACCACCATCACGGCGCAGATCATCGCGTTCAAGATCAAGGACTTCGCCCTTCCCTTCATTGCCTTGGGGGTGTTCCTGTCCATGTTCGGCAGGAGCAAGAAACAACGTCACGTTGGCAACGGCGTCATCGGGTTTGGTCTCCTTTTCCTGGGTATGCAGACGATGGAAAACGCCACGGCCTTTTTCGCGAAAAGCCAAGACCTCTTCCTGGCCCTCGGAAATCACCCCGTGCTGGGCGTTCTGGCGGGCACGTTTCTCACCATGATCGTCCAGTCCAGCGCCGCCACCATCGGCCTCACCATGGCCATGGCCTCCCAAGGGCTTTTAAGTCTCGACGCGGCTATCCCCATCATCCTGGGCGACAACATCGGTACCACCATCACCGCCGTGCTGGCGGCCATAGGCGCCAGTCGCTCCGCCAAACAAGCCGCCGCGGCCCACGTGCTCTTCAATCTTTTCGGCGTCATCCTCTTCATGGTCTTCCTCCCGTTCTATAAGGGATTCGTCCTCCTCTCCGCTTCGGACATGGGTCGCCAGCTCGCCAACGCCCATTCGATTTTCAACGTTACGAACACCATTATTTTTCTGCCGTTCACGTCGCTTTTTGCCTGTCTGATACAGAAGATCATCCCGAACGACGACGCCAGTAAGGCCCAAGGGGCCGTTTACCTGGACAAGAAACTGATCGAGGCGTCCCCCACGGCAGCGGTGGAGGCCGTGAAGGACGAGCTGATGCACATGGGCGACATTGTGCTGGGCATGGCCAACATCGTGCGTCGGTGCTACAGGGAGGGGAGCTCAGAGCGCCTCATTCAGGAGTTCGTCGAGGCGGAGAACGCGGTCAACGCCATCAATCGGGCCATTTCTTCCTATGCCTCCGAGATATGGCAGAAAGTGCTTTCTGGGGAGGTCTCGACGGTACTGGGGTGTTACGTCAACGCGGCGGGGGACTTGGAGCGCGTAGGGGACCACTTCGAGAACCTGACGGAACTCAGCGCGGCGAAAGCCTTCTCCGAACAGGCCGAGGCCGAGCTCTGGGACATGTACGATACTGTGGAAAAGGCCCTCACTTACGCGCTGGACTCCCTCCGGTATGAGGACGTGAGGAAGGCGAGCGTTGTTATTGAGGAGCTGGAACACCAGGTGGACGCCCAGGAAAAGCAATACCGCAAAAACCACGTAGACCGGCTCAATCGGGGCGAGTGCGACCCGGAAAGGGGTGTTCTCTTCATCGACATCTTGAGCAATCTGGAGCGCATCGGCGACCACGGCCACAATATCGCGTATTTCACCCGCGACATCGTTGCCCTGGGAGAGTCCAATCAGTGACAGATCGAGGGGGCGCCGCTTTCTCACGCGACCCTTTTTCCTTTTTGAGCGTTTGTACCGTTTCCCGGCATCGTCTCCGACTTTATAATGGCGCTTAGGGAAAGAAAGCCTAAGCGGGGAGGGAGTGAGAATGTCGAGAACAGGGCTTCTGGACAAAGTCAGCCTAAAAATCCTCATGTTCATGCTAGCGGGTATCGCCTCGATTATGGCTGTGTTTTCGTACATGAGCTACCTGGACATTCGCTCGACCTACTTCACTTTTTTCAACGACAAAACCCTCCTGACCAATCGTATCGCCGCGGCGCAAGTCAGCGCGGAGGACCTGCTCCCCTATATCGAGGCGCTGAGGCGGGACGAAGGCTTCAAAGAGAGGCAGATGGAGTTTTACGAGGCGCGGCGGAAACTGATCGAACTCGAAAAACAGTCCACCGAGCCCTCCGAGGAAAAAAACTTCCTGTGGAGGCGCGTCCGCCAGTTTTACAAGGAAAACGACAGGTTCAAAGACCCAAACTACCTGCGTCTCCAGGAGCGGTTGGAAGACGTGCGGGTCGCCGCTGGAGCCCGCTATTTCTATATTTTCACGGACACGGGTCTGCCGGGGATGTATACTTATATCCTGGACGCCCACTCCTTCGGGGAAGAGGAGACGAGGCTGGACTTGGACGACATTGGCGCTGTGGACGTCAAGGAGTCGTTCATGGGGGCGGATGCCGTCTTCCACGCGAAATCTCAGGTGAAACGCGCCACCCACAACCCCGACAACAGCTTTTTCGGGGAACTGTACTACGCCTACGCGCCTCTGTTGGACAAAGACGGCGGCGTGGTGGCCGCGGTGGGGACGGACATAGACCTGAGCGGCATGCGAGACCAGATTGTCTCAATGATGTTCACCCACGCGAAGGCGGCCGTGGTTGGTTCGTGCTTGTTTATCCTTGTTTTCTATTTTTTGCTGCGGCGCGTTATTCTTACGCCCATCGTGGCGCTGAGGGACACGGCGGCCTGTATCGCCGATGGCCGCATTTATACCAGCGTCCCGGAATGGCTTCTGCGGAAAAACGACGAGATGGGGCTTCTGGGGCAAGCGCTGGCCGCCATGACGAGGATGTTCCAGGACATGATTACAGACACCAGGAAGCTGCTGGACGCCGCCGTTTCCGGCCGCCTGGGGGTACGCAACGACCCCTCCCGCTTTAAGGGGGACGTCTCCCTGGTGGTCCGGCAGATCAACGACACCCTGGACATCTTCGGGTTCTGCCTGGACAGCATGACGGAGGCCCTGTTTATCTTGGATGGAAACATGGAGCCGGTGTTCAGGAACAAGGGCTCCGCTGGGTTTTTCGATGTGCTCGGCGCCGAGGGGATTGTACGTAAGATACTGGCCGACGAGTTCTCCGGGAAGGCGATCCTGGCCGCGAAGTGGAAGGCGGCGCTTCAGTCGGGGGTGTACACGGCTTCGGCGTGGCTGACCGTGAGCGGGGCGGAAACGTGTTTTGCCTTCACCTGCTGTGAGCTGGTTTTGAGCGGAATCAAGCGCGGCGTTTTGGTGATCGCCGCGGACATCACGGATCTAATGTTGGAAAAATCGCGGGCCCAAAGCGCAAGCAAAGCCAAGAGCGAGTTTTTATCGCGCGTCAGTCACGAACTGCGCAGCCCGATGAACGTTATCATTGGCATGGCCAAACTGGGCCTGAAGGAATCGAAAGGCGGTGGGGAGGAAATGGCCTCCGCGCGGGAGCGGTTCGAGAATATTGTCTCCGCCTCTGGGCATTTGTTGAGCGTCATCAACGACGTGTTGGACATGTCCCGGATCGAGGCGGGGAAGATTGAAATCAAGTACGCGCAGTTCAACCTCAGTAAGACGGTTTCCGACTGCTACAACCTCCTGAGGGAACAAGCCGAGGAGAAGGGCATAGAGTTCTCCTGCCAGGTGACCCCTGGCGCGTCCGCTGAGGTGGTGGGCGACGGTCACCGCCTGACCCAGGTGCTTCTCAACCTGCTGACCAACGCCCTGAAATTCACGGAAAGGGGTGGGAGGGTCACGCTCACGGCTACGCCGCTGGAGCCGCCCATCGACGGCAACATGGACGTCATGTTCCGCGTGGAGGACACGGGTATTGGCATGTCGGAGGAGTTCTTGCGGAAGATATTCGTCCCCTTCGAACAAGAAGATCAGTACATCCAAAGGAAATATCAGGGCACGGGGCTGGGACTGTCCATCTGTCACCGCCTGGTAAGCCTTATGGGTGGGGAGATCGAGGTGAAAAGCAAGTTGGGATCCGGGAGCGCGTTTTCGTTCACGCTGCCCTTCATCCCCGCCCAGGGGTGCTCCGAGGAGTCCAGGAGCTGTGACGCGGAGGACTTTGACTTCACGGGGGTCCGCCTGTTGTTGGTTGACGATATTGAGTTGAACCGAACAATCCTGCGAGAAAGCCTAGAGGATACCCACCTTCAGACAACGGAGGCCAAGAACGGGGCAGAGGCCGTCAGAATTTTTAAAGAATCGGAGGAAGGGTACTTCGATATCGTCTTTATGGACATCCAAATGCCGTTCATGGACGGCTATCAGGCGACCACGGCCATCCGCGCCCTGAGTCGGAAGGACGCCGCTGTCGTGCCCATCGTCGCCATGACCGCCAACGCCCTTCAAGAGGACGTAGAGCAGGCCTTCGCGCACGGAATGAACGGGCATTTGGCCAAACCCGTGGACATCGACGCCTGCCTTCAGGCCATTGCCGGCGTCGTCAGCGCGAAGAAACAGGGGTAGCGCCCCTCCCCAAAAGACATCCAAAAAATGGCGGACATTCGAAAACTCAAAAACCTTAGAAAAAAGCTTAAATTTTTTGCGCTCACATTGGCTGTGCTGGCGGCGGGCGCGATGTCTTTTTACTTCAGCGTGCCCGAACCAACATTTGGGAAGCGCCTGCCGTCCCCGGCCCTGTACGACGCTGGAGGAAAGCTCTTTCACGTCCGACTCTCCATGGAGGAGGAGTGGTACCTGCCAATTCCCCTTTCTGAGATGGGTAAGTGGCTGCCTCTGGTGGCTGTGGGGGTAGAGGATCGGCGCTTTTATGAGCATCGGGGGCTGGACTGGCTGGCGCTGGGGCGGGCCCTATGGCAGAACGCGCGAGCCGGGCGTGTGGTATCGGGCGCGTCAACGATCACCAGCCAGGTGGTGCGTCTGGCGGTGTCCGAGTGGGAAGGGCGGGGGCGCACCTTCACGACCAAGGCGAGGGAGTTCGCGCAGGCCCTGAAGTTGGAGCGTTCCATGACCAAAAACGAGATTCTGGAAACCTATTTGAACCTGGCGCCCTTTGGTGGAAACATCCGTGGGGTTCAGGCGGCGTCGCTGATCTACTTTGGGAAGCCCGCGTCGCGGATTTCGCCGGGCGAGGCATGTCTTTTGGTGGGAATGTTGAAGGGCCCCTCGCTCTATCGTCCAGACAGGCGACCCGAGGCGGCGAGGCGGCGTAGGGATTTCATCGTTCGCCTGTTAAAACGGCGAGGCGCGCTGGCCTCTGATGAGGCGCGGCTTGCTCTGATAGAGGACTTACCCTCTCGCTGGATTTCCCTGCCCTGGCGCGCTTTCCACTTCGCCGAAATGGTCTTGAACGGCCAAGACCGCCCAGAGAACGCCTCGAAAATCCTGACCACGCTGAACCTAGAACTTCAGACAAAGCTGGAAGCGGTTTTGGAGCGAGCTGCCACGTCTTTGCCCGAAAACATCACAGTGGCGGCGGGCGTGGTGGACAACCAGACCGGCGCGCTGGCGGCGTGGGTAGGCAACGTCCGCTTCGGAGCGAACGGGCGAAACTCCTGGGTAGACTGCGGGCTAGCTCCCCGTTCCCCTGGTTCAGCGTTGAAACCCTTCGCCTACCTGGCAGCCTTTGACAAAGGCCTGCTGGCCCCAGGTTCCCTGTTGGCGGACTCACCTTTGGCCTTTTCGGGGCGCGCGCCGCGCAACTTCGACCTAACCTACCGGGGCGCGGTCAGCGCGCGAGTGGCGCTGGCGGACTCCCTGAACGCCCCAGCGGTTCGCGTGCTGCGTCTGGCCGGGGCCGACCATGTCCTGACTCTGATGCGCGGACTGGGGTTGGACTCCCTAAACCCGGCCGCCGCCCATTATGGGGATTCCCTCATCCTCGGCGGGTGTGAGATAACGGTGCTGCAAGCCCTGTCGGCCTACTCCGCCCTGGCCAACGGGGGCGTTTGGCGGCCTGTAGCGCTCCTAAAGGAGCAGGAGAACGCTCGAGGGAGGCGCATGGCGTCCGCCGCCGCCGCGTGGATGGTGGCCGACGCGCTGGACCATCGGGGGCGGCTCTCGACTCTGGCGCGGGGGACTCTGGGCGAGCAGTGGCGCGTGGCCCTCAAAACGGGCACGTCTTATGGCCTGCGCGACGCCTGGGCTGCGGCCTGGACGCCGGATTATACTGTGGCGGTCTGGGTGGGAAACCCCGAGGGGGAGCCCTGGTCAGGTCTGGTGGGGGCTCGGGCGGCGGCCCCCCTGGCTCTCACAACCATGCGCTCCGTCTCTCCCAAGCCTCGCTGGTACAACCCGCCCAACGGACTGGAACAGCGAGAGGTATGCGCTCTTTCTGGGCGTCCCCCCACCGGCGCGTGTCTGGTGACGCGGCGCGACTGGGCCATTCGTGGCGTAACGCGGGACACTCCCTGCGACATTCACGTGATCCGCGCGGGCAGAAGCGCGCTTCTGTGGCCGTCGGAGATGACTCAGCGGGACACGCCTCCCTTGGAGGTTCGGAAACAGCCTGAAATTGTCTTCTCCTCGCCTGTGGCCGGCGCCACGTACTACCTCGCGCCTCTGGCCAAGGATCAGAAAATCCCCTTGCGCGTGGAGGGCGCCGCTGAAAAGGTTTGGTGGTACATGGACGGGCGTTATATCGGCGCGTCCGCTCCCAACGAGACGTTCTTTCATGGCTTCCCCGACGGCCGCCACGCCGTCTCCGCCGTTGACGCCCAAGGCCGCACCGCCTCCACCTACCTCAACGTCGCTCTTCCAGGCAAACGGCGTCAGGAAACCCCGCCCCCAATCTTCTAGGTACTGTCGTCACGAGATATTTATCATGTTATTATCTCTCCATAAAATACAACAGCGCAGGGAGAGTAATATATGGATAACGCGCGTCACCGCCACGATATATCAGACAGAGTCTGGAACCTTCTGGCGCCGCGCCTTCCCGGC
>JAITGK010000126.1 GCA_031280635.1 Synergistaceae bacterium
ACTCTGTCTGATATATCGTGGCGGTGATGCGCGTTATCCATATATTACACCCTCCCCTGTATTGTCGTTTATGGAGAGATAATACCATAATAAATATCTCGTGACGACACTATCTAGAACGTTTTCCTTGCAAAAAGGGAAAAATTCGTGTAAAGTTTTTTCAGTAAGTTGAAAAGGGAGTGATATTCGATGTGGGTTTTGTTGTTCGCGGCATGTTTGCTTTTGGCGCTGGTCGTCCCCGCTCGTGCGGAGAACCTGCCAACGCTGAAGGTGCTCTCAACCCCCAACTGCCCCAATTGTGCTCAGATGCTGCGGGTTCTGGACGAACTTGACTCTAAGTATGGGGCCCAAGTCGCCACCGAAAGGGTCAACCTTTTTGAGCATAAGGAGGTAGCAAAGCAGTACAGTGTGCGTTATGTGCCTCATCTGCTTTTCATGGACGTTGCGGGCAATGTGGTCAAGCAGGAGATAGGGGCCAAGTCCCTCGAAGAGGTACTGAACCTTTTTCAAGAGGTGGGCGTCAACATCGCCTAACAGTCTGCCGCTAGCTTTTATGAAGTCAAAGTTTGCGCTTTGAGTGAATCCATACCTGAGGGGCTCAAAATAACCCCTTGGCTTGCCCAGTATAAAGAATGGAAAGAGAAGTATCCCGACGCGCTTCTGTTCTTCCGCATGGGGGACTTCTATGAGTGTTTTTTTGACGACGCCCGAACGGCCTCGGCGGTTATGGACATTGCCCTGACCAGCAGGGACTCGGAAAAAAACATCCCCATGGCGGGCATTCCTCATCATGCGCTTTCTATGTACTTAGGTCGGCTGGTGAAGGCCGGACTCCGGGTAGCTATCTGCGAGCAGATCGGGGAGTCCAATGGCCGCACTATCGTCGAACGGCGCGTAGTGCGCGTGGTAACGCCAGGAACTTACGTGCCGGAGGAAAGCGAGAACACGGGCCACCTGGCGGCTGTCCTGCCCCTAGGGAAAAGAAGCAGGCTTTCCGTGGCGCTCCTGTCCACGGAAACGGGGCGTCTAGAAGCGGGGACCCTGCCCTCCGCTGAAGCTATTGCGCTTTTGTCTGCCTTTGCCCCCGGCGAGGTGCTCTACCCCTCCAACGTCAAGTCTGAAAATCTCCCTCCTTCGGTGCGGGTTTTTGCTCTTCTGCCCCAGTCCCCGGAGTTGTTTCGGCTCCCCGCCGCCGCTAGCCGTCTGAAAACGGCCCTGTCCTCTAAGCTGGAAAGCTACGGCGTCGCTGAGGACGACCCCTGTGTGGGCGCGGCTTGGGCGGTGTTGGACTATCTGTCCTCTACTCAGTTCAGCGCGGTGCGTCATGTGTTGCGCCTGATTCCGCTCAAATCGGGAAATCACATGTACCTGGACGAGGCGACGCAGAGAAACCTTGACCTAGCACCCGATGTGGACGCGCGTGACCTGGTGCGAGGTGATGCGTCGCTTTTTTCCTGTTTGAACCGTTGCCGGACGCCTATGGGACGGCGAACCCTGCGGGAGTGGATTCTGCGCCCACTGTTGGACCTTCCCGCTATTGTCAAGCGGCAGGACTACGTGGGCTGTCTGGTAGAGACTCCCGCCACTCTGGATGGTCTCCAAGACCTCCTCTCCGCCTGCCGTGACGTGGAGCGCGCCCTCTCCCGGCTCTCCATCGGAACGGGCACGCCTAGAGATTTAGGAGCCATTCGCGACACGCTCAGACTGCTGCCAGGGCTTCGTACCCTTCCCATGACCGAGCCCTTGGCGGAGACTCTGCGCGCTTTGCCTGACATGGGCGACCTGTCGGACGACCTCGAAGACGCACTGGAGGAAGATCTTCCTCGTGCGCTGGGAGCCGGGTGTCCCACAGTGCGGTCGGCCTTTGACGGCGAGCTGGCCTCCTGGCGTGAGGTCAGCGAAAGCGGAGAGACATGGCTGGCGGGGTACCTGGAAAAGGAGCGAGTGGCTGCGGGCTCTTCTCGCCTGAAGTCGGGCTACAACAGGGTGTTTGGCTATTACCTGGAAATAGGGCGGTCGGGGCTGGAGACAGTTCCGCCCCATTTCGAGCGCCGTCAGACCCTGGCCAACACCGAGCGCTTCGTGACGCCGGAGCTTCGCGAGTTTCAGGATAAGATGGTGCGGAGCGAGGGGGAGATCGCCCGCCTGGAGGCGGAGCTTTTCCGTCAGATCGTGGAGCGGGCGCTTTCAATTGGGATGGATTTACAACTTCTGGGACGACTTTTGGGACTTTTGGACTGTGTCGCGTCTCTAGCCTGCGTGGCGCGGGAGCGGGGCTATGTGAAACCGGAGGTAAGCGAGTCATGGAACCTGAAAATCCGTGGCGGCCGCCACCCGGTGCTGGAAACGACGCTTTCCGACGCCACCTTCGTTCCCAACGACGTGACCTTGGATGAGGAGTCGCGCGTTGTGGTATTGACAGGACCCAATATGGCCGGGAAGTCCACATGGCTGCGCATGGCGGCGCTTTTGTGCGTCATGGCCCAGGCAGGGTCTTGGATTCCAGCGGAGAGTGCGTCCATCGGCCTGGTGGATCGGGTATTCACACGCATTGGTGCGCACGATGACCTAGTGCGCGGCAACAGTACCTTCATGGTGGAGATGTTGGAGACTGCCGATATTTTGAACAACGTTACCTCCCGCAGCCTTGTGATCTTGGACGAGGTAGGGCGCGGTACCTCCACCTGGGACGGGATGAGCATCGCTTGGGCGATATTGGAATATCTGCACCACGACTGCGAGGCGAGTCAGGGTGGAACTCCGCCTCGTGTGCTGTTCGCGACACACTACCACGAGCTGACCTGTCTGGAGGATCGACTGAAAGGCGTGAAAAACTACAGCATGGCGGTCTCCGAGGGAAGCGGGGGGATTCTTTTCCTGCACCAGGTGACGCCTCGGCCCGCTGATCGCTCCTATGGGATCGAGGTGGCGAGGCTGGCGGGACTGCCAAAGACCGTGCTGCGGCGCGCCTTTGAGCTTCTGGAGATATTCGAACGTGAGGGCTTTGAGCGATCCTCTATACCCGATCCCCTGACGCGCCTGCACGAGCAACTCACGCTTTTCTCGCCCGAAGCCGACGCCATCATTGAGGAACTGGCTGGGCTGGACCTGGACAACCTCACGCCTATGAGGGCCTTGGAAGTCCTCTATAAGCTGAAGGTAAAATGCCTGAAGGCGCGCCATTAGGTCGTCTGGTGGAGGCAGAGCACGTTCTTCGTGGAGGTTTTTGGTGAAAGGCGAAGCCCAAGGTTATGGTGTATAATCACTTTATTGTGGAGGGCTGGCCGAGTGGTCGATGGCGGCTGACTTGAAATCAGTTGGGGTTCATGCCCCCAGGGGTTCGAATCCTCTGCCCTCCGCCAGAATACAACTTAAGACAGTTTTAAATAATTCACAAAGCGAGTGAACGACAGGAAAGTCGCCCATTTTGTTATTCAGGGTCATGTGAGATAAATTATAATAATTCGCGTGATTTTGTACCCTATTTTGACCCCAAGAATTCTTGGGGTACAAAATATCAGAGGAGGCGCGAAGCATGGCCCTAACAGAACTGGCTCTAAAAAAACCCAAACCTAAGGATAAGCGTTACCTTGTCCGCGATTACCAAGGGCTTTACATTGAGGTCAACCCCACGGGGCGCAAATACTGGAAAATGCGTTACATGGTCGACGGCCAAGCGAAGAAGGTTACACTTGGAGAGTACCCATATGTCAGCCTGAAAGAAGCCCAGCAGAAGCGCGATGAAGAAGGGGTGCGACCATCACCCATCGGCGAGGTGCGGCGCACGGAGTGGGCGGAAACAAATTTCGACGCGGCGGAATGGCGTATTCCCGCTGAAAAAATGAAGGCGCGCAAAGTACCTATCGTCCTGCTCGTCCCGCAGACGTTGCGCATACTTCAGGATATGAAAACCCTGACCGGGCACGGGTGTTATGTTTTTCCGTCGCCGAGGGCTTACATCAAAGGAGATACGCCAATGAGCGAAAACGCGATAACCTCGGCTCTGCGGCGGCTGGGGTTTGAGAAAGACCAGATGACGGTGCACGGTTTCAGGGCTATGGCGAACACGCTGCTGTACGAACAGGGCTGGCCGTCGGATGTGGTGGAGCGTCAGATGGCCCACATCGTCGGTGGCGCGGTGAGACAGGCGTACGATTACTCGCAATTCCTCAACAAGTGGCGGGAGATGATGCGGTGGTGGGCGGATTGGTTGGACGGGTTAAAGCGTGGGTGAAAAACGAAGATGGCCGCTTTGGAAGCGGCCTTTTTTTATTCGTAATGGCCCTTGCAGGAAACGATTCTCAGGCCGGTGCTGCTCGTCTATGCGGCGGCTGTAGCCTTGGACGTGCCTCAAAACCTCCGGCTTGCCTATGCCGTTCAGGGGTCAGTCACCAAACAAGTCCATGTGCGCGCCCGTGCGAGAAAGATGGAGTTCATCGTCCTCTATTGCATGCGCTGTTTGACACGGCGGAAGGGCGGAGCGTGAAGCGGCTCGCGCGGTTGGAAAAGCTGGAAGAGCAGCGAGACGATTTTGATAGACGTATCGCTTATCGCTATACTTCAGGAGACGACGGCGCAGCTTCAGGAGCTGGTGCACGCGCTCAACACGAACAACCAGATTTTACGACGTCGCCACTTTTGCCTTCCAGAGCGTCGAGCAGGACGCAATCAGAGATTTTGGGTTCAGTAAGGATCAAAAATTCAAAGAAGTACAGGTCGTTCTGGGGCTGTTTATGGACAGCGAAGGATTTCCCGTCGGTTATGACCTCTTTCCAGGTAACACGTATGACGGTAAAACCCTTGTCCCGGCTCTCGATCGACTCAAAACCAAATTCAGAGTCCGTCGGGTGATCATCGTCGCCGACAGGGGCGTCAACAGCAAATCCAATCTGTGCGAGATCAAAAAAGCCGGATACGAATACATCGTGGCCGCGAGACTCAAAAACATGAATACGACGGTAAAAAAGGCAATATTTGACGATGCGGGTTACAAAGCAACAGGTGACGATAAGGATTCTCTGCGTGTAAAATCCATAGATTATGACAATATTGTCGAGCTCGAAGACGGTTCAAAAGTCCACCCTGGAATTTTTCAATAGGTCTAAACGATTCTTAAATAAAGAAAGAAACGCCTAATAGCATATATTTTTTGATGTTTGAGCACGCGCGAGAACGCCTAAGAAGCCTTATCTACTCAACACATTACGGTATAATAACCCCGTATAAATAAAATCTCTTATACGGTGGTGAAAGCATGGCGCTTACTGAATTGATGGTGAAGCAGGCGAAGGCGGAGGAAAAAACCTACCACCTCTCCGACGGGCGCGGGTTGGCTCTGGAGGTGCGGCCTAACGGGAAAAAATACTGGATCATCCGCTACTGGGTATCTGGGAAGGAGCGGCGCTCATCCATCGGCCCCTACCCCGGCGTAACGCTCAGGGAGGCCCGCGACAAAAATCACGAATTCCGCCGGGCGTTGGCTGATGGGAAAATCGCCAGCGCCCA
>JAITGK010000147.1 GCA_031280635.1 Synergistaceae bacterium
TAGAGTATCTATCATAACCATGCTATCTTGATAAAGTTTACTTTGAAATACTGCATTTATAAAAATTGCTTTATAGCCTGAAGGCCCAAACAGGTGGGTTATGTTAGGAGCTCTTAGGGTGAAAGCCCCGAACATACCCGACGGGGAATGTTAGCCGAACGGCTAAGGTGTCCACCATGGGCGGTTCGCTCTTTTCCGCGCGAAATTTTTGCTGTTTATATCCGCTTTTTGACCTCTTATTTCTACGCATGATTATGAAAAACGCCATAAATCAAACAAAAAACCACCTCTATCTTCGCCTATGGGAAAGAACATATTTTCGAGTTCTATGTCTTCGACGCTTTAGATAAAGAAAGGCCCCCTGTTGTTACAAGGTTTTGGTGGTAATTGAGGAGTGATGAATTTGAACGATGGTGGCGGCAACTGGGATCGAACCAGTGACCCTGCGGGTATGAACCGCATGCTCTAGCCATCTGAGCTATGCCGCCTTGCGGCTTAGAGGTTGATTTTGGTTGCGGGAGCAGGATTCGAACCTGCGACCTTCGGGTTATGAGCCCGACGAGCTTCCTGACTGCTCCACCCCGCGGTATTTCATACTACGGGAGTATACCTATTTAACCTCTGCTTGTCAAGGCCGCCACCCAGGGCAAACAACACATTCCGTCGTGTTTAGGAACAACTCGCGGCAGGCTTCTGGACGCGGCTTTTGCCGAGTTTCGCTAAAAGATCGCTGGGTCATTCGCGTGTCTACAGCTCGGGGAAGCGAGCCGTTTGTGTACTGGTCGCGGGTTCATTATGGATATAATTGATTGAGGAAATCCCATTTTCCTCTTCCTCAATCAATTAACCTGTCGGCGTTGGATTTCGCCCTACTGATAAATTTGGGCGCATTTGACCTGTTAAGGGGTCTGTTCCTTTTGCCGAAAACTAATAAGTAGAGGCCGATCGCCTCATGGGACGTTTTGGTGAGGAAGAGGAGCCTCAAGGTCGATACTCAATACGCGGGGGAGACCGCGTCAGGCCTGTGGGGCGCGCCAGTCCCGCGGAGCGGGGCGGAAAAGAAGCGAAGCGAACCCGATCTGTCGAGCGAAAGGTGTGGTGAGAGGTAACAGCGATTTAGATTTACCGTTTTCTCGCGCGTGTTGGCGACCAGGATGGTCAAAAAAATTTTTTGTGTCGAAAGAGGCAGGGAGCCTCTAACACAGGAGGGTAAACTTTTATGAGGATTTATCACAACATACCGGCGCTCTACGCTTACAACGCACTGACTGAGACGAACAACTCCTTGCAGAAGTCGATACGCACGCTTTCCACGGGTCTGCGCATCAATTCCGCGGCGGACGACGCGGCGGGGCTCGCCATCTCCGAAAAAATGCGCGCCCAGATCAAGGGTCTGGCCATGGCCACCCGCAACGCCCAGGACGGCATTTCGATGCTGCAAACCGCGGAGGGCGCCTTGACCGAAGTCCACTCCATGCTGCAGCGTATGCGCGAGCTCGCGGTGCAGGCCGCCAACGACACCCTGACCCAGCAGGACAGGCAGTACATCCAGTTGGAGATCGACCAGCTCAAAGACGAAATCAACCGCATCTCCACCGCCACCCAGTTCAACAAAAAGCGCCTGTTGGACGGCAGCGCCGCGGCCCTGTGGTCCTCCAACAACCTGGCCACCAAAGCCTACGTGCGCGGCTCCCTGCGCCAGGTGGATCAGTTCGGCCAGAAGGCCGCCTTTGAGGGCAACTACAAAATCACCATCAGCGCCACCCCCGGCCAGGCCGAGGCCCTGAAGAGCGACATCTTCAAGATCAAACACCCCAACGTCATCATGGGCAAGGTCATCAACGAACAGGCCGGTGTCCAAAACGTCCGCGTGGACAACCTTCCGGCGGGCACTTACAAGTTGTCGGCCACCTCGACGGTAGGAGCCGTTGCTACTACAAGAGTAGGGCATTTCGGTAAATTTTCAGGAATTAACTTCGCGGCTACCACGACCGCGATCGTGAACGCCAGCGTCCTCCTTGAGGTCGTGGCGGTTGACACCACAGCCGGCTCCGAGTCCGTGAAGTTTCGCGTGACGGCCTCTGTCCTAAAAACGGACGGTACCGTCGAGGCCCACGTCATGGATAACTTGCTTTTTACGACGAATTCAGTTACTGTCAACAACACTACTGACCTGGGTTTCGCGTTTACTTACAGTTTGCAAAATGTACAGGCCGCTTCTGACCTCAGGGTTGGCGACAAGGCGGCTTACAACGTCACAGCAGGCTCGTCAAGTGGGGCAGACGTAGTTGTCTCGGTAACAGGAGAACAGAACAAGAGCTGGCCCTACAACTGGAGATCCACCGGAAACAGCGGCATGGTCACTGACGCTCCTCTCAATTACGCCTTGGACTCCAGCGCGGTTGCCGGTAAGGAAGTCCACTTCCGCAACTTTTACATCAACGAGAACAACGGCACGGTGTACGAGGGCAGCGTCGTCCTGTCTCTGGCCCCCGCCACCTCCCCCAACCCCTTCACGTCCCAAGATGTTGTTCTGGCCAAGTTCGAGGCGGCCTACATCGGGCAGATCGCGAAGGGCGACGTGGCGCTGCGCGACATCGACAAGTTCTGGAACACCCAGGGCGTGTTCATGATCGACGACCCGCAGACCATCACCATCTCCCAGGGCGACGGCAAAAATACCTCTGTTACGCTCTACTCCACCGACACGCTGGAGGAGTTCCGCAAGAAGATGAACGAGGCCATCAACGTGGGCCTGGGGCAGGGGAAGTACGCGGTAGGCGACGCGGGGAATTTCGTCTCCTTTGTCCTGTCCGGCTACGCCAACACGCTGGAGTCCGTGCCGGGCACGATGATCATCCGCTCCATGGTGGCGGGCAACGCCGGTAAGCTCTCCTTCTCCGGCGACGAGGACGTGATCAAGGCCCTGTCGTTGAACGTGGTACAGCCAGCCAAGGAAAACTCCTTCTCCGTTTCCATATACGACGCCCACACCAACACCATCATCGCCAGCGACGTGAAGGTATCGGGCAACCTGTTGGTGGGGGTCATCCACAAGAACGTGGACGTGGAGTTCGACGCCATGGCGGGCATCAACGTGAAGTTCAGCACGGCGACCCGCGCGTTCATCTTGACCAAGGAGAGTCAGCCCTACGAGACGATTCTGCACTTGGTGGACAACAGCACGGTGTTCCAGGTGGGCGCGAACGAGGGTGAGGACGTGGCGGTGGACATCGGTAATATGTCGGCCAGCGCCCTTGGCGTCACCCGTGTGATCGTCACGGACCGGGAGTCCGCGGCGCGCGCCATCACCATTATAGACGCCGCTATCGGCAAGGTGTCCACGCAGCGCGCGAAGCTTGGCGCGTTCCAGAACTCGCTGGAGCACACCATCAACAACCTGACCACCACCGGCACGAACCTGACGGCGGCGGAGAGCCGTATCCGCGACGCGGACATGTCCGTGGAGATGCTGAACTTCACGCGGCTTCAGATTCTCTCGCAGTCGGGCACGGCGATGCTGGCGCAGGCCAACCAGCTCCCGCAGTCCGTGTTGAGCCTCATCCGCGGCTAACGCGCGAACCATCCAAGAAAAACCATCCAGCAACACGCGGGGTCGCCTCCTTGGCGGCCCTGTTTTGGCGCGCGTAAAAAAACTCATAACTACCACAAAAGTTTTTTCCATAAAAGAGTCAACGACTATAGCGAGTTGCGCAACCACGCGCGGAAATACGAGACCAAAAGCCGGACATAAACAGTAAAAACTTTGCGCGGAAAAGGGCCAATGGCTCTAGCTCCCTTCGAAAATTTTATTCGTCAAAGCAAACATATAAGAGGGAAAAGAACGCCTGACTTCAGAAGCGTTGGTTCTTTCCCGCCCAAAATCCTTGCCGTTTGTATCCGGCTTTAAGTCTCGTATTTCCGCGCTCGATGACACAAACCACCATAGACTATAAAAAGAAAAGAAGGCCGTTAGAAAAGTTCTTTTCAGCGTTATTTAAGCTCAACTATGTTTGCTTCGGAAAACTTATCTGCTATAATCTTCATTGATCGACGCGCCTGGGTTTCGCGAAACAACGTGGTGGATATAACGGATTTTGGCGAGGGAGGTTCTACAATGGCAAGCGTCATGGCGTACGGCGGGATACCCCAAATGCCTTTGTCTTTCCTGAAGGGAGAGGAGGCTTGCGCTATCCGCAAAATCGGCGGCGGGGAGAAGACGAGAAAATTTCTCGAAAGCCTGGGTCTTGTGGCGGGCGGCGAGGTGATAATGGTCTCTCAGAACGAGGGCGGCGTTATCTTAAACGTTCGAGAGTCGCGGCTGGCTATCAGCCGGGAAATGGCGGACAAGATCATGGTCGAGCCAAGGGGGCGGGCATGCTGACCCTGAAAGACGTGTTGTGTGAGCAGACGGCCCGCGTCGTGAGGCTGGAAGGAAGCGGGGCGGTGAGGCGCCGCGTCATGGACATGGGCCTCACGAAGGGTACGGAGGTTTTTGTGCGAAAGTCAGCCCCCCTGGGAGACCCTCTTGAACTCAACATCCGGGGTTATGAACTCTCCTTGCGCAAAGAGGACGCCGGCATGGTCGTGGTTGAATTGGTGGATAAATGAGACGGCGCGCCGTTTTTGACTATAAATTACCTTGAGGAAGCCCTGCCTATATGGGGCTTTGCCCCATGCCCCACTTAGGGGTTGTGAACCCCTAAGAACCCCATTTATGGCGGTTCGCGTAATCATATGCGGAAATAAGAGGTTAAAAATCGGATATAAACGGCAAAATTTTTGCGCGGAAAAGAGCGAATCGCTATATTATTAGGAGGGAATTTTTATGTCTGTAACTCTCGCTCTCGCGGGAAACCCCAACAGCGGCAAGACGACTTTGTTCAACAGCCTGACGGGGCTGAATCAGTTTGTGGGCAACTGGCCCGGCGTCACGGTTGAGAAAAAGGAAGGCGCTCTGAAGGACAACAAAGACGTGGCCATCATGGACCTGCCGGGCGTATACTCCCTCTCCCCCTACAGTCTTGAGGAGGTGGTGGCGAGAAATTACCTGTTGGACGGACGGCCTGACGCGATCCTCAACATCGTGGACGGCACGAACATTGAGCGCAACCTGTACCTCACCACCCAGCTCTTGGAGCTGGGAATCCCCGTTGTCGCGGCGGTCAACATGATCGACCTGGTGGACAAGAAGGGGGACGTTCTGGACGTGGAAAAGCTCTCCCACCAACTGGGGTGCGACGTGGTGCGCGTCTCCGCGTTGAAGGGGACGGGGGTGAGGGAGGCTGCCGAAAAAGCCTTGGAGGCCGCCAGGCGCGCCATCGCTCCCTCACCGGCCTTCGCGTTCAGCAACGGGGCGGAGCGGGCGCTTTCCTCCGTGGCGGATCTCATGAGGCCCAAGCTGGGACAGGAAATCCCGGAGGCGCGAAGGCGGTTTTTTGCGGTCAAACTTTTCGAGGGAGACGAAAAAATCGCGGAGCGCGTGGCCGTGTCTGACGCCGCAGCCCTGGCCGCCGTGAGGGAAAAGGCCGAGCGCGACTTCGACGACGACGCGGAGAGCGTCATCACCAACGAGCGCTACACCTGTATCGCCGCGATAGTGAGGGATTGCTTCCATCAAAAAAGTGATTCCAAGGTCAGCGCTTCGGACAAAATCGACCGCGTCGTCACCAATAAATGGCTGGCCTTTCCCCTCTTCGCCTTGGTGATGTTCCTTATCTACTATGTCTCCGTGACCACTGTGGGAGCGTGGAGCACTGACTGGGCCAACGATGGGCTGTTTGGCGGCGGCTGGCGGTTTTTCGGCATCGGAACGGCGGATTACCAAGTAGCGGTCGAGGCCTCAACCTCTGGCGCGCCGGACCCGGCGGACTTCGGTCTCTGGATTCCTGGCATTCCATCGCTGGTCAGCGACGGGTTGCGATGGGCGGGCGTGTCGGGGTGGCTCCGCGGCCTCATCGTTGACGGCATTGTTGGGGGCCTTGGCGCGGTGCTTGGCTTTGTGCCCCAGATGTTTGTTCTGTTTGTCTTCTTGGCGATATTGGAGGACTGCGGCTACATGGCCCGCATCGCCTTCATCATGGACAGGATTTTCCGCAAGTTCGGCCTATCGGGCAAGTCGTTCATCCCTATCTTGATCGGCACCGGCTGCGGCGTGCCCGGCCTCATGGCGTCCCGCGCCATTGAGAACGACAGGGACAGGAAAATGACCCTCATCACCACGACCTTCATTCCCTGTGGGGCAAAACTTCCCGTCATCGCGCTCATCGCTGGGGCTATCTTCGCGGGTGAGTGGTGGGTCGCGCCCAGCGCCTACTTTGCCGGCATTGCCGCTATCATTTCCTCCGGTGTTCTGCTGAAAAAAACATGGCTTTTCTCCGGCGAGCCCGCGCCCTTTGTCATGGAGCTCCCCGCGTACCACCTGCCGACCGCCTCGGGCGTGCTGCGCAGCGCCGTACAGCGCTCTTGGGCCTTCGTGAAAAAGGCCGGCACAATCATCCTTCTGTCGGTGGTCGCGGTGTGGTTCCTGTCGTCCTTCGGCTTTGAAGATGGAAAACTGACTCAAGTCGAAGACCTTGGAGACGGCATTCTCGCCCACATCGGAAGAAGCATAGCCTGGATTTTCGAACCCCTTGGCTTTGGGGACTGGAAGGCCGCCGTGGCCACGATAACAGGGCTTGTGGCCAAAGAAAACGTCGTGGGGACCTTCGGCATCCTCTATGGTTTCGCGGAGGTGGCGGAGGATGGCGCGGAGATTTGGGGTCCACTGGCCACCAGCTTCACCCCCCTCGCCGCCTACTCCCTCTTGATCTTCAACCTGCTCTGCGCCCCTTGCTTCGCCGCCGTTGGGGCAATCCGGCGCGAGATGAACAACTGGAAGTGGACGCTGTTCGCGGTAGGTTATCAGACGTCATTCGCCTACTTTGCGGCGCTGTGCGTCTATCAATATGGAACGCTCCTGACGACGGGAACCTTTGGTACGGGCGCCGCCGTGGCACTGGCGCTGACGGTCGTGTTCGCGTTCCTTCTGTTCCGCCCTCAAACGGGCGCTTTTCGATCAATAAGGACGGCGGTGTGAGATGAACCTCGCGGATTGGATTGTCGGGACTTTGGTTTTCGCGGCGCTGGCGACAGCTCTTTTCAAGATCTTGAGAGACCGCAAGAATGGGGCAGGGTGCGGCTGCTCTTCCTGCCCAAGTTGTTCATCGGCGAAACAGGATACGGAAAAAAAGCAAGAAAACGCTGAACAAATGGGGTTCTTAGGGGTCCACGACCCCTAAGTCGGGGTTTGGGGCGAGGCCCCAAGGTATTTTGTTTGTTTGTTCAGCGTTTCCTGTTGACATTGGAAGGGTTGAACTCACTCGCGCAGAGGGCTTTGAAATCCTCCAGGGTCATGCTGCCAAGGTCGCCCTTTGTTCGCTCGCGCACGGCTACCAGCCGCGATTCCGCCTCTTTGTCCCCAGCGACAACCATATAGGGCGTCTTCTGGAGCTGCGCGTCCCGTATCCGTTTACCCAGTTTTTCGTCCCGGTTGTCGGTCTCTGTCCTCAGTCCCCAGCTCTGGAACGTCTCGGTCAGCTCCCGCGCGTAGGCCCTGTGCGCTTCGGAGATGGGAATCAGCTTCACCTGGACGGGCGCGATCCAGAACGGGAACGCCCCCGCGTGGTTCTCAATCAGAATACCCAAAAAACGCTCGATGCTGCCCAGGATTGTCCGGTGCAACATGACGGGCCGGTGTTCCTTTCCATCCACTCCAACGTAGGTGAGGTCGAAGCGCTCCGGCATCTGGAAGTCAAGCTGGATCGTGCCACACTGCCACGTCCTGCCGATGCTGTCCTCCAGGTGAAAGTCGATTTTTGGGCCGTAGAACGCGCCATCACCCTCGTTGACCCGGTAGGGCGTGGACTCTAGGGCGTTCCTCAGCGCCGCCTCCGCCGCCTCCCACTGAGCGGCGTCGCCCATGGAGTTCTCCGGGCGGGTGGAAAGCTCCACGTTGTAGTTGAACCCAAACACGTCTTTGTAGATGTAGCGGCATAGGTCCATGATCCCAGCGACTTCCCCGCCGACCTGGTCGGGCGTGCAGTAGAGATGCGCGTCGTCCTGGGTGAAACAGCGCACGCGCATCAGCCCGTGAAGAACGCCGCTGCGCTCGTGGCGGTGCACAATGCCCAGCTCCGCCATGCGAAGCGGCAGGTCGCGGTAGCTGCGAATCTGCGTTTTGTAGACCAGTATTCCGCCTGGGCAGTTCATGGGCTTCACGGCGAAAGGCCTCTCGTCAATTTCAGTGAAGTACATGTTCTCTTTGTAATGATCCCAATGCCCCGACTGAAGCCAAAGGGAGCGGTCGAGGATCAGTGGCGTGCGTATTTCGTCGTAGCCGCGCCGGGTGTGCTCGCTTCGCCAGAAGTCCAGCAGTTGGTTGATGACCGCCATGCCCTTGGGGTGAAAGAACGGAAAGCCCTGCCCCTCGTCGTGGAGGCTGAAAAGGTCCAGTTCCTTGCCTAACCTGCGGTGATCGCGCAGTTTTGCCTCCTCCAGGCGGCGCAGGCGCTCCTTCAGCTCGTCGGGCGCGGCGAAGGCCGTTCCGTACAGGCGGGTGAGCATGATATTTTTTTCATCCCCGCGCCAGTAGGCCCCCGCCACGGAGAGCAGCTTGAAGTTCCGAATCCAGGACGTGTCCGGAACGTGGGGTCCCCGGCACAGGTCCACGTAGTCCCCTTGCTTGTAGAGCGAAACGGTTGGGACTTCCAGCTCCGAAATGAGCTCCACTTTATAGCGGTCGCCGCGCTCTTTGAAGAAGGCCAGGGCCTCGGTCTTGGACATCTCCTCCCTTTTCACCGGAAGCGCCGCGCTGGCGAGACGCCGCATTTCCTCCTCGATGATAGGAAAATCCTCCTCCGTCAGGGCCTTACCGACGACCTCCACGTCGTAGTAAAATCCATCTTTAACGCAGGGCCCAATACCGAACTTTACGCCGGGATAGAGCTTTTCAATGGCTTGGGCCATGAGGTGCGCTGTGGAGTGACGCAGAACCTCCAACCCCTCCGGGGAGTCCGGGAAAACGGGCTCAATTCGCCCACCCTTCGTTACCACGCGAGCCAGGTCTAGCAGTTCCCCGTCCAGTTTGGCCGCCAGAACCTTCTTTGAAACGCCCAATCCAGGTAGGATTTCCGACACCTTCGCCGAACTTCCCTGTACCTCGTAACTTTTGTCCTCACACTCGAACCTCAAATGAAACAACCTCCTGTATTTATAGCGGGTTGCGTAATTACGCG
Organism: Synergistaceae bacterium; assembly: GCA_031280635.1. Taxonomy (GTDB): domain Bacteria; phylum Synergistota; class Synergistia; order Synergistales; family Aminobacteriaceae; genus JAITGK01. The sequence goes on from JAITGK010000147.1 coordinate 9,276, forward strand.
TAGAAACAAGAGACCAAAAAACAGATATAAACCGCAAAAACTTCGCGCGGAAAAGGGTCAACGGCTCTAAGTGAAAATAGGCTACCTTCTCACTAGGGTCTTTGGGGTCAGGACCTGTATCGCCGCGGGAGGCGGCGTTTGGCCGCGGAGCTTGAAGCGCGACAGAAGCGTCATCATGTTCTGGGCGTGGGAGGTCATGCCCGAGGACTGCTCGGCTACGCCCTGAGACGCCTGCGCCGTCTCCTCCGAAGCGTGACGGATGCTCGCGATGGTGTCCACCACCTCCATCGTCGATTTTGTGGCGTTGTCAATGGCCGAGGCCACCTCGCGACTGGACGCCGCCTGCTCTTCCGCCACCGCGGCGATGTTCTGGATGGAATCGTTGGCCTTGTTCATCTCCGCCAGCGCCCCGTTCAACTCCGCCTGAGCCCGCTCCGCGCTCACGAGGGTCTCCACCAGCATACGCCCGGCCTCGGTTGTGGCCTTGATGCTCTCCTGAGCGCCGGTCTGAAGCTCCACGATGATGCCGTTGACGTTCTGAGCCGCGCGAGCGGACTCCTCCGCCAGCTTGCGCACCTCCTCGGCGACGACGGCGAACCCGCGCCCCACTTCGCCGGCCCGCGCCGCCTCAATGGCCGCGTTTAGCGCCAAAAGGTTTGTCTGGTCGGCTATTCCCGTAATCACCGACACGAAGCTGCTGACGTTTTCGACCGACGCCACGAGCTGGTGCATCTTGTTCTCGCTCTCCTTTGAGTTCGCGTCCACGTTACGCATACCCGCTATGACGTTGTTCACCGTCTGAATGGCCTTGTTCGACGCCTCCGTGGTCTGGGAGATGAAGGCCGCGCTGTCCGTCGCCGATTGCGCCACGGTATCGGCTCCCGCGCTCATTTCCTCCACGCCCGCGTTGCTCTGTTCCAGCGCCGCGCCATTGGACTCGCTCAAGGTAGTCACCTGGTCGATGGAGGCTTTGACCTCCTCCATTGAGGCGTTTGTCTCCTCGGAAATGGCGGAAAGGTTGCTGGCCGCGTTCGAAAGGTCGTTCGCTATGGCGACAACCTGCTCCACCGTTTCGCCCTGGGCCTGCACCATGTTGGACAGCGCCGCCACCATGTTCCCCAGCTCGTCCCTGCTGTCGTAGCCGAAGTCCTCCTTCTCGATGGTAAGGTCGCCATCCCCGGCGCGGCGCGCCAGGCTCACGATCGTGTTCAGCGGCTTGGCGATACTACGGGAGATGAAAAGCGCGATACCAATGCCCAAAATAACCGAGACAGCGACGGATACGCCCGTCGTCATTATGGAGCTGTTCAGGTCGTCCAGGTTCACCGAGGATATCTCCTTGACGCGGGCCAGAGCCTGGTCCGCGGCGGCGGAGCTCTCGATGTTGAACGAATCCATCAAAGGCGCGCGCGCGTTGTGCAGGGACTGAAGCTCGTCGTAAGCCTTGACGAAGCTGTTCAGGTTGGTCAGGTAGTTATCGACGGCGTCGGTGAAGGGAGTCATCGCCTTTTTGCCCTCATCGTTCTGAAGGTGGCGCGTCAAGCCATCCATATGTCGCTTTATGCCGGAAACCAGGTCCGCAGTGGCCCTCATCGCGGGGATATCGTCGTCGGCCATGGCCCGCAGGAAGCTGGTTCGTAGGTCCGTCACGGCGTCTAGGAGCTTAACGTTCAATAGCATCGCCTCAAAATCGCGGGATATGCCCACGATGTCGGCGTTTTTTACGTGAGTCATGGCTTTAGCGTAGAAGACGCTCACCAAGTTCTCCGCTTCATTGCTCACGTCAAAGCCCGCCTTCAAAAGGGCCTGGTGGAGGGCTTTCTTCTTGTCGATGGTGGTGAGCATACGTTCCACCAGGTCAATATAGTTTTTCGCTATCGGGACGACTGTTCGCACCACGTAGCTCGGCGCTCTAAGTTCCGGATCAGCGACATGCAACTCGACAAGGAGCTTCTCGACCTTTTGGTACATCGCCAGGCGTTCTCTGTATCGCGCTACCGCTTCCGGGCTTTCTTGGAACCGCACGTCGCGCACGAGAATGAACAGCTCATAGGCTTGGCGTTCAAGCTCGTGGGCCTCCAACATCGACGGAACGATACTGTCGGACATGTAAGAGGTCATGTTTCTGACGAACTCCATATGCCGCCATGTTATGGCGGTGGACACAGTGAATATAAGTAGCAGTAGGCCGAACCCCGACAATAGTTTGTGACTGATTTTCAAATTTTTCCACATACGCGCTTCCTCCTCACCAAAAATCCTTAAATCCTTTTAAGGAAAAACTATTGAAAAACGTTATTCTTAACTTTACAGGATTCGCGCTCTTTTTTCAAGGGCGCTGACAGGTCAACCAGGACAAACGCGCAAAAAAGCAGACAAATATTAAAAATGCGTAAAGAAAACAGGATAAAAACTTCTTCTCCAAGAGGCGAGGATTTGAGCGCGTTTTTCCGGCTTGCGTCTTCGCGTATTCGGATTATACTGTTGGGATTGATTGAGGGAGGCGTTTTTGTGGGTATGGCGGCAAGCGGTAAAATGGGGTTGGGTGAATTTTTCGACGGACATGTGGACCTTGGAAATGACTCGCCCGTGAGGGCGATTCTGAAATTGGCGATACCCTCAATGGGGCTTTTCGTTTTCAACAGCCTTCTGCACCTGGTGGATACGATCTTTGTCTCGTGGCTGGGGGAGTTCCCCATGACCGCGATGTCCTTTACGGGCCCTGTGAATCAGTGTCTCCTGGCTATGCTGGAATGCGTGGCTGGCGGTTCCGCGGCGCTGATGGGGCGCAGCCTGGGGCGCGGCGACCTTCCCTCGGCCCGTCATGTGGCGCGTAGCGCGCTGGCGCTGCTTTACGTTTTTTGCCTCGTCTCAACGCCGCTGCTTCTGCCAGGGGTCTCCAACGCGCTGTTTTCGGGCATTGGGGCGGAAAAGGCCGGGGGCGTTCCGCTGCTCCGGCTTTGCTGGCTCTACAATATGTGGATGCCCATTATGCTTCCCTTTATGGGTTTCACCTACATCTTAAACACGACGCTCCGCGCTCAGGGCGACACGTTGACGCCTTTCAAGGCCATTGCCCTGGCCAACACCATCAACCTGGCACTGGATCCTCTTTTGATCTTCGCCTTTGGGTGGGGCATATCGGGCGCGGCTATCGCCACCTGGGTGTCGCGCATCGCCTCATCGCTCTATCTCATCCGCCACATGGGGGAGCACAGCGCTATTCTGGTCTCCCCATGGCTCCAACCCCGCGACCGGCTGACGGCCTACTGGAAAAACATCCTGTGGATCGGCGTCCCCGTTGCCCTCAGCACGGCCAGCATCGCCCTGGGCATGGGGAGCGTCAACAGGATACTGTCAGCCTTTGGACACCGCGCCGTGGCCGCCTGGATGCTTGGACTGCGGGTAGAAGAACTGGCTTTCAACTTCGTGGCGGGGATCAACACCGCGCTGGTGCCCTTCATCGCGTTCAACTACGGTAAAAGAGACGCGGACCGGATGTTGGCGGGGTTCAAGGCCGCGTACCTCCTGGCGTTCACCCTGATGTGCTCTATGGGGGCGGTTATTTACTGCTTTCCCCAGGTTTTTCTGGCGCTTTTTCGGCCTCCGCTGGAGGTGGGGCAGATGGCGGCCAACGCCATACGGGCGTCCGTGCCCGCCTACCCGTTTGGCGCGCTGGTGGTGCTTTCCTGCGGCTTTTTCGTTGGGACGGGCTACTCAATCTTCGGAACCCTGACACAACTTCTGCGGAGCATTGCCTTTCGCGTCACTGCGGCTTGGGTGTTTGTCACGTACTTCGAGTTTTCCCGAATCTGGTGGTTTCAGTCCTTCGCCGCCTTCTGCGGCAGCTTTGTGGCAATAGCCTTCTTCCTCTCCGTCTACCGCCGGGTGAAACAGAACTTCGCCGCGCTCTGAAAAAAGCTATTATTCAAACAACACTCTCCACTGATGAAATGAGGTTCTGACCCAAGGCTCCTAAGTGAAGCGTGGGCGAAGCCGGGGAGTGCTTCCTTATAGCACAATTGCGCGCGGAAATAAGAGACCAAAAGCCGGATATAAACGGCAAAAATTTTGCGCGGGAAAGAGCCAACGACTCTAGCTTTTCGGCTTCATCGTGGGAAAGAGGATCACGTCTCGGATGGAGCGGGAGTTCGTCAGGAACATGACGAGACGGTCGATGCCGATGCCTAGGCCCCCCGTTGGGGGTAGGCCCATCTCAATGGCGTTGATGAAGTCCTCATCGAAGTCGTGGGCCTCATCGTCCCCAGCCTCCCTCTTTTTGAGCTGTTCCTCGAACCGCGCCCTCTGATCGAGGGGATCGTTCAACTCGCTGAAGGCGTTGGCCAGTTCCTTGCCGCATATGAAAAGCTCGAACCGACGCGTGTAGTCCGGGTTCTCTGGGTCTCGCTTGGAGAGCGGAGAGATCTCCGTTGGGTGCCCGATGACGAAGGTTGGGTTCGTGATCCTTCTCTCGCAGAACGCCTCAAACATCAGGTTCAGGACGGCGAAGCGGCTCTCGTTTCCCTTGAGTTCGGCCTCAAGGCCCTTTTCGGCGGCGATCTTTCTTGCCTCCTCGTCGGATGTCACGACGCGGAAGTCCACGCCTGTGTGTTCTTTTACAAAGTCCAGCATCGTCACACGGCGAAAGGGCTGTTCCAAGTCCAGCTCAACGTCCTGCCACTGAATTTTCAGTGAACCCACTGCCTTAGCGGCGTCGCGGATTAACTCCTCGGTCAGGTTCATCATGTCCTCGTAGTCCGCGTAGGCCCAGTAGACCTCCATCATGGTGAACTCTGGGTTGTGCATGGTATCGATGCCCTCGTTACGAAAATTCTTGCCGATCTCGTAGACGCGACCCATCATGCCGACCACCAGGCGCTTTAGGTAGAGTTCCGGCGCGATGCGCAGGTACATATCGAGCCCCAGGGCGTTGTGACGCGACTTGAAGGGCTTCGCGGCGGCTCCGCCCGCTAAGATAGACAGCGTGGGGGTTTCTACCTCCAACGTGCCGTGGTCTTCGAGGGTCTTGCGGAACGACGCGATGACCTTCGCTCGCTTGCGGAAGACCTCGCGCACCTCTGGGTTGGCGATCAAGTCCGTGTAGCGCTGGCGGTAGCGCAGCTCCGGGTCCGTGAAGCCATGCCATTTTTCGGGCAAGGGACGCAGAGCCTTGCAAAGCAGTTTGAACCCCGTGACCAGAATCGTCAGCTCACCACGCCGCGTCCGGCAAGGGTACCCCGTCACGCCGATCCAGTCGCCGGTGTCTACCCATTTTTTCAAAAAGTTGTAGTTTTCCTCGCCCACCTCGTTGATTTGGAAGTAAAGCTGAATCCGCCCGCCCTCGTCAGCCAGGTCGGCGAAGGTGGCCTTGCCTTGACGGCGCAGCGTCATCAGTCGCCCAGCGGTGTGAACTTCAGCGTCGCGCGCGGCCTCGTCGGGGCGCAAACGCTCGTAGCGTTCCCGTGTCTCCGAAAGCGTGTCCCGCCTGTCCCATTTTTCCACGGCGTAGGGGTCGTATCTCTCCTCCTTCCGGAGGCGCTGCAGTTTCTCCTTGCGCTGGCGCAGAATCTCGTTTTCCGAGGGCTCAGAGATCTCCGCTCCAGCGGTCAGGCTGGAGTTTTTCGTGTTGTTGGCGACGTCGCTCAATTTATTTTTCCCCTTTCGGTTTTAGAGCCATTGGCTCTTTTCCGCGCATGATTACGCAACCCGCTATATCCAAAAAATTTTCACGCGCGGCGGCCCAAAATCGACCCAGTTCAGTATAACAAACTTGCGAGACACGTTCACTCGTCAGTCCCACTATAGAATAGGCGGGCGCCGCGCTGATCGTGCTTACGACAACGCGATGGGAAAGCCAACGGCTAAAGCCGTTGGATGAAAATCGCAACTCCGCCAGCGCGCGGCGTTCGTTTTGTCTTTCTTGCCTTTTTGATGTATATCTACATTAAATACAAAGCCAACAACTTAAGCATTTATGAGCGGGATTTCCTGTTGTGATGATATTTAGCGCTTCTCGGAGTAAGCGGCCTTTCCACAGAACGTCCCGGCCATACGGGTATGACGGATTTTTCAATCAATAACTTAAAAGCAAGACATATTAAGACTGAGAATAGGCTGAGTGAATATGTAAAAATAAGTCAAACGCAGTATTGACAAAATCTCACAACGCTACAATCGAAAGGATACCCTCACAAGGCACATCTTTCAGGATTGAAGTGTTGTGGGTGTTTAATCTGTACAATATCCTTACAAAAACACGGGACGTAACGCTCGAAAACTCAACACTGGAGGTGACTCGCTTGAAATCCACATTTTTCACTCGAAATCGTAAAATGTCTTTCCCACAAATCCTCCTCTTCATCCTCTAGATACTGTCGTCACAAGATGCCAGCCCAAAGAGCGATGCATCTGATATGCACAGCGGCCAGAAACGATGAGGTGTTTTTTGCGTATCTTGTGGTAATCCCTCGCCAGCGTTTTAAATGTAAAAAAGCGTTTTCAACCAAATGCCTGAGTTTATATAGATATTCGTCATACAGCCGGGGCTCCTTACGGTTCTTCTTCGGCGGTATAACTGCCG
>JAITGK010000042.1 GCA_031280635.1 Synergistaceae bacterium
TAAGAGCTCCTAACATAACCCACCTGTTTGGGCCTTCAGGCTATAAAGCAATTTTTATAAATGCAGTATTTCAAAGTAAACTTTATCAAGATAGCATGGTTATGATAGATACTCTTAAGGGTGGAGGGTTTGAAATTGCGGACATACGTTTTTAGAGCGGTGGGAAGAGCGACAAGGCGAGGTTCCGCCTCGCGCGGACTTCTCGTAAAGACTTTCATCTCAAAAACGCGGCAACGCGTGAACGCGTCGGAGGCTTAGAAATGAGTGTTTTGGTTACGGGCGGCGCGGGGTACATCGGGAGCGTCACGGTGGAGGCGCTGCGGGAGGCGGGTGAAAGCGTGGTCGTCTTGGATGACCTCAGCGGCGGCCATCGGGCGGCGGTGGACGTTCCCTTCTACCTGGGGGACGCGGGGGACGCGGGACTGCTCCGCTCCATCGCGGCGGAACATAGGGTGAGTCAAGTTATCCATTTCGCGGGCTTCATCTCCGTCCCAGAGTCTGCGCGAGACCCCCTGCGGTATTTCGCGAACAACACGGCTAAAGCGACGGCCATGCTCTCCACCCTTCAAGAAGTAGGGGTGAGGAACGTGGTCTTTTCCTCCACGGCCGCCGTCTATGGAGAGCCGGAGCAGACGCCCATCAGCGAGGAACACCCCAAAAGACCCTCCAACCCTTACGGGCTTTCCAAGTACTTCGTGGAGCAAATATTGGACTGGGCGGACGCGGCCTACGGCGTCACTCACGCGGCCCTGCGATACTTCAACGCGTCAGGGGCCACAGCGACGCGGGGCGAGGACCATCACCCTGAGACCCACCTGATACCACTGGTTCTGCAGGTTCCCCTGGGACGGAGAGCGCGCGTTAGCGTCTACGGCGCCGATTACCCCACCCCCGACGGTACCTGTGTTCGAGACTACATCCACGTAGCTGATCTGGCGGACGCCCACGTTCGGGCCTTGCGCTATCTGCGAGATGGAGGCCCCAGCCGGAAAATAAACCTGGGGAACGGCAGAGGATTCTCCGTGCGGGAGATCGTCTCTGCCGCGGAGAGGGTCACAGGCAAGTCCATCCCCGTCCAGGGGGAGCCCCGGCGGGAGGGTGACCCGTCGGCCTTGGTCGCCGACGCCCGACTGGCTGGGGAAGTCCTGGGCTGGCGGCCCCGACGCCCTGCCGTTGAGGATATTGTGCAATCCGCCTGGGATTGGCATAGAAGCCATCCTAACGGCTATGGAGATCGGTAAAGGTTTTTTGGCCAAGTCCCGTTTTGGGGCTTGACCTGGGAGCGCCCATGAGATAAAAATAGGAACGTCTTCCGCCGCGTCGAAAGGCGGTTGAACGTGAATCGAGGAGATTCGCCAAATAACAGGGAGGTAGTTCTGTAATGACGAAAACCGATTTGATCGACAAGGTCGCGGAGACCGCCGCGTTGACGAAGAAAGACGCAGGGGCGGCGGTGGGAGCGTTCATCGACGTGGTGACGGACGCTCTGGTGAAGGGGGACAAGGTGCAGATCATGGGGTTCGGCGCCTTCGAGGTGCGCCAGCGCGCCGCCCGCGACGGTCACGATCCTCAAGACCCAAGCAAGGTCATCAAGATACCGGCCAAAAAGGTTCCGGTGTTCAAGGCGGGCAAGCTGCTGAAAGACAAAGTCTTGTAGCGCTGGCCCAAAGGCGGAAAGGGGCGCGCGTTCCTCGCGCGTCCCAGGGTTTGGCTTATTTTCCCATAAGACCTTTGTACACGGCGTCGTAAGCGGGAGTGGGGATGTTCAGCGTCCTGCCCTCGTCGCGGACGTAGCCTATCAGGTGTTCGAGTTCCATGGGGCGGCCTTTTTCCCGATCGATCTGCATGGAGGTTTTGGTGAGAGGCGCGAAGGCGCGCGCCTTTTCCAACGTGACCTCCGCGATGTTCTGGGGAAGGGCGATGTTTTTTGCGCGCGCCAAGGCTTCTATCTCGTTTATCATTTGCTTGACGGTCTCGAAGCTCTCCGGTTTCGCCAGTACCTGACTGATGCTGAGTTCAAACAGCGCCGTCACCCCGGCAAAGGGGGACAGAAAGACAAACTTTGACCACATCTCCACGTCGATCCGCTCCGTTAGCGTCACGTCTAGGCCGCTTTTCGCCAGCAGACGCTGAATGTGTCCGTACCGCGTGGTGTTTTCCTCCAGTCCGACGCCCTGTTTCCCAAAAAAGACGCGCTGTACCGAGCCCACCTGCCGCACCGTTCCCGGCTTTTCCACGTGGGCGGAGATGTAGACGCACCCCCCAAGCGCGTCGCAGTGGTATTTTTCCAGGATAGCGGGCGCGCTGACGCCGTTCAGCAGGGGGATCGCCACGGTCTGGGCGTTGAGCGCCGGGGCTATCTCCCGCGCCGCGTCCTCCAGGTGGTAGCCCTTTGTGGCGAAGACCAAAAGCCCGGCCCCTTTCACGTCGGCGATGTCGTGAGTCGCTCGCGCGGAACACGCCGTCCGCGTCCCATCCGCCCCCAAGACGCGCAACCCCTCCGACGCCACGACCCTCAAGGTCTCCCCGCGGCACCAAAAGACGACCTCATGCTCCTCCGATCCCAGCCCCGCAGCCAGTCGCCCGCCCACGACACCCCCAACTCCTCCCAAACCAACCACAACAATTTTCACTTCTATCCCTCCATAAGAACGTAGTGACTGAGGCGCGTTTTAGAGCCGTTGGCTCTTTTCCACGCAAAATTTTTGCCGTTTATCTCCGGTTTTTGGCCTCTTCTTTCCGCGTATGATTACGCAAACCGCCAATAAATGGGGCCACGACCCCTGGGACATCGGGCAAAGCCCCAGCGCTTCCTTAACGTATTTATAGCCCAATGGGAGTTTTAAAACACGCCTTGGCGTTTGCCGCGTTTCACGCTTCATAACTGGTGGGTCAAATGGGTTAGGACGCGAATTGCGACCTTGCTGAGATCATAAAGACCAAAGTCCTCCGGGGGGTAGAGCAGGGGAAAAGGCTGACCCAATATGCCGTTGAGCCGTGTAGCTAAAGTGGAGTGGAGCAGGGCTTCTTCGTTGGGGTAGAAACTCACCGCTTCTCGCATAAAAAGTGGGGAAGCGCGCAGGAAGTACTTCTGATAAGGTGGTTCGGCTTTGTAGAAGGTACGGCACGGCGAGACACGGGCGTTCGTCTCGTCGAAGTCGTGGCGCGCCAAGGCCGCTTGGGCCACGCGCCGCTCGAACTCATTCTTCACAAAAACGCGCGAGATACTCCCTAGGTCAAAAAAACCGTCATCCCATCCCAGAAAAACCTCTAGGAGCTGTCCGTAACTAAGTTGTATGGGGTCATACTCCACGAGTACCACCTCAGCGTGATCTCCCGCGTCGTTGTAGGAAGGAGAACCATATCGCCCCCCCGCGAAGCCCACAGTAGTCCGCCACACGCCACAGATAACGCCAAAGCGCGGTTCGGAGGAAAAAAAACATCCTCTTCCGAACAGAGCAGCGTCCAAGTGCCTCGGCTTAATCTGGTCTATGCGGGGGACGTACCCCCCGCCCGCAGGCATCGACGACAAAAAACTCACTTCCTTGGCGATTTTTACCCGAATTCAAACGAACGCGAAAACATCCGTGTTCAACGGCTCAACGCGTAAAAAGCAACACGGCGACTTGCCTCAAAATCAAAACGCTACTATTTATTTCCTTTACTATGATATTAAGCAAAACCCATCACGCGCGATAGAGTAATTTTCCGTATTATAGCGAGTCGCGTAACCATGCTCAGAAATAAGAGACCAAAAAACTGATATGAACGGCAAAAACTTTTCGCGGAAAAGAGCCAACGGCTCTAGTTTTTGGTTTATCGAAAATGGCGTGAATTGAGAAGAATACCTCCCTGGGGTGAAAAATTTCTGTTTTCGTCGATTCTCATCTGGAAATTTGACATTGTTAGAGCCATAATATTTACGCCTCGCTGGTGAAAATTTTTATTGTCATAGACATGGCTTATAACACCTGTTGCCGTAACAGGCCAGCCAGGTTGGTCGCTTTTATGACTGGAGATTTGGGATAATATGTGGGACTCAATTTTGGCGTGTGGCCGTACGAAAAGAGAGTGTGTGTTTGATGAGTAAGATGGAATCGATTGCCGAACACCCGTCCAACGTTTTTTCCACGTTGAGCGCCGCCGCGCAAACCTGCCTCACCGGCAAAGGGAGCTTTGCGCGTATATTTTGAGCCATTATCAGGAAGCGGCGTTTTACTCCATGGAGGCCTTGGCGGAGGCGTCCAACACCAGCCTTTCCACAGTGGTGAGAACCACTAAGGCTTTAGGGTACGACACCTATCGGGACTTGCGAAAGGATATGCGCAAAACGCTCTTCAAAAACAACTTTTCAGTCTGGTGGGAACTGGAACGCTCATTGGACAACTTCAGCGAAGACGACTCCGGAGAACCCACGCTCACATGGGTAGCGAGGGACAATGTGGAAGCCGTGCGAAATACCGCCACGCCGCAACTGTTAAACGACTTCAAGATCGTGGTGGATACTTTGGATGGAGCCGACAAAATTGGGATATTTGGAACGCGTTCCACGAAAGCCGTCGCTTTCTACTTCTACTACATGCTGCAACAGTTTTCGCGCAACGCGTTTTTGCTGGACGCCATAGGCTCTGACCAGCTCTACGATGAACTTTTGAACTTCACATCGAACGATGTTCTCTTCATGTTGTCCCTTGGCGGGCCACACTTTGCGAAACGTACTTTGAACGCCGTTGAATTCACGGCCAAAAACAAGCTCCCCACAATCTTGATAACCAATCATCCGGTTTGCCCCGCCGTCCAGCACGCGAACATTACCTTGTACGCCGCCCCAACCCAACGGCACTATTCGCTTGTACCGGCGCTCACGCTCATAGAAGGCCTCGTGGTCGAGCTGGGAAAACGCAAGAAGTCCGTCGCGCTCGCGAAAATACGCAGAATCGAACAGGTACTCACTGAAGAAAACGTAACGTATAAGCCGAATTTTCAGTGATAAACAGTGGTCTAGGGGAGCGGGGCTGTGGAAGCGGGCCGTCTCGGTAGAGGGGGACGCCGCGGTCCATCGCGAAACTTTCCACCTTCGGGTCGTAGGGCGCGACAACCAAGGGGATCCCGGCCATGCTTGCCAATATCGCGAAGTGCAGTCGCATCCCGACGGCGACCCTGGCGTCGCCGCTAAAAACCTGGGCGGCCTCCCGCAGCGACGTGATTCGCTCCACCCGTGACAGAAAAATTTTCCCCTCCCCCATGAGGAAGTTCATCAGGCGCTCGTCCTCCGCGGAGAGCGCGATTCCCACGACCTCCCCCGCAAAATCGCGGGCGTAGGCGGAAACCGCTTCGGCGAAGCGCTCCAATAATCCCCCGGGGTGGGGTCGAAGGTTCACCAGCAACTTCGGGGTACCTTCCCCTGGAGCCAAAAAAGCCGAAAAAGCGCCGATCAAGGAAAACACCGGGTCATGTCCTATCTCAGGAGACAGTCCCCAGCTCTCGCAAAGAGAGAGCGAGGTTTTGTCGCGCACCTGGAGGACGCGGCAACGTTTCAGGGCGTCCCGCGCCAGCCAGCGGCCCAGGCGCGTGAAAAACGGCCCCACCGACTGACCCAGAGCCCAGGGGACGACCCCCAGAAGCTCCGCCAGTCGGACAATCCCCCAGTAGTACAGGCAGGAGCGTGGACTGGTGGCGTCCTGGAACAGCCCACCACCCCCCAACAGAAGAACCTCGCTCTGGGCCAGAGCGCGGCGCGCCTCCCCCAAGTTCCAGCGGTTCACGGCATCGACGCCGAGCGTTTCTTTCGCGCCCTCAGGGTCGTTGGAGAGGATCACGATGGAACGGCGGGCAGCGCCGCGGCGCAGGAACGACGCCACGTAGGCCTCGGCCAGAAGCTCGTCGCCCAGGTTACCGAACCCATAATAGCCGAGCAGAGCGACGCGGTATGACCGGCGGCTCACGGCTTACTCCGTCAAAAACCGCGCCTTCCGCCACAGGGGCAGGGCGGCGTACTTCACGGCGGCCACGGCGGCGACCCCCAGCAACGCTCCTGTCCAGAGTCCATGAAACTCTCGCAGCAGAATGAACAGAAGTGGCGTGTGGTAGTGGCAGAAGCTGTTGATCACGGAGGAAAACCCCACAGCCGCCCCCACGCGCAAAACCTCTCGGCAGCGCGCCCACAGCCCCGCCCTGACGGCGAAGGCCCAGAGCAGCAGGCAGGGGTAGCCGATAAACACCTCCTTGCTGCGGGGGCGGGCGACCAGGAAACGCTCCAAGGCGTTGCGTATTTGAAGCTCGACGCCAGGAATGAACGAAACGTTGTCGCTGCGGAATAGAACCAAGGCCAGCCCCGCCAACAGAGCGCCCCCCAGGAACAGCTCTCCCCAGAGCGGCGGGCGGGAGAGGAACTCCGACAGGGATTCCGGGTGAACGCGGCGGCGCGTGTCGTGCAGGAGCACCAGCAACGGCGGCAGAACCAGGGTAAGTTTCACTCCAGAGAAGGTATTGAGGCGCAACATATAAGAGGGCTCGCTGAAAAGCGCCGCTATGGCCAGTCCCCCCACGGAGGCGTAGAGAAAACCCCAAAGGAGCGACCGATGGTTGGGGCTGTCGTTGTCCATGGCCGTCAACGCCGCCTCCGTCGCCACGAAAACAGCGCTGAAAGCCCCAAGCTGCCGGGCCAGGGGCTCGAACGCGGAGGCGAGCGCGGCGAGAAGAAAAGAGCCAAGCGCGGCGACGGCGCTTTCCCGCGTACCAAAAGCCGTCTTTCCCGTCATACGTTCCAGATAGCGGAACACGGACAGAAAGAAGATCATGGAGCAGGGCAAAAAGAACCACAGACGCGTATAGGGCGACCCATATCCGCTTCCCTGTGGATAGTCGGTAAAGTCGGCAAAAACCGCCTTGGGCCATCCGAGTCGCAGGCCGTGGGCGCGCAGGTCGTTCGCCAGGAGCTCCGCCTCCGCGCCAAAGCTGTTCAGGGTGGAGCCCACGCCGCCGGAGATAGCGGGGCGAAGGATCAAAAGACGCACGGAACGCTCCACCGCCGCGCGTACCAGACGCTCGCGCAGAGCCGATCGGCTGATTCTGCGCGCAAACAGCTCTTCGTTGGTCACGCTGTGCAGGGGGATGAGCTGGGGAAACACCAGCGCGTCGAGCTGGGCCGCGCCTAGTTGGCGGGAAAACTCGAGCTGCGCCGCGGGAAGGCCGCGCTCCTTCAAGAGGGAGGCCAGGGGCGTCACGTCGGGGTACCCGAGGACCACGTCCCCTGACGGGGCGACGACGGCGATGTTCGGGTACTCAGCGAGAACCCCCCGCGCGGTTTCAAGGGCCTCTTTCAGCCTCCAGGCCGGGGCGGGCGCGACGCGGTAGAACACGGACAAACCCGCCTCCGCGGCGGCGTCCAGGCCCTGACGGTCGGGGCCAGTGCGTCCAGGGCCCCGTCCCCCCGCGGCGGCGTCTTTTTGCACGTCCTCGGCGCTGTAGTCCCTGACCATCAAACCGCTGATACCCTTCCCTTTCAAAAACTCCAGAGCGGCCTTGGGCGAAAGCCCAGCCTCCTCCGCCAGGGGAAGCGCCTCGCGGTAGTCGGCCACGATGGCGACGGTTTTGTTGACCGCCTCCAGCTTCAGGCGCGGCCATAGGCAGCAGCAGGCGACGAACAGCGTGAAAAACAACATAAGCCCCCTCACCACCCGGGACTCATAAAATTTCCTCTCCCCCATGCCGATTCCTCCCGCCATAATGAGTCCCGAAGGCTAACGCATCGTTATGGAGCAAGCGGCTTGATGGGTCAGTTGTATTTCTTTCGGGGTCGCTTTTACGGAAATAGACGCTGTTTCACTCTCTATCAGAAGGTAGTCGCGCTCTCCCGTCCCCAGGCAGGGAAGGATGAAAAGCGCGTGACGTCGCTCGTCCAACTGGCCTTCCCTCGGCGCCAGGTTCGCGAATACCATCACGTTGTAGAGCGTCAAGGGCTCCACGTGTTCTCTCACAAGCTGTCCCGCTTTGGTCTTGAAGGCGATTTTCAGGTCAGCCCCGTCGAACATCCTCCCCCGTCCTCCAGGGTGGAACAGGTTTTTCATCAGGGCGGTGAAGGCCTTGACGGGTACTCGGTAGCAGTCGAAATAATAGTTCTTCTTCAGCAGGTAAACGTTGGCGAACTCCCCCGCGCCGGGCAGATCGATGTAGCGATTCTCCTTTTGGATCTCCATCAGCCCCATGTACTTGGAAAGCGCGTCAAGCCCCGACGGAAGCTCCACCACCACGGGGTCGCCAGGCGTCAGGTCCAGCGCGAAAGGCGCGTCCCTCAACTTGGCCTCAGCCACGTAGTCCAAGGCCGAGGCGAAAAGCGGAACCGCCTGGGCGAAATAACGCTCCCGGTCGAAGGAAAACCGCACGTCCAAGGTCAGCGCGCCCGCGTTCAGCCCCTGGGCTCCCACGGCGGCGCGGACGTAGTTTTCATAGGGAAAGGAGGTGAAAACCTCGGTGAGCATTTCCGCGGCCTCCGCCGCCCGCTGTTCTTGGGTTAGAGCGCGGGTGTACAAGCCCGCGCCGTCGAAAGGGGACTTGTCCGGGTCCTTTTGCAGCAAGCCGCTCAAGAGGTGCTCCCTTCGAATCCACGCCTTGATCTTGACGCGCCACAATCGCCCCTCGTTTTGCTCCCCAACGATCTCATATTTTTCGATGTAGGCCCGGCTCAACTGCGCCACGTTTTCGCGCGCCTGGTTGTTCACGGTCTGGGTGAGGCCCTTCGTGACGACGCCCACGGCCTGTTGCGCCGCGCCGCGCCGCGCGTCCGCCAGAGCGTCACTCCGCGTCGTCCCCGTCCCCTCGCTTTCCGTGATAACCATGGAACCCGAAACAGCGGGTTCCTCTTTGGGAGCGGACGTGGGGGCCGTCGGCGGACGGGGCGCCGCCAAAGCGGGAGACGCCGCGAAAAGCAGCATAAGGAGCGCTGCGCGCATTCTTCGCATGGTTTCACTACCTTTCCAGCTCAAGCGCAATCTTCACGTCGCTCACCCGCTTCAACAGGTCTTCGGGCAGCCGGAAGGCAAAGGACTGGGTGAAATGTTCATAAAATTCGTAGCCTTGGCCGCTAACGCTCCCGAAACAGGGAGCGGCGATGAGTGACGGATCTTTTTTATTTTTTAGGCCCGTGGCCTCTACAGCCATGAAGAACCAGGGATTGGCGGATTCTCCGCGCTCCGTGGAGAAAAAGAGCACATTGGAGGCCAAAAGGGGGACGGGCAGGCGCTCGATTTCCTTTTCCTTTGAGTCCAGCAGGGAGAAATGAAGCCATATCCGCTTATGGGTCCGCACCCTTCCCTTGCCCGCGTCCCAGAAGCGGGCTTCGCGCCTCAGGGTCTCATAAAGGTTCCGAGGGAATACCCAGGCCCGCGAAGAAAAATTCTCCCCCAACAGGTAGAAGGACATGGCGAAACGGTCCTCAGGGTGTTCGTACTCCCCCTCGATCTCCCTCCATAGGGCAGGAGCGACAAAAACTTTGTCCAAGACCCTCGTCAAGGGCTCTGAAAACTCGGCGAAGTAGCGTTTGCGGTTGAAGTTCAGGAGAATGGTCATACTCAGAAGCCCTTTGCGAGCGTCAACTTGGGTGTTTTCCAGCTTGGCCTCCAGGAAGTTTTCGTACCTCAGATTTTTCATGAAAGCGCTCAGGGCTTTTTGCCCCGCGTCCAGGTGTGGAACCGTCCGCTGCCCGATGCCCGCGCTTCCCGCTCCTTCCTTCAGCGCGCGCGCGTTTTCTCGGAGTTTGACGGAATCTACCGTGACCAACACGGTCAGACTGACGCCGAATCCGTCGGAGGAGGAGTCCAATATCCGGTAGTGAGTGGCGGAGCCTCGCGAGTACTGGATCAGCCGCTCCTCCAGCATATCTCCATCTAACTGAGAGCGCTCGGCGAAGGCCGCGCCCAGGCTACGGCGTATGGCCTCGTCCACGGCGGCCAAGAGCGCCTCCTCCTGACTCGCGCCCCGAACCTTCAGCGTCACCTCAAAAAGATCGTCCGCGAAGGCGCGCCCCGCCGCGAGCGACAGAAGCGGAACAAGAAGAACAAGTGGAACAAAAAAGCGCCAAAATTTCTTTTTCATCTCTCACCGCTCCTGCCGCAGTCTTTCGCTGGCCAGGCGGTACAGCCGGGCGGCTTTTTCTTCCTCGCCGGACTCCGCCAGAAGGTCTCCCGCCCGCTCCAGCAGTTCGCTGTTCATGGTTTCGCCCAGTTCCGCCGCCGTTTCCTCCACCAGGTACGCCGCTCCCCGCCTGTCCCCGACGCGCAGGAAACACTCCGCCGCGTCCAGATAAGCCCCTGGCCTTGCCCACCTCAAGGCGTGAAGTTCTCGATAGATGGGCAGGGCCCGCTGATACTCCTTTCGCTCAAAGAGCGCCCTGGCCTTTGGGTAGAGCGCGGAGCAATAGGCCTGGTCCAGCTCCCCGAGGCTTTCGACGCGCGCCCCAAGCTCCTCCAAAACCTCCCCCCGCGCCCGCGCCAAGGCGAAGGCCCAATCGCCCAGCGCCACGGCGGCGGAAAGGTTGGGCTTCAGGCGTTTTTCCTTCCCCGCGCCCTCGTCCCAGCGCGCCAGGGCCTCCGCGAGAGAGTCCGCGTCCGCGTAGCGCGAGCGGCGCTTTTCTGGCGCGGCCCGGAGGTAAAGAAGGTAGTGAGCGCGGAGATTCGCCTGGTGACGCGCCATTTCCTCCAACTTCACTTGGACGCCGGGCCGGTTGTCCTTCCGCACCGGGCGCAGGGCTAGGGAGTAAACCTGCCCTTCCCCCGAAAGCAGCCACTCCATCCGGGAGGGGGTCGTTCTCACGGCCCGCAGCACGTCCGCCTTCTCGTCCTCGGAAAGGGAAATTCGTCCAAGGCACTCCTCCACAATCCCGGCGTTGTCCGCGCCCCACGCGACCCACGGAAACGCCAGGATGGAAACAACGAGCGCGGCAAAAAGGAAGCGTTGAGCGGATGAGGGGGGAGGCGGCTTTTGGCGGAATTGAGCCTTAAAGACCATTGGGGTTCTGCACAGCGCCGCTGGGGCCCTGCTTGACGTCCTCGCGCGGGGTGTCCGTCGGGATAGGCTGACCGCCGCCGCCCACGGGCTGGAGGATGGTTCCGCTCTCCATGGACGCCGCGCCCTTGGCGGCTTGTTCCGACGCGCTGGGCATGTAAATGGCCACGGCGTAGGCAAAGGCCTTGTCCTCGTCCATCCAGGACTGCTGCCGGACGCCGGGGGGCAGAACGCCCTGACGCGCGCCTGTGATGGTGGTTTGGTTGACCTCGGCGGCCTTGAACGCGGTCTTTCGGGTTTGCAGTCTTTCATAGCCTGGATGGTCAGGGTTTGCCTTTACCGCTGGGTCGTCCTGGGTTAGCTCTCTGAAGTCCTTGGACATGCCGCCGATTTCGGAGTCCACTTTTTCGGAAGCGGCGACTTCCTCACCCACGATAACCCCGCACAGAGAGTCCTTCGCGCGTATTTTCGCGACGCGCTCGGCGTTGAGTTCCAGCTTGGCCTGAACGGCGGCGTTGTCCTGACGTCCGATGACCGCGCTGCCGAACCCAACAAAGGCCAGCTCCCCCGTGGCTGGGACGAAAACGGTCATGCCCCCCACGGGAGGGGTGAGTCCCCGCTCAACCTCCGCCAGGGCCTGAGCCAGCCCCTCCTGCACCGACGCCGCCGCTATGGAGGAGGGGTCGGGCCGGTTGTAACGCCCCTGGGTCTTGGGCGTGGTGACGAGGGTCAGGTAGACGCGGGCGGCGCTCACGTCGTCGAAAACATCGTAGACCACGTAACCGCGCAGGAAACCGTCAATGCGCTGCTGGATTCCCTCCACCGTCAGCTCCTCCACGTTGACCAGGGTCTGACCCAAACTTTCGTTGACCGTGGCGATGCGCTCGGACACCCGCGTGTTCCCCTGGGTGAGGAGGCCCTTCAGGCCCTCAGCCAACTGGCGCTTGGCGCCCATGTACGCGCGGACGTAGGCGTTGCGCTTGGACACGCGCGTGGCGACGGGGTTGTCCAGCTTCTCGTAGGCGCCGACCGCTGTGGTGACGAAACCGAAGCCGCTGGGGAACAATATCTCCTCGAACCCCTCAACGCGCTTGGCCACCCATGCGTTAACAGCGTCCTGAGCGCTCTTCGCCGAGATGGCGGGCTTGCTTGTGAGTTCGCCTGGCGCGCTCTGAACCGCGCCCGGCTCCCGCACCTTCAGCAGCTCGGCCCTTTCGGCCTCGGTGACGGCTTGGACGGGTGGGATAAAGTCATCGACGCTCAAGGCGGCTAGGGCCGGGGCTGAAAAAAACGCCAACAGCAGCGCTAAAAATACTTTTCTCATTCATATCCACCTTTCTTTTCTTTCTTCCTTTTGAGGCCGCGCCCCTCGTCAAAAATCTCTTGAGCGCTGTGGACGCGCCTTCAGGGGTTGCTGGGGAAGTTGCGAAAGACAAGTTTTTCGCCGTTGATGATGAAGATCAAGCGGGCGTAGCTTTCATCCACTCTGTAGTCCTTGCCCACGCGATAAAAGTTGATCACCTGCGTCGGCACGCCCTCGACGACCTCCCGCGAGCGGGTTTCACGGCCTCCTATGCGGACGTCGCTGTCCGCGTTCCACTGAAAGCCCTGGTTGTCGGAGAGGCTGGCTTCCTTGTACTCCACGTTGACAACCTGATCGCTGGTGGAGGTCACCAAAAAGATGACGGAGAGATAATCCGGGTACTGCTTGGACATCTCTATATTCTTGAGTTGAACGGTTATCCCGCCCTTGATCTCCCGCGTCACCGACGTGTTCGCGGCGGGCCTTCTGCCGCCGATAAGGGCCGACGGAGCGGGGGCCGCCGCCGCCGCCGCCGCCCACGCTATCACCACCGCCAGCGCCAAAAAAGTTTTCCTCATCGCGCCGCCTCGGGTTGCTACTTCTTGCCAGGAACGTTGCGGAAGTTCACGGTCGTGCCGTTGATGATTATGCCAACGCGGGGGTAAGTGGAGGCTACTTCGTGACTGTTACTACCAAGATAATACCCAAGGGATATCACCGTAGGGACGCCGGCAACGACCATTCTTTCCTGAACGTTTTGGTTCCCAATATATATGCTGTTAAGTCTATTAAATTCGTTTCCTCTATCATCGTAAAGGATAGTACCTCCTGCCGCTATTTTGACGTCTTCTTCCATGGTGATGGTACATCTTACCCAGAGATGAGCATCACCAAATGTTATGGGGTGGACAACAATCTTGATCCCCCCCTCAAGTTCCCGCTCAAGGGACTCGTCGCCGCCCGACGCCTTGCCGCCCACGAGGCGCGAGCCGGCGGGCGCGGCCAACGCCACCGAGGTCGCTGTCATCACAAACGCCACAACCGCCAACACCAACGCCGCCTTTTTGAAGCCCTTCACCAACATTTGAAACACCTCCATATTTTTTGTTACTTTTGTTACCACTGCAACCCGCCGCTGGGTTTCCTCCGTGGCTCTACCGAAGCGCGCGTATCCCTTTTTCGCCAAGCCCAGTCTCGATCACTTCCGCGGTATCACCCACATTCTCCTCCTTTTCTCTTCGAGAGCGGCTTACGCCGACTATCCCTCGCGCCGAGGTTATTACACGCCCGCGCCGCTTTCTCTGTCTTCCACGCTCTCTCTGCTCTCTCTACCTTGAGACAATTTTAACAAGGAAGGTTTTTTATGGCAAATGTCCGAAAAGCGATTGAGCTAAAATTAGAGAGACGGCAGTGTCAAGAGGCGTCCGCGCTCTGGCGGCGGTACATCAGCGACTCCGCCAGGTGCGGCGTCTGAATGTCGGGCGCGCCCGCCAAGTCGGCGATGGTGCGCGCCACCTTCAGCGCGCGGCTGATCCCCCGCCCAGACAGGCGCAGCCTGCCCACCATTCCCGTCAGAAAATCAAGAGTTTCCCGCGAGAGCCTCAAATGCCGGCGGACGATTTTTTCAGGAAGCTCCGCGTTGCAGGAAAAACCGTGAGACGCCCATCGTCTTTGCTGAACCTCCCGCGCCCGGCAGACCCGTTCTCGTATAACCGCGCTGCTCTCCGCGCCGCCGGAGAACGCGAGCAGCTCCTCCGGCAGAAGGCGCGGCACGGCGATCCGCAGGTCAACGCGATCCAGAATGGGGCCTGAGAGCTTGCGTCGATAGCGTTTCAACTCCACGTCCGAACAGACGCATTTCTCAACCGGGTCGCCCAGGTGTCCGCAGGCGCAGGGGTTGGCCGCCAGCGCCAGAAGCACCCGCGACGGGTACGTGACTGTGCCCGCCGCCCGACTGATCACCACCTGCCCGTCCTCCAGCGGAGCCCGAAGGCTTTCGGTCAAGTCCCTGCGAAATTCCGTAAACTCGTCCAAAAACAGAACGCCCCGGTGCGCGAGAGACACCTCCCCGGGGCGGAGCGAGCTGCCTCCGCCGCAGATGGAGACGGAGCTGGCGGTGAAGTGCACCGTGCGGAATGGCCGCCTTCGACCTGGTTCCACCGGGAGCCCCAGGGTGCTGCGGATCAGCAGGGTCTCCAGCAGTTCCTCATCGCTCAAGGGGGGAAGGATGCCGTTCATGGCGCGGGCGATGAGCGTCTTGCCGCTGCCTGGCGAGCCCACCAGCAAAATGTTGTGGTGCCCCGCCGCGGCTATCTCGGCGGCTCGGCGAGCGGCGGCCTGGCCCTTGACGTCGCCGAAGTCCGGGTCTGCCTCGAAGGGAGCGTTGGGCGCGGCGGACGCGACAACCGGGGACGCCCGCGTCTCGCCCCGCAGTATGGAGATCAGCTCCGCCAGGTCCCTCACGGCGTAGGCCTCCACGCCCTTCACCAGTCCCACCTCGTCCGCGTTCTCCCGGGGGACGTAGAGGGGAAGGCGCTTGGTCCGCGCCAGAAACGCGGCGGGCGCCGCGCCTCGCACACGGCGCAGTCGTCCGTCCAGGGCAAGTTCGCCCATGTAAAGGGCGGGCGCGGGCTTCAGGAGACCCGCGCTTCGCATCATGGCCAGCGCGATGGGCAAGTCCAGCAGCGCCCCTTCCTTTGGTAGGTCCGCCGGGGCCAGGTTGACCGCCACGTGTCCCTTGAGCGAAAGCCCAACAGAGCGCAGGGCGGCGCGGACGCGCTCCCTGGACTCCTTCACGGCGGCGTCGGGCAGCCCCACGATGGAGATGAAGAAGAGGCCGCCGGTGATCTCCACCTCTACCTCCACGGGAAGGGCCTCCATTCCCCGCAGGGTCACGGCCCCAATTCCATTCATAAGCCTGGGTCTCTCCTTCTATTAACGCGCGTCGAACCAGCTTTGAATCTCGCGAAGACGGGCCAAGCGGTCGCGGGGCCTCCCAGAGCGGCGAAGCTCGTGTTTCCCCTCTTGGAGACGCGCGGGCGGCTTTCCACGCCAAGCGCCTTCAGGGCCGCGCGCATCGCCTGACCTAGCTCGCGACGGAAATCCTCCGCGGAGTGAACGAAGAGCGTCGGCGTCCTCACCCTGTCGGCGTACTTCAGCGGGGACTCGCTCCAGGGTTTTTCCGCGTCCTTCCAGGGCGTCCCTAGGCGCTGGCCTTCCACGTGGCAATACCCAATGTCGCGACAGCCGAACTTCGAGACCCAGTCGCTGACGGCCCGCTGGGAGATCGCGGCCTTGAAGCGGTGGGTCCGCGTCACGATCCAGTTGGTCATATAGCCGCCGTAGGAGCCGCCTGTGACGCCCAGGCGCGAGCTATCGACGAAGCTCAGGTTTTTGACGCGCCAGTCTGTGAACGCCATCAGGTCGTGGTAGTCGATGTCTCCATAGCGGCTCCGGAGGTCCTAAGGCGCTTCCCCGTCCGTCTCCACCCCGCGGGTTGCGGTAGTCCACCACGGTGGAGGCGCGAAAGGCGATCTGAAGCGGGCGTTCATTCCCGTTCAGTTCATAGAGGCGGCTCCTCATCACTTCCATGGCGAA
>JAITGK010000045.1 GCA_031280635.1 Synergistaceae bacterium
TAAGAGCTCCTAACATAACCCACCTGTTTGGGCCTTCAGGCTATAAAGCAATTTTTATAAATGCAGTATTTCAAAGTAAACTTTATCAAGATAGCATGGTTATGATAGATACTCTAAGAGTCCTTGTTTCCTTCTCCCGTCCCCGCCGCCGACTGTTCAGCCTTTCAGCGCCTTCCCGTTTATCCGCTTTCCCTCGTTGGCGTTTGGGGGATAACGCCTCTCTTTCCCGCCCTCTGGGTTGTCCGCGAACCTGGGAATCCTAAACCGCCACCCTCACGGAACGACTCCGTATCGAACGACTCCGTGTAAGAGCCTGAAGTCAAAACACCCCTAAAACAAGCTGAACACAACGCCTCAAAGTTTGAAAACCTGGCTTGATTTCAGGCGTGACGCGGATTATTGAAGTACGAAAAACCAAGGTTTGCCGTACTCGCCTTTCCCCCTCTTTTCAACAGACCCTATCGCCCTCTCAGCGTCTTTTTGAAGGAAAGAAATTCGCGTGACTCAGCGCATAAGGTTTAAACAGTAACTATAAGGCTTTTGGGCCTTGATTGGAAGGTTTTTGAGGCAAAATTTAGGTCTTTAAGTCTAGATTTTATGATTATTTAAATCTAATCAATATGATTCTTAAGCCTCTATAAAAATGAACATTATTGCCCTTTTAGATGATGGCAACTTCATATATAATTCGCAACAAGTTTGATAAACCTTGGTTTTTCGTACTTCCTTTTGTGAAAAATTCCATGTCGCCAATGGTGTTTTGTTGTTTCTGGAATAAGCAATACATGCCTTTGAAGTGCTTTGATGGGTTTTTCTGTGTACGGAAACAATAAAACGACCGGGTTTTCATCACTGTGATGAGAATCCGGTCGTTGTATGTTTATTTTCTGCCCGCTATCGGAAGCAATGTGAGGAAACGAGTATTTACAAGGATTAAACGCTTTACCACCGCGCTATAAGAAAATTGCGTCAGTCACTCAGGTATGGTACATCATTAGCCCTAACCACTATTGTTTGGATAGGAACCACGCCAGGGCCGCGAAGGTCTTGGCGTCCCGCACGCCCCCCGTCAAGAGAGCGGGAATTTCTTTATAGGGAACCTCTACTGTCCTCACGTCCTCGTCGTCGTCCTGGGGAAGGCGGGAGGGGCTCAAATTCTCCGCGAGAAAGACCGTCAGCGTCTCTGTGCAGAAGCCGGGCGAGGCGTAGAAGTCGCCGATCTTGCGAAGGCGCCCCGGTGAATAGCCCAGCTCCTCCCGCATTTCACGGGCCGCGGCTTCCTGCGGGTCCTCGCCTTCTTCCACAAGTCCCGCGCAGATCTCAAGCGTTTCCTCGCCTGCCGCGTAACGGTACTGCCGCACCAGCAAAACACTGTCCCGACCCGTCAGAGCC
The DNA here is from genome assembly GCA_031280635.1 of Synergistaceae bacterium. GTDB lineage: Bacteria > Synergistota > Synergistia > Synergistales > Aminobacteriaceae > JAITGK01. The sequence goes on from JAITGK010000045.1 coordinate 1,393, forward strand.
AAGACGCCCACCGCCGCTCGGTGCTCCACAACCTCTCGCGTGGCCCTGCGACCGTCCGCCATTTCTACTTGATCAACGCGCAAGCTCAGGACAAGTCCGTCGTAGATTCTCCGGCTCGAAATCAACCGCTCCGTGTTTGCGCCCATCGAATTCGCGAACTTACGGCAAAGGGCTCTGCCGGAATATCTCGTAGCCCTCGTTAAAGGCCTGAACGTTCAAATCCGCCAGCTTCTTTTCGGGGAAATGGTCAGCTATCGCCTTTCTCAAGGAGTCCGACGACACGATCTTCTCCAGGTCCAAGATGCGCCCTACGCATCCCAAGGCCACCATGTTTGTTACGATCTCCCTGCCCAACTTGTCCCGCGCCGTCCGCACCACGGGCAGAGTGTACACCCTGGCGTCGATCCGGCCTCGAACCTCCTCCACGCTTCCGGCGTCGCAGCCCGCGCTAAAACCCGGCAGGTCGGTGACAAAAAAGTCATCGTACACAATACGCCCTCCGGGCACCGTGTCCGCCGCGTACTCCTCCGCCGCGGCTTGGGTCAGGATCACCTGCAGGTTCGGCGCCATCACCTTAGGATAGTCTATTGGCTCCCGCGACACCACGACCTCCGCCTTCGACTTGCCCCCTCGCGCCTCGGGACCGTAGGCTTGAGACTGTACCACGTACAGACCCTGCTCATAGTGAGTGACCGCTTGGCCAATCAGCTCCGTCGCCAAAATAACCCCCTGACCCCCGGAGCCCGCGATACGGATTTCATACCTCTCTCCCGCCATCCCTAACGCTCCTTCCTCGCGGCCTCAATCACCTTGCCGTACTGTTCCGTGTACTCCGGCACGTCCTTGTTCACAAACTCTCCGCACACCAGCTTGCCCACAAGCTCTTCGGGCTTCATCTCGTTCGCTTTGGCCAGCGGCGTCGTCGCCTCTTTGAAAAAGTTGTAGTTATCAATGGGCTGACGCCGGTTGTTTTTGCGCCCAAACTGCGTGTGACAGTGCGTCACCACTTCCACAACCGAAAAACCCTTTTTCTTGATGGCGTTCATGATGTAGTTTTCCGCCTGTTTCGGGTTGGCGATGGTGGTTCGCGCCACGTAGGAAGCGCCCGCCCCCTCCGCCAGCTTGCAGAGGTCGAAAGACGGGTCCACGGCCCCGTAGGGAGTTGTCGAGGCCCAGGCTCCCACGGGCGTCGTGGGGCTTGCCTGGCCTCCCGTCATTCCATAAATGTTGTTGTTCATGATGATCGCCGTGATGTCGATGTTGCGTCGGCAGGCGTGGATGAAGTGGTTCCCGCCAATGGCCGAACAGTCCCCGTCTCCCATCACGTCCACCACCGTCAGCTCCGGCTTGTGCAACTTGATCCCTGTGGCGAAGGCCAAGGAGCGCCCGTGAGTGGAGTGCACCGTGCAGGCGTTGATGTACCCCGCCATGCGACTGGAACAGCCGATGCCCGACGCCACTACCGTCCGCGCGCGGTCCTTGCCCAGGTTCACCAGCGCCCGTACCAGCGCGTGCATGATCACCCCATGCCCGCAGCCGGGACACCAGATGTGCGGCATAAACCGCGTTCTCAGCCAGCCCAGTACCTCTGTGCCCGGCATCTCAGGCCACCTCCTCGATTACCCGCCCAATCTCTGACGGCTTGAAAAGCTCCCCGTTCAGCAGGTTCATCCCACGAACCTCGCTCCTCCTGCCCATAACTCGCTCCACTTCCAAAACCATCTGACCACAGTTCAGTTCCGGTACCAACACCGTCTTCGCGCCTAGGGCCAACCTTGCTAGCTCCTCACCGGGGAAGGGCCACAGGGTAATGGGCCGGAAAAACCCTGCCGCGACGCCCTTCTTGCGCGCGTCACGAACCGCCCGCAGGGCGGAACGTCCAACACTCCCGTAGGCCACAACCACAATGCCCGCCCCGTCCATGTGCTCCGCCTCGTATTCGACGATCTCGTTCCGCGCTCGCTCCACCTTGCTCATCAAACGCAGCATTTTTTTCTCGATCTCCGGCGGATTGTTGGTGGGGAAGCCCCAGTCGTTGGTGGTCAGACCCGTTACGTGCCAGGTGTACCCGTCGCCGAAGGACGCCATCGCGGGCACCCCAGTCACGGGATTCGCCTCGTAGGGCGTGAACCTTTCGGGCGGTGTGGAGGGTCGCGCCCGGTTCACGATTTTCAGGCTCTCCGGGGTTCGCTTTGTCACCTTTTCCCTCATGTGACCCACCACCTCATCGGAGAGGATCAGCACAGGCTGGCGGAAGCGCTCGGCCATGTTGAAGGACTTGACGGCCAGGTCGTAGCACTCCTGCACGGATGATGGGGAGTAGCAGATGGTAGCGTGGTCGCCGTGAGTGCCCCAACGCGCCTGCATCACGTCTTGCTGGGCCGTTTTGGTGGGAAGCCCTGTGGAGGGTCCGCCGCGCATCACATCCACCACCACGATGGGGATCTCCGCGATATAGGCCAGGCCAAGGTTTTCTTGCTTCAAGGAGAACCCTGGCCCCGACGTGGCGGTGAGGGCTTTGGCCCCCGCGATGGACGCGCCGATGATCGCGGCGATCCCGCCGATCTCGTCCTCCATTTGGATGAACTTACCGCCTATCTTGGGAAGTTCTTCCGCCATGACCTCGGCAATTTCGGTGGATGGCGTTATGGGATAGCCTCCGAAGAAGTTGCAGCCGGCCAGGAGAGCGCCGTGGGCCAGGGCCGTGTTGCCCTGCCAAAAGGCCACGTCCGACATGTCACTCGACCTCCTTGATGGTGATAGCCAGGTCAGGACAGATGTTCTCGCATTGCCTACACCCGACGCAATCAGTTTCCCTTGCCGGAACGGCTTTCATACGATCGCTCAACTCCAGCACTTTCTTGGGACACACCCCAATACACAAGGAGCACCCCTTGCACCACGCGCCATTGATCCCCACCCCGTATTTCTTCGTCAACAGTCGCTCACCTCCAATAGCCTTTGGCGTGATCCGCCCTCAATTTTTACTCCCGTCGGCCGCTTGTACGAAGAGTTCGTGAAATTTGAGCCTCAGAAGGCGAGTTTTCCCGTGTCGTGCAACGAGCGTTCCACAAAGAGGCCCTCGGTCCTGCTCAGGTCGATAATACGCATGTCGCTGACCTTGCGGCCCGTGCGGTCTATTTGCAGCAAAACCTCCGGTCTCAGCAGATCGTTGCCGCGCGCGCCGACAGCGACGCCAATGCTACCGTCCGAGAGTTCCACCGCCGTGCCAGGCGGGTAAAGCCCCAAGGACGTTAAAAGGGTGCGCACCACCTGGGGGTCAAAGTGCCCCTCCATGTTTTCGAGCATGATGGAGATCGCGCTTCGGGTCTCCATAGGGGGCTTGTAGACTCGCTGTGCCGTTAGCGCGTCAAACACGTCGGCCACCGCCGCGATACGGGCTTCGACGGGGATGGCGTCCTTCTCCAGTCCGTCAGGGTAGCCGCTGCCGGTAAACCGTTCGTGATGCCCCCGAATCACCGACAGAACGCGCTCGTCGGTCACGGAATTTTCCACCGCCAACTCAGCCCCATAGACGGCGTGCTTTTTCATGACTTCAAACTCCTCGGGGCTCAAACGACCCGGTTTATTCAAAATCTCCTGTGGAACGCGCGCCTTCCCCAGGTCGTGAAGGATGCCGCCCATGGACATGCTCTCCATGAGCTCCAGCCGACCCGGAAACAGCCGACTGGCCAGAAATCCCCCCAAAAGGGCCACGTTCAGGGAATGCACGTAGGTGTACTCGTCCCAGCTTCGTACCTGTCCCAGGCAGAACATCACCTGCGGGGCCTGGGCAACTTCTTTGGCCAAGTTGCGCCCTTGTTCGGCAAGGCGCGAAATGTCCTCGGGCTTGCAGACCCCGTCGGTGATGCGCCCGTAGACGTTGCTCACCTGCGTGACCGTCTGCCTGGCCAACTGCGGGTCGATGACCGACAGGTTCGCTTCCGCGTTTTTCAGCATGTGCTCCAGCTCGTTGACGTTCAGCTTGTTGTTCAGCGTGATCGAGATTGAGAAAATCCCCCAGCGGCGCAGAGTTTTTTCAAGGTCTTCGACAGAAGACATTAAGGAGGCCAACTGCGTACCGCGAGGCAGAAGCACCGTCCCGTTCATAGAGACGACGTCCTCCGTCACCGTCGCGATGCCGTTGGTATACTCCCTCAACTCCCCCAAAGAGATGCGTCTTTTCGTGGTCCGTTCAACAATTTTTTCCGGAGGCATGAGTCTGCCCCTCCTTCATGCTTCTAGAGCTGTCAGCTCTTTCGCAAATTTTGCTTCTTTAAGTTCACGGCGCCAGACGCCATTTCATTATAAAGAACCGCGAAAACCCTTTCCAGGACTTTTTACGCAGTTTGTATTGGATACCGTCTCTCCTGTCGTGGAATATTCAGTTTTGTAGATTATAGCGCAAACAATATGGAATGCGCTATAGTTTTTGCCCTTCTCAAAGAGCAAATTAGCGCTTTACGGTTCTACGTACAAAACGATTAACGATTGTGGTAAACTACTTCTATAATAAATACTTCATGATCATAATGAAAGTGTGGGAGGTTGCCATATGACGTATTTTATCTCTAACCCGCCTCTGAGCTTGAAAAAATGGATTTGGTTGAGCATGGCGGTCGTCGCCTTCGTGGCGTTCGCGGAGACCGCCGCGGGCGCGGTGGACGTGGTAGGCGTCGTCGATTCCCAAAAAATATTGTTCAAGCACCCCAGGTTCGACGAGACAGCCAGGCTCCTACTTTTCCTGAGCCGTCCTTTGGAGGGAAGTCCAGCGCGGATCATCGCGGGTATAACGGACCCGAAGACGAAGTCCCTGCTCTCAAAGTCCGAGGATTTGCTGAAAGTGTTCTCCGACTTTGACCGCAGACTCTCCGATGAAAAAGACCCAGCGAAGAAAAACGAGATCGTCCAGGCGCGTCAGCTCCGGCTGAACCAGGAGGAAGGCCGCCTGATGACCCCCATCTTGCGGGAGTGCCGCCAGGCCCTGGAAGCCGTTATGCGGCTCAAAAAAATGACGGTGATCTTGGAACTCGGTTCCGTGTACCTGGGGGGCGCGGATATCACGAACGACGTAATTCGTCGCTTGGAAACCCTTTGAAAATCCCTCTCAGGCGTCGGAAGGAGCCCTATTCCGACGCCTCTCCGAAACGCTCATAGTACTAGATCCCAGCGCTCCTCCGTAATCACTTCGTCCGTCCATTCATCGTTTGTTTTTTCCTCAACGAGCGTGAAGCCGGAGGTCTTGTAGAGGCGTCGGGCTGTCTCCAACAGGCTGACAGTCCACAGGAACACGCGCTTGTAGCCTTGCTCCCGGCAAAATCTCAGGGCGGTGTTCAGGAGCTCCCTGCCGATCCCCGTCCCTTGGAGTTCCTCGTCCACGATAAACCACCGGAGCTGCGCGTCGCCGCTCCGCGCCTTCACGATGGCGACAGCTCCAGCCGTCACGCCGTTCACTTCCGCAATCCACAACTCGCCGCCCTCCGGGGCGCGCATGAACTCCGTCAGTCCCTTCATCACGTAATACTCGAAGATCGGCTTGAACCGATACCGCTCCCCCCCATAGAGCTTCATGTGCAGGTAACTCACGTAGCTAGCGTCCCCTGGCCCGAAAGTTCGGATTTTTGCTTTTGCGCTGGGCACTCTATATCACCTCTTCTGAATTTGCTTCTGCGCCGCTACCGTTCCTTGTTGAACTGCATGTTGTAAAACTTGGCGTACTCGCCGTTCCGTTTGAGAAGCTCCTTATGAGTACCCTGTTCTACAATACGACCTTCCGCCACCACGCAGATCATGTCCGCGTTCTTTATGGTGGATAGTCGGTGCGCGATGACCACCGTCGTTCGGTTTTTCATCAGGTTGTCCAGCGCCGTCTGCACCTCAAACTCGGACTCCGTGTCCAATGCCGACGTGGCCTCGTCCAGCAGCAGTATCGGCGAGTCCTTGATGAGCGCCCGGGCGATGGAGACGCGCTGCTTCTGCCCACCGGACAGAATGACGCCTTTTTCCCCAATCCGGGTACCGTAGCCCATGGGCATGTCGCGGATGAATTCGTCCGCGTTCGCGCTCTTGGCCGCCCTGACGACGTCCTCCTTGGCGACGCTGTCGCACATCTCTCCCTTGCCGTAGGCGATGTTCTTCTCGATGGTGTCGTCGAAGAGAATAACCTCCTGACTCACCAGGGAGACGTTGTCGCGCAGGGATTTTTGCGTCACCTTTCGGATGTCGATCCCATCTATCAGAATTTTTCCCTCCACAGGGTCGAAAAAGCGCGGGATCAGGTTCACAAAAGTGGTCTTGCCTCCGCCGCTGGAACCCACCAGGGCCACGGTTTTGCCCCTGGGTATCTTCAGGCTCACGCGCTTCAGCACATTCCGGTTTGGGGTGTACGCGAAGGTCACGTCCACGAACTCGATGTCGCCTTGAGCGTTCCTCAGCTCCACGGCGTCCGGCGCGTCCTCAATGGCGGACTTCGTGTCGATGACGTCGTACACCCGCGCCGCGCCGATCAGCGCCATTTGGAGCTGCACGCGGAAGCTCAACAGGGACTTCAGGGGCTTGTAAGCCGAGACCCACGCTCCCAAGAAGGTGACAAACCCCCCTGCCGAAAGCTGCCCATTGGCGATCTGCCATCCGCCGAACAGGATCACCCCCGCCAGGATAAACCCAGAGATACTCTCGACCACGGGCGTGAGCATGGAGGCGTTTTTCACGTTCCGCACCGTCAGGTCGAACATGAACTCCAAAAGCGCCTTGATGTTTTCCCCCTCGAACCTCTCCATGTTGTAAGACTTGATGATCTTGATGCTTTGCAGGCTCTCCGATAGTTTGCTCATGAAATCAGCGGAGAACTGGGAGTTCGTGCGGGCGATCTCCTTAGCCTTAAAGTTGATCCGCCGCACCGCCAGCGCCCCTAAAGGGAAGAACACGAGAATCACCATCATCATCTGCCACGAATAGTAGAACATCAGGATAAACATGGAAACGCAGGTGATCAGGTCTTTAAAGATGTTCGTAATGAAGTTGATGGCGATGTTGGTGATGGCGCCGCAGTCCCCCACTATCCGCGCCAGCATCTGCCCACTGGAGGTTTTGTTGAAGAAACCGATGTCCAGGGACAAAAGGTGACTGAACACGCGCTGCTGAATGGACTGGACGGTTCTGGTGGTCACGCGGGTCATGATCAAGGACTGGGCGTAGTAGAGCCAGCCCTTTGCCAAATAAATAAAGACAACCTGCGCGCACAGCGCCAACAGGAGCCGCTTGTCCTGGCTTATAAAGCCCTCGTCGAGCACCGGCCGCAGGAGGGACACGGCGTAGGCCTCCGTGGTGGTGTTCAGGGCCGTGAGCGCCATGACGCACACCAGCGTCCCCACGTATTTTTTTGTGTGCTCCCTCCATATCCGCTTCAAAATTTCTAGATCGGAGGGAGTACCGCCGCTTTTCTCCTTTTTCTCCTCTTTGGCCTTTCCGAATATCTTTTCCCATATCGTTGGTTTGAACTTGGCCGTTTCGAACATAGCTTGCTCCGCCTCACCTCAAATTCGCGGGCGCGCGTAAGGAAGAAACAAAAAAATGACAACACGCCCATATTTTTTCGCAGAGGTGATTTTGACATACTCCCCTCGCTAAAGCAAGGGGAGTTTTGTTAAGGGAGCGCGGATTGATGGGGTTGAGGAGCTCGGGGCGTGAAGCGGAGTTCAAGCCGCGCTTTCTCAATAACCGCCAGGTCGCCGCGTCCGCTTCAGGGCCAGCGCGGCAAGCGCCAGCAGAAGCTCGCCTCCGACGCCTGTGTTACAACCGCCTGTGTCATCACAACCAAACGGGTTACGCGTGGCCCTGTCAGGTTCTGTGTTGGGGGGATTCACGCCGTCGTCAGCGGCGTTGATTGTGATGGAAAGCGCCTGTGTCGCGGAGCCTCCCCCGTTTTGAGCCGTGACGGTGAAGTTGAGCGCGCCGCTGGTTGTGGGCGTTCCCGAAATTACGCCTCCGCTGAGTGATAGACCAGCGGGCAGGCTTCCAACGCTGACGCTCCACGTGATGGGCGTCGCGCCCGTGGCGGCGAGGGTTTGGTTGTAAAGCGTCCCCACTGTGCCGTTCGGCAATGAGGTCGTTGTGATGGCGGGAGGCTCAATATCGCTGATCTCCGCCAACAACTGAGATTCGCTTTTTTCCAGGGAGAAGGAATACCCCCCACAAGAAACGGATTCGCTCCAGTCTGAGCCAACTAAACCTTCGTCAATCAGTATGATCGTATCCCCAAGGGCGAGGCCGCTGGGCGCGCCGGTCAAAGTGACTTGGTCGCGCTCCACGTTGAGCCCCGTTACGCGGCTTACGTCTATGCTTATTACGTCCAGCAAAATGTTTCCGGCCGCCGCGCCGGTCAGGTCGAAGGCGTAGTTGTTTATGGTAATGTCCGGAGAGCTGTATTCTCCGAAGACCAGTTTGTGGTCCTTCTTCGTGGTCAGAGCGTCCACGGTGAAAGTCGCGTCCCCCTGTATAGTGATGGCGTTCGCGTCCAGAACGTCCACGGTGAAAGTCGCGTCCCCCTGTATAGTGATGGCGTTCGCGTCCAGAACGTCCACGGTGAGATCCGCGTCTCCCTGTATCATGATGACGCTCGCGTCCAGCGTGTTTGCCTCGAAGGTCGCCATGCCGCCAGTGCCGCCGCGGCTATCGCCGTAGCTCCGACCGTTGTTTCCGTTGATCAGGGTAAGCTGGTTCAGCGTGACGCTCCCTGGTACGGTCACTGTGGCGTTGCCTCCAGCGCCTCCGGCCCCTTGATTTCCATCAGCGCCAGGGGCGCCGAATGACACGGAGACGCTGAAGGGGAAGACGCCAGATGAAACGGGAGCAGCGCCGTTGCCGATAACTCTATCGCTAGCCCCGTTCCCACCGTTGCCCATATGGGAGTCGCCCTTGCCCCCAGCCCCATTAGCCGCAGCCCCACCAGAAGCGCCTCCCAAAAAAGGACCGCTGTCGCCGCCCCTGAGACCACCGCCGCCGCCGCCGACGCTTCCCCCGCCGCCTCCGTAGGTATCACGAAGTCCGCCATCGCCGCCGCCACCGAACTTATAGGCGACAATAGCGACGTCTTCACTGTAGACCACATAACCGCCACCGCCGCCGCCGGCGCCATAAACGCCTCCTGATGAAGGCGTGCCCCCGCCGCCACCGCCGCCGCCACCGCCACCGTATATCGCTAGGTCGGCGGCCGCCTCCGCGTCCTCAGCGCCGCCCAACGAAAGCGCCCCCGCCGCCAGCAACGCCAGGGCCGCCCGCCACGCCTTGCTGGGGCGCCGTCTTTGCTGTCTGTTCATCATCTTTTACCTCCTCCTCTTCCGGGGCTCTACCCTCGCCCGAGGGTCGCGAGCTCCCCCATTATCGGCGTTCACCTTTTTTACGCCCTGCCGCCTGTTGGAACCGCTCCATCAGCCGCGCGTATTTTTTCTCCAGAAAACGGTAGTCCTGCCGGAGTCGGGCAAGCTCGCAACGCAACCGGACGTTTTCGCAGTCCTCCGGCGCGCTTGACTTCTCAGGCCGCGTCAAGGGGCGCTCCCGGGCCGCCACTTCGGCGGCGGCGCCGTTCAGCAGCGCCCGGCTCCAAACGCCGCTTTCCGGCCCCAGGCCGTCCCACTCCGGGCCTATATGAGCCTCTTCCATCGTCTTTCCGTCCTCCGTTCCGTCTGTGTTTCGGCGGGCCGCGGTCTCCGTCAGCAGTTTTTCCCAGGCGTCGTACACAAGAGCGCCGCCGTATTTCGCCTGAAGCGTCTCCCGCGCCCTCAGGCCCATCGCCGTCCGCTCTTCGGGGCTCATGCTCATCAGGGGGCGCAGCGCCGCCTCCAGCGTTTTTGGTGAGTCTGGCGCGCCCGCTAAAACCCCAGCCCCTGAGACAATCAGCGCGGAGGACGCGGCGCAGGACGCGAAACCCACCAGCGGCAGGGCGTGGGACGCCGCCTCCGCGTAGACCATGGGGAATCCCTCCACAAGAGACGGCAGGCAGAAAATATCCGACTCCGCGTAATGGGCGTCCGGGTCCGCCGTCGCCCCTATGAAGTCCGTTCGCGCCGCGATACCCAGTTGCTTGGCCATGACGCGGTAGAACTCCCAATGGGGACCGTCGCCCACGATCCGAAGCCGCCAGTTCGGGAAATCCTCCGCCAGAGTGGCGAAGGCGCGCAGGAGCAAAGAAAGTCGCTTGTCCGCCTCGTTCAGGCGTCCCACCGAAAGGACGGCGCGCTCCGTCTTGTTTGCCCGCGCGACCGCGTAAAACCCCGTCTTGGGGAAAGGCGGGATGGGGTTGCCAATCACGGTGATCCGAGACCGCAACGCTGGCGGATAGTACGGAAGATAGTCCTCGAGAAGCGCCTGAACGGCGTCGGCGAAGGCGAGGACAGCGTAGTGCTCGTAGGGCTGCCACCGGGCAAAGGTGTAGAAACGAGGGTCGGCGGGATCCCCAACGACGCAGGGGATACCGCTGCCGCTGAAGAGCCACGGCATGTACAGCGCCTGAGCGTCCCCAAACATCCCAACGCACACGTCAAGACCAGAGGCGGCGATCCGCTTCCGCGCCGCCTGCTGGGCGTCGTCCAGATCCAGAGCAAGCGTTTCGTGGGGGTACGCCATGGGGGAAACGGGGACTTTCTCCGTCACCGGACGGCCCTTTCTGGCGATGATAACCGGAAAGTGTCCCCGAACGCTCATCTCGGTCGCGATTCTGTCCACCAGTCGCGTGATCCCTGTCCACTCGCGCAGATGTTCCATGCTCAAAAAGCCAATCCGCATTTTCCAGCTCACCGCCTGTCCAACGTTTCGTTTTTGTCACGTTGAGAAAACGTTGTCCATATGGGGCTTTGCCCCATACCCCACTTAGGGGTCGCGGACCCCTAAGAACCCCATTTATAGCGTTTCTTTTAAAGAGGCGACAACTCTAAAATCGCGGAAAGGATCATTGTTGAATTCATGGAAAAGACAGCGGAAGCGGCTGGACGCCTTTGAAAAGAAAAGAGATTTTGGCCCACAGCTCAACCTGAGACCTGAGACCTGAGACCTGAGACCTGAGACCTGAGACCTGAGACCTGAGACCTGAGACCTGAGACCTGAGACCTGAGACCTGAGACCTGAGACCTGAGA
>JAITGK010000049.1 GCA_031280635.1 Synergistaceae bacterium
CATATTGCGACAAATCCGCGTGTCATATGGTTTTTCAACACGTGTGTCATTATTTTTGAAAATCATTGTGCTGCAAGTGTTTAGTTTAAAAATATCATTATTTAAATAACACTCTCGAATTTTTAAACACGCCCTAGAATAATTTGATTATTCCCTCTATATCCACGTCCTTACCTCGAACGACCTCTCCGATATGGAAGGCCCGTTCTCCCTGCTCCGCCAGCTCCCGGATCAGCGCGTTGTCCTCGTTGGCTGGCAAAACGAGAATCAGCCCTATCCCCATGTTGAAGGTGCGGAACATTTCTGCGAGGGCGATACCCCCCCACTCTCGCAGGAGTCCGAAGATCGGGGGAACAGGCCACGCTGTAGGGTTGATCCTCGCGCCCATTCCTGGAGGCAAAATCCTTGGAATGTTGTCGTAAAAACCTCCGCCCGTTATGTGACATATCCCCTTGATGGCGTGCTTTTCCAGCAGTGGCAGGACAATTTTTGGGTAAAGGCGCGTGGGCGTCAGGAGCGCGTCACCCAGGGGTTTGCCCAGCTCAGGCACGTAGGTATCCACCGTCATTTTTTTATGGTCGAAGCAGGTTTTGCGCGCCAGGGAAAAACCATTGGAGTGCAGGCCACTGGAGGGCAGGCCCACCAGAACGTCGCCAGGCGCCACGTCTGATCGGGGCAGGAGTTTCGCTCGCTCCGCCGCCCCCACACAAAACCCCGCCACGTCGTACTCCCCTGCCTTATAAAAGCCCGGCATCTCCGCCGTCTCTCCGCCGATCAGGGCGCAGCCTGACTCCTTGCAGGCCACGGCGATACCCCTAACGATCTCCTTGACCTGGAGCGGCTCCAGCCGTCCCACGGCCAGGTAGTCGAGAAAGAAAAGGGGCTCCGCGCCCTGGGCCAGCACGTCGTTCACACACATGGCCACGACGTCTTGGCCGATGGTGTCGTGTCGCCCCGTCATAAAGGCGATCCGCAACTTCGTCCCAACCCCGTCTGTCCCCGACACCAAGACGGGCTCTCGATATTTGGAAAAATCCGGCGCGAAAATTCCCCCAAATCCCCCAGCACCTCCGACCGGTAAGTGGAGCGCACAACCTCTCGAATTTCCTCGACCACCCGGTTCCCCGCGTCCACGTCCACGCCCGCGTCCCAGTAGGAAAGTCCGCTCATAGCGCGACCTCCGTCACGTCCGTGGGATAGCGGCCGTGGAAACAGGACGTGCACATCTTCTCGCCCTCGGCGTCGTTCACGGACTCTAGCAGCCCCCGTAAGGTTAGGTAGTGTAAACTATCGGTTCCGATGGTCTTGTGGATTTCCTCCACGGTGGAGACAGCGGCGATAAGCTCTTTACGGATCGACGTGTCAATGCCATAGTAGCATGGGTGGGTGATGGGCGGGGAAGACACGCACATATGAATCTCGGCGGCCCCGGCCTTCCGCAACAGGTTGATGAGACGGGCGCTGGTTGTACCGCGCACGATGGAGTCGTCGATCAGTATCACTTTCCTGTCCTTCAGGTTTTCCCTCAAAGGGTTTAACTTCATTCCCACCGTGGACCTCCTCACGTTTTGCTCCGGAAGGATGAAAGTGCGCCCTACGTAGCGGTTTTTGATCAATCCCTCCGCGTAGGGAACGCCGCTTTCCGCGCTGAAGCCGATGGCCGCCGCGATGCCCGTGTCCGGTACCGGCACGACCGCGTCAGGCGCGACGCCGGGGTATCCCTCCCGGAACTCCCTTGCCAGTTGGCGCCCCATGCGATAACGGGCCTGCCAGACGTTTAGTCCGTCGATGGTGCTGTCAGGGCGCGCGAAGTAGATGTACTCGAAAACGCAAGAGGCCGGTCGCGCCTTTTTTCGCAGGAAGAACGAGCGGATGCCTTTGCGGCTGACGACGACCATTTCCCCTGGCTGGACGTCGCGGACAAACTCCGCGCCCGCCGCGTCCAAAGCGCAACTCTCGGAGGCCAGGACGTATTCCCCCCGCTCCCCCAGTCGCCCCAGGCAGAGTGGGCGGAAACCGTGGGGGTCACGCACACCAATCAGTCGGGCCTCGTGGGTGTTGTCCGCGTCATCGCGGACCCCAGCCACGAGGGCTAGGCTGTAGGCTCCCTCTACCGTCTCCAGGCTCGACAAAATTTTTTCCTCGATGGTGGGCGCGGAGTTGAGGACGATTAGGTTCAGCATCGACTCGCTGTCCGAGGTGGACTGGAACACGCAACCCCTGGCCTCCAGTTGAGCGCGAAGCTTTTTTGCGTTGACGAGACTGCCGTTGTGGGCCAGGCAGACGAACCCGCCGCCGCTAGAGGAAGCGAAAGAGGCGAAGATCGGCTGGATGTTGGCAAAGGACGTTCCCCCGAAAGTGGAATAGCGCACGTGCCCAATGGCGCAGTGCCCCTTCAGGCTGGGAACGCGGGTCTTGAACACGTCGGTCATGAGCCCCATGCCCTTTTCTAGGTCGACGTGCATTCCGTCCGAGACGGCGATCCCCGCGCTCTCTTGCCCCCGATGCTGCAGCGCGAAGAGTCCCAGATAACAGACGTCCGCCACGGGGCGATTCCCGCTCCACACCCCGAATACCCCACACTCCTCTCTCCAGCGGTACCGGGGAGCCTGGAGTTGTTTGCTGTCTGAAGCATATGACGCCCCCACGTCGCTTCGACTTGCGGCTGGCTTCATTTCATGATCTCCCCTATGGTCTCACTCCAGAGGCGCGAGAGTTCTTCCAGGGAACAGTCGATGACGGCTTCCCCGTTGTAGCGGATGGAAAAAATTTCCCCGCCCGTTTTACCCAAGTATAGATAGGGAAAGCGATGTTTTTTCAGCAGCGCCTCTACCGTCTCCCTCTTGTTCGGGGAGACGGAGACCACGGCGCGGGACTGGCTCTCCCCAAAGAGCGCCGCTGCCGGGGAAACGTCGTCCGTCCAGTCTAGGGAGACGCCTAGATTGCCCTGAACCGCGCTTTCGGCCAGCGTCACCGCCAGACCTCCCTCCGCACAGTCGTGGGCGGAAGTCAGCAACTTTTTCTCCGCGGCCTCGGTCAGAAAAGCATAAAGGTTTTTCTCCCTCTGGAAGTCCAGAACCGGCACCTCTCCCTCGTCCTTACTCGTCAGCAGGAAATGTGCCTCGGACGCGCCCAGCTCCTCCAGCGTTTTGCCCACGAGGAACACCAGGTCCCCTGGAACTTTGAAATCACTGCTCACGCGGTCTTCCACGTTCTCCAGCACACCCACCATGCCGATGGTTGGCGTGGGATAGATGGCGCTGCCGTCGTACTCGTTGTAGAAACTCACGTTGCCGCCCGTGACAGGGGTCGAAAACGCCTTACACGCCTCCGCCATTCCGTCGGTGGCCTGGACGAACTGCCAGTAAATCTCCGGTTTCTCCGGGTTGCCAAAGTTCAGGCAGTTGGTGATCGCTAGGGGCTTCGCGCCGCTGGCGGCGACGTTCCGCGCGGCCTCGGCCACGGCGATAGCCCCGCCGCGCCACGGGTCCAGGTAGACGTAACGGCTGTTGCAGTCGGCGGCCAGGGCCATTCCCTTCTTCGAGCCCGGAAGACGCAGTACCGTCGCGTCGCTTCCCGGCCGAACCACCGTGTTGGTTCCCACCGTGCTGTCGTACTGCTCGTATACCCAGCGCTTCGAGGCGACGTTCGGGGAAGAGAGCAATTTCTTCAGCAGACCTGTCCAATCCCCGTAGTCACGCAGTTGGGAGAGGTCGGCCTTTTTCAGAGCGCGGAAGTACGCGGGCTCGGATGCGGGCCGGAGGTTCACTGGGGCCTTGTCAGTCAGGAGCTCCGCCGGGACGGAGGCCAGCACTTCTTTCCCTCTGCGGATCGTGAAGCGCCCGTCGCCCGTGACCTCGCCGATGATCGCCGCGGCCAAATCCCACTTCTCGAACACAGTCGAGATTTTTTCGGCTTTTGAGGGCTCCACAACCATCAACATACGCTCCTGGGACTCCGAGAGCATGATCTCCCAGGGCTCCATACCCAGCTCCCTCATGGGAACCTTCTCCAGGTCGATGGTGACTCCACTGCCGGCGCGCCCCGCCATCTCCGCGCCGGAGGAGGTGAGGCCCGCGGCGCCCAGGTCCTGCAGGCCTACCACCAGCCCGGCCTCTAGCACCTCAAGAGACGCCTCCAGTAGGAGCTTTTCCATGAAGGGGTCTCCCACCTGCACGTTGGGGCGCTTGTCCGGGTCGGAGTCGCTCAGTTCCTCAGAGGCAAAACTAGCGCCTTTAATACCGTCACGTCCAGTGCGGGCCCCCACCACCATCACCACATTGCCCACGCCCGTGGCCTGTCCTTTGAAGATTTTGTCCTCCTCCACCAACCCCACGCACATGGCGTTGACCAGGGGGTTGCCCCGATAGGAGGGGTGGAACGTGGTTTCGCCGCCCACCGTGGGAATGCCGATACAGTTACCATACCCTCCGACCCCCGCCACGACGCCTCGGAAGAGCCCCTTCGTTCGCGGATCCTCCAGCGAGCCGAAGCGCAGGCTATCCAAAGACGCCACGGGTCGCGCGCCCATGGCGAAGATGTCACGGATGATTCCCCCCACGCCCGTGGCCGCGCCCTGGTAGGGTTCCACCGCCGACGGGTGGTTGTGGCTCTCCATCTTGAAGGCCGCGCAGAGTTTTTTTTCCGCGTCCAGGCGAACAACGCCAGCGTTCTCCCCCGGACCCTGGACGATCTGGGAGCCCTTCGTAGGAAACTTTTGGAGCTGCGCTTTCGAGTTCTTATAACTGCAGTGCTCCGACCACATGACTCCAAAGAGAGCCAATTCCAAATAGTTCGGATCCCGCTCCATCAGCTCCCGGATTTTGCCGTACTCCTCCTTGGTCAGACCGTGTTCCTTCCAAGGCTGAGGGTTGCAAAGGGCGCAACCCTGTTTGGCGCGGCCCTGTTTGCTTCCACATTCACACACGTTGTTTGCCCGCCTCCTCGTAAAAGCTGTTCAAAATGAGCGCGCCGCCTGATAGATCAAGTGACAGAACCCGGCGAGCATCAGCGCGACGCCCAACACGATATAAAAGACTCTTGCGCTTTTGCGGCCGAAAACCCAAACCATAAACCTAGCTTTTCGACTGTTCATGAACCAGTCATAATCCTGAAAGGCGCACCAGGTAGAAAAAACTCCGGCAAAAATCACAACCAGGGAAACAAGAAAATTTTGCCAGTCCATTATGCTACTCTCTTATCCCCTGACGGCGCCGCTTCTCAATCGGCATCGGCGTACAGCCGGTACTTTCCACAGTGCAGGCACTGGAACAAATACCCTTGGCAAGAGCCGCCGTTGAGCAAGTACTTCAAATTTTCCCGACCTCCAAAGTATTCGCAATCGCCGTCAAGATCCACAAATTCGTCTAGTTTGTCCTCGATCTCCCTCAAACCGACGTAGCCCATGAACGCGCAGGGCTCTCCGCAATGAGAAAGCCACTCCTCCTGTTGCCATCCGACGTAACCGGGAGTTCTTCTCGTGAGTTCCGCCAGCGCCTCTTCACTGAGCGGGTGGGCTTTATCGTTTTCAACTAACGCGTAATCCTGAAACTCGCCGTCGAATTTTTCCGCCGCGCTGCCGTTGGCGATGCACCAAGGACAGAGGTACTCCACATTTTCTACGCAGTAGAAGGGTCCCGTGTAATAAACGTTTGTTTCTTTTCCGCAGCACTCACACAGGACGGTTTCGTCCATCTTGAACGTTTCTGTCTCAATGGGGTTGGGGTGATATTTGAAATAGGGGATTTCTTTTTCGTCTTTTTTCGCCTTCATGAATTTTCTGACCACCTGTGATTTTGCCATGATATCGTCAATAATCGTGACATCCACGCTCTGATCCCATTACGCCCAAAGCGCCTCCCTGACGCTTTTCCTTTTACTTTAGCCACGTGTCCGCGCACTTGGCCAGCTCGCCGCGCGACTCCAACTCCCGCCAGATGAACCGCATCACGCGGACAAACTCCGGATCGTCCGTCTGCAACATAAACCCTTTGTACGCCACTATAGTGAGGGGATTTTCGAGAAACGCGACGGCAAGGCGTGAGTCTTTTTTACTGTAAAGCAACGCCTCATGGGTGTCCGTGATCATGACGTCACCCTTGCCCTCAGCGATCAACCCAGGGATCTCGGCGTTTTTCTCGTGAGTCGCGACGGTGCTCTTCGTCAAGTTCTCGTTTACGTACTTCTCGTTGGTCCCGCCAGGGTTCTTGATCACTCGTACGGACTTCTGGTTCAAGCTATCAGGGGTAGTGAACTTCTCCTTGTCTTCCGCCCGAATCAGGGCCACCTTGCCAAACGGGGCATAGGGAGGCAAAAAGTCAGCCTTCACGAACCTAGCGACGTTGCGAGTAATGCCGCCGTGGGACATGTCGAACTTCCCCGCCAAGTGGTCCGCCATGAGCGTGGGCCAGCTTGTGGGCACGTACTCCACCCTCACGCCCAGCTCCTTAGCAATCAGCTCGGTCACGTCGATATCATGCCCCTCATAGTTGCGGTCAATCAACATGGAAAACGGGCGGTAATCACCAGGCGTCCCCACCCTCAGTACCTTTTCCGCCAAAATCCGGTCAAGACGCCCACCTGCCTCCGCCCCAGCAACCGCAACGACACACAGACTCACCGCCAACAGCAAAAATGCTCCCACTTTTCTCATAACCGACACCCCTTTAAAGAAAAAATAAAGAAAGAATTTCGTTTTTCTACTATATCACCAATATCCAGTACTCGCGCCGGGACCGCGATTCACGGCCAAAGCCACCAGCTTTGCTCCCGTGTTCACGTACTTGTCCCCCCCCTTCAGCAGATCGAGAAGCTTGGTCATGACCGTTTGCCTACGCGGAAAGCAACGACTTGAACATTCCCTTGCCGTCCACGCCACCTAAGATAGGCTCGGACAGGCGCTCCGGGTGGGGCATGAGTCCCAAGACGTTCCCTTCCTCGTTAATAATTCCCGCGATACTGCCCCTCGCGCCATTGGGAGCAACAGTCCCTGAACCGTCGGGGGCACAGTAGCGGAAAACGATCCTCCCCTCGCCCTCCAGTTTTTTGTACCCTTCATCGTCAATGAAATAGTTTCCGTCACCGTGGGCAATAGGCAGGCGGATAACCTGTTTTCTTTCATACGCGCTGGTAAACGCTGTGGCGTTGTTCTCGACCCTCAGCCACACGTCCTGAGAGAGAAAAAGCAAGTCCCGGTTGCGCAGCAACGCCCCTGGCAGCAGACCTGTCTCCGTCAGAATCTGAAACCCGTTGCATATCCCTAGCACCCTGGCTCCACGCTTGGCCTGCCGAATCACCTCGGCCATAACGGGGGAATAACGGGCGATGGCCCCCGTTCTTAAATAGTCTCCAAACGAGAACCCTCCCGGCAAGACAATGAGATCGAAGTCCTCCATGAAGCTTTCTTTGTGCCACACGAACTGGGCTTCCAGTCCGGTCGCCGCCTTTATGGCCCTTTGAGCGTCTCGGTCGCAGTTCGATCCCGGAAAGACCACCACCGCTACTTTTCTGTTTTTTTTCATGACAAGGGCTCCACCTCAACGGCGTACTCCTCCATCACGGGATTCGCCAAAACGCGATCAGCCAACAGCCGTGCCTTCCCCTCGACGTTTCCCGCGTCTGATCCCGTCATCGTCAGCTCCACTACCTTGCCGACCCGCACGGAAGATACCTCTGGAAAGGAGATGTTCCCTCCCTTCACCGCCCGTTCCACCGCCGCGCCCTGTGGGTCCAGCACGCTCTTTCTGAACATCACAGTGACCTTCACTTTGAACACAGCCACACAGTTCACTCCCCTATCCGCTTCAGTATTTCCTGATAAGCCGCTTCCACGTTGCCCAAGTCGCGGCGGAAGCGGTCTTTATCCAACTTTTCGTTTGTCGTCGCGTCCCAGAACCGACATGTGTCCGGGGAAATCTCGTCCCCCAGAAGAATCTCGCCCTTATGCGTCCCGAATTCCAGTTTGAAGTCCACTAAAAGAAGGTTTCTCCCCACCAAAAACTCCATCAGAATCGTGTTGATCTTAAGAGCGGTGTTCTCTAAAACGTCGAGCCGCTCCGGTGTGGCTATACCCAGAGCCGCCACGTGCGAACGGTTGATCAGGGGATCGCCCAGAGCGTCGTCTTTGTAGTAGAGTTCAACAACGGGGCTACTCAGCTTCCGGCCTTCTTCCCATCCGAGACGCTTGGCGAGGCTACCCGCCGCAATGTTGCGGACAACGACCTCGATAGGTATTATGGAGAGCCTCTTGACTAGCATGGCTCGTTCGTCGATTTTCCTTATAAAGTGTGTGGATACGCGATACGAATCTAACAGTTTAAAAAAGAACGAGGCTATGGCGTTGTTTATGACACCCTTGGACTGGATTGTCCCCTTCTTCTCGCCATTGAAGGCCGTCGCGTCGTCCTTGAACCAAACCAGCGCCTCATCCGGGTTATCCGTCAAGTAGACCTGCTTCGCCTTGCCTTCATAAACCAACTCGCCTTTTTTCATACTCTTGCTCCTTTGCTGAAATTGGGCGGTGATTCCGGCCCGTTCCGGGGGCTTGAATCACCGCTCCTGCGTTTCTATTTGGTTTTCTTTTTTATTTTTTCTCGCAGGGCTCTATCGTGTTCCCGAACCTCCTCCGCCTGAGTGGCGCGAAAGTCCAGGAGTCGCTTTGCCAACGTTTCGTTGGAGAGCGCCAAAATGGAGACCGCGTAAAGCGCCGCGTTTTTTCCCCCATCAATGGCCATCGTTCCCACAGGGACGCCGGAGGGCATTTGGGCGATGCTTAAAAGCGCGTCCATCCCCTTCAAAGCGGAGCCCGATACTGGTACCCCTACCACAGGCAAAGTGGTGAACGACGCCACAACGCCCGGCAGATGGGCCGCCGCGCCCGCAACGGCAATGATAACCCCCAATCCCCTTTCTCTGGCGGAAGAGGCAAATTCACGCACGACGTCAGGGGTACGGTGGGCAGACGCCACGATAACCTCTGTGGGGACCTTGAGATCCTCCAAAAAACGCCAACCCGGTTCCATAATTGGCCAGTCCGAACTGCTACCCAAAACAATTCCCACTTTCGTCACGGATACATCCCTTCTTGGCACAGTTTTTTCAATTTAAGGCAATAATTATGAAAGGAAGTTTACGCCACGAAAGAGCTTTTAGCAAGAGGCGGCTCCAGGCCCAAATCCGCGGGAAATAGGAGGCTACGGCGGTTTATGGCGGTGTGCGTAATCATACACGAAAATAAGAGATCAAAAAGTAGAAAGTCAGAGAATCAGTTATTGTATTCTGCCGAAAGAGAACGCTATAGAGGCTTTGGAGCGCGATTTTCATCAGTACAAGGAACGGCGCGTTATGAAATGTTTTTAAACTCAAATAATTCCATCGTATATTAATAATAATATGATAAAACCATCTAAAAACCACATTTACTCACAATGATATCGTATAATCCATGATGACGTCAGAAGGACAATGGATACCGCCCCAAATGATAATCAGGCTTCATTGAAAAGGCTTTGACGCAATGGCAATAGCAGGCGTCATTCCTTGTGAAAAATTGCGCCATGTACAATCCACAATAAAGAAGTACAAGGAAGGCGGAGTGGAAGCAATAACTCGAGGAAAGATGGGGCGCCCCAAGAACAGCAATACCAAGCTCAGTCCAGAGCAAGAAAGTCAAATTAAGGGTACACTGACGGAAAAACCCCCTGAAGAATTCGGATTCAAAGGTTTTCTGTAGGATCTACGCAACGTGATAGCCTTGGTGTTTTCTCTGTTTCAAATCAACATTCCCCGCACTACGATGAGCAAATATTTGGACCGTTGGGGATTTACCTCGTGGCGCCCTAACATTCGCAATTATGGTCAAAGTCCGGAAAGCGTAAAAAATGGCTGGAGGAGGAATATCCAGGGATAAAATTAAGAGCCCAAAAAGAAGGAGCGGAAATATTCTGGGGAGATGAGGCAGGAGTTCAGAACGAGTGCGATTATGCCAAAGGATATGCGCCCAAAGGTAAGACGCCGGAGAGAGCGAACCGCTATAAGTTGTTGACATTGGGTTCTTATACTAAATTGCTTTCAATGGGGCTTGAATGGAACGGTTTAAGGCGCGCAAAGACTGCCGCCGCGTCTTTTAACTTTAGAGTATCTATCATAACCATGCTATCTTGATAAAGTTTACTTTGAAATACTGCATTTATAAAAATTGCTTTATAGCCTGAAGGCCCAAACAGGTGGGTTATGTTAGGAGCTCTTA
>JAITGK010000091.1 GCA_031280635.1 Synergistaceae bacterium
CGAATTCGGAAACTGGAACTCGCTGTACAGGCGTTTCGAGCGCTGGGCTGAAAGCGGCGTGACGCGGAGGGTTTTTGCCGCCCCGCGGGCGGAGGAGATAATTGCCGTCCGCGTTGAAATACTCGCGCTTGACAGCGCTTCACGCAAAGCGCGTCCTGATACCCATGGCGCTTTAAAAAAAGAGGGAAGCAGTCTATTGGGAAGTCGAAAGGAGGCTGGAACACCAAGCTTCATGTGGCGTCCGCGGATGATAAGGTCATCGTTGAAACACGCCTCTCTGGAGGGGAATGCCACGACGGCCCCGAAGGGCGAGTCTCGATAGAGGAGGTTGGCGAAAAATTCCCGGGCGTCCCCATGCTGATGGACAGGGCTTACGAGGGCGATGAAACCCGCGAGCTGGCAGCCGCCGACGGCCACGACCCCGTTGTACCGCCTAAGAAGAACCGTGTAAAGCCTTGGGAATACGACAAAGAAAAATACGAGCGGCGCAACGTGGTTGAGCGGTGTTTTCGGCGGTTGAAAGAGTTCCGTAAAGTATGCGCGCGCTACGACAAACTGGATTTCATGTTCTTTGCCTTTGTTCAAATCGCTTTCGTGGCGATTTGGCTTAATTAGTATCAACACACCCTAGAAGGATGGGCAGATGGGCACTTAAGCTATTGAATCGCCGTATACGGAATCGTATGTACGGTGGTGTGGGAGGTCGGCCGCTCAAATCTCAAATAATGAGCGGCTTCTGCCCGATTGCTGTCGGCGGCGTTTGACGTTACACGGACTTAGCGGCGCGGACAGCTCTTTTGACAAAACCGGACTTGAGGCACTTGGCACAGACCCGCACCTTGAAGGTCGAACCATCGCCCGCATCGATCCGCGCGTCCTGAAGATTGATCAACCAGCGGCGGCGCGTGTGCCGGTTCGAGTGACTTACCGCGTTACCCGTCACAGGCCCCCGCCCGCAACATTGGCAAATTTTTGCCATTATCTTTTCCCCCTTTTCTTGCATACCGTCAATATGACGCAGAGCGTTTGTTACGTACGAAAACAGTTTATCATAAATTGTTTTGCGCATGAGCGCAAAGCAACCAGAGAAACGTCAAAATTCTCACCATCGGAGAGCAAACATTGAATTATAGCGGGTTGCATAATCATGAGCAGAAATAAGAGGCCCAAAACGGATACAAACGGCAAAAACTTTGCGCGGAAAAGAGCCAACGGCTCTAAAACACGCCCTAGCCACTATTTTTTGCTCTCTTGACCCAGCTCGCCGGGGTAGTAGTAGCGACGGGGGCGTTCCATGTACTTCTGAGGCGCCCAGTGGCGCGGGTAGTCATGGGGATAAAGGTAGCCGCTTCCGTCGGGCCTCAGGTGGTATGGCACAGGCTGAAGCTCCCCACGCTCAATCTCCGCGATTGCCTTGTCCACGGCCAGGTAGGCGCTGTTGCTCTTGGGCGCGACGGCCAGGTAGATCACGGCCTCGGAAAGGATGATTCGAGCTTCGGGCAGCCCTGTCATGTCGGCGGCGTAGGCCGCGGCGGCAGCGACTTGAATCGCGTTTGGGTCAGCCAAGCCAATGTCCTCGGCGGCGGAGATGAGAATGCGGCGGCAGATGAAGCGGATATCCTCACCCCCAGCTAAAAGCCGCGCCAGCCAGTAGATCGCCGCGTCCGGGTCGGAACCCCGGATGCTCTTGATCATGGCGGATATAATGGAGTAGTGATCATCGCCCTGCCGGTCAAAACGCACGCTGGCGCCGCCCACCGTCCGCTCCACCGCCTCGTTGGTCAAAAGGGAGCCCCCTGTCGCCGCTACAAAGGACACGGAGGCCTCCAGTCGCATCAAAGCCTGCCGCACGTCTCCCCCCGTCGAGAGCGCGATGTTCGCGAGCACCTCGTTCGACGCCTGGACTTCGAGAGCCCCAAGCCCCCGTCCTCTGTCAGTCAGGGCGCGGCGCAGTAGGGGCAAAAAATCCTGAGGTCTCAGGGGCTTCAGGTCGAAGACGACCATGCGGGAAAGCAGGGTTTTGTTGATCTCGTAGCGAGGATTTTCCGTGGTGGTGCCGATCAAAATCAGCTCGCCCTTTTCCACGAAGGGCAAAAGGACGTTCTGCTGAGAACTGTTGAAGTGGTAAAGTTCGTCCACGAAGGCCAAGGCCGAGACGCCCCCACCCATGACCTTGAGGCGCTTGGCTTCCTCGACCAAGTCGCGTAGCTCCGCCACTTTCGCCGTGACCGCGTTGATCTCCAGCAAGCTGCGCCCGGTGTGCTTCGCGATGAGTCGCACCAGGGTGGTCTTGCCCACCCCTGGCGGGCCGTAGAGGACACAACTCGGCACTCGTCCAGACTCGATGAGACTTCGAAGCGGCGCGCCCTTTTTCATCAAGTGCTCCTGCCCGCAGAATTCATCGAGGCTTGTCGGTCTCATTCTCTCGGCCAGTGGAATGTCAATCATCGGATTTTGAGAAATTTCTTTTCATATCTCTCACGAACTCCGTTACCGTCGGGTACGTGAAATTTGCGTTTCTCTCCCACTCCGCGCCAGACGCTTTCACCAACACGAACGGAATGCCAGCGTTTTGCGCCGCTTGGAGGTCGTGGACAAAATCGCCAACCATCACGCAGTTACGCAGTTTCGCCCCCATTCTTTCCGCGGCCAGAGCCAGGGCCTCGGGCGCGGGTTTCACATAAGGCTCCTCCCGACTCAGCACCACTGGCGGCAAAACAATGCCGCACCGTTGAGCGGCCAGAAGGATGGAATCCCGACAATTCCGTGAGACCACAGACCAGGGCCTGCGCGTCTCCGTGAGCCAGGCGAGAAGGTCTTTCGCGCCCTCCACAGCCGCCGCCCGCTCCGCGCCCCCCATCTCCACGCGGTAAATTTCCGCCTCTACCTCCGCGCGCAACGGGGCCGGCAGCGCTGCCGCAGCCTCGATCAAAGGAACGCGCTCGCCTCCAAAATATTTTTGTCTCAGGGGCGCAAAGTCCAGCTGGGTCTCGGCCAACACCCCGTCCCAATCCAGGATAAAAACCTTGGCCCTGGCAATGTTTTTCGCGGTCATGGTTTCTGAGGTCACTTTGCGCCACTTCCCTGACCCATCAACCCCCACAGGGCGATCTCGAAGCCGGGCCAGCCCTCGGCGGCGGAGGTTTTTTCCAGGTAGGAGAGGCGTATCAGGCCCAGCATGAAATTTTTGACGCTCTCGGCCCCAAAGTGCTCCAGGGCGGCGCGCGCCATGCGCAGGACGTACTCCCGCGTGGCCCCGACGGCCGCTAGGGCCCTGGCCTCCGCTTGAGGAGCGGTGCAGGCGATGTAAAGCGCTGGGCGCATTCGGTTATAGAGCGCGGTTAGGAGCGGCAGGGGCGATGGGTTGGACTGGAGGTGGCGCAGGGCGTTCAGTACGTCCCGTCGGCGGTTTTGACATACCCCATCCAAAAAACGCAGCAGCGCGTTGCCGCCTTCGTCGAAGGAGAGCAGCTTCACGGCCTCCACGGTGATGGGTTTTCCGCCTGCGTAGAACGCCAGCTTGTCCAGCTCCGCGCGCAGCTCTTCCTGAGACTCCAGAGACTCGGTCAGAAGCGCCGCGGCCGACGCCTCCAGACGGCAGCCTTTTTCCGCGGCCAAACCCATCAGCCACTTCCCCCGACCCCAAGGAGGGACAGCGGCGGGAGCGCGGATGAAGGTCACTTTTTGGGAGGGAACACCGGAGAAAATTTTCTGGGCGTTTTTCGTCTCTCCCGCAAACACGGCAACGATGACGTCGTCCGCCTCGTCCTCCAGCAGGCCGGCAAGCGAGGGGGGGAACAGTCCCATCTGTTCCGCGTTTTCCACCACCATCATTCTCTTGTCGTCAAACAACCCTCCGCTGCGAGAGGCCGCGACAATCTCCGCCCACCCTCCGGGCGTCTCAATCTTGCTGGTCAGGACGTAGCCTTTTTTCGCGAGGTCCGAGGTCAGCTCCTCTAACTTGCGACGCTGGCTCTCGTGGGCCTCAATAACGATCAAGCGGGGCATTGTGAAAATCCTCCACGGGCAGGGGGTTAGTCCCCCGCTCCTCTAAGAAGTTTTACGTATTTTTTGATCCTGGAGACACTATACAAAAGAAAAAGCGAGACCCCCAGAAAGAGCGCCCCTACGCCAGGCAGGAACACTTCCTCTTCTTTCGCCGCCATTTCAAAACATTGCCGAACCCCCACGGTCAGCGCAATCAAACAGGCAATGGCGATCCCCGCCCAGATCACGATGTTCTTCAGGCAAATCACCGAAACAAGGGTTTTTTTCATAGCTTTATTCTCCTATCCCTTGACCACAATGTTCACGAGCTTTTCCGGCACGGTGATGACCTTCACAACGTCCTTGCCAGCGATCTTTTCCCTCACCTGAGAGGCGTTCATCACCGCGTCCCTCAGTTTGGTCTCGTCCAGGCCGGCGGGCAGAGTCAACTTTGCCCGGACTTTGCCGTTCACCTGCACCACGATGGTGACGGAGTCCGCCGCGAGCGCCTCTTCTTCTGGGACGGGCCAGGGGAAAAGCGAAAGCAAGGTTTCGTTCCCCAGCATTCGCCACAGCTCCTCGGTGATGTGGGGGCTGAAAGGTGATAGGCAGTTCAGCAGAACCTCCACGGCCTCGCGCTGAAGCCGATACCCTGTTTCGTCCGCGGGCTTGAAGACGTACAGCGCGTTCGTCAGCTCCATCAGGCGGGCAATAGCGGTGTTGAATTGCTTTTCCTCGTGGATGTCGCGCGTCACAGCGAAGATCGTGCCGTGGATTTTGCGCTTGAAGTCCCGCTGCGCCAAGTCTATAAGGTGGGACATAGGGACGTGCTCCCCCGGATGCTTTTTCAGGCTTTCCAGATTTTCCTCTACGAAGCGCCATACCCGACCCAGAAAACGATACGCCCCCTCCACGCCCTGCACCGACCATTCCAGGTCGTTCTGGGGCGGCGAGGCGAAGAGGATGAAGAGCCGCACGGTGTCGGCCCCATATTTTTCCACGATATCCGTCGGCTCCACCGTGTTGCCTAGCGACTTCGACATCTTTGCCCCGTCCTTGATCACCATTCCCTGGGTTAGAAGGTTTGTGAAGGGCTCACGCAGGTTCTTGGGCAGAAGCCCGATGTCCGAGAGGAACATGGTGAAGAACCGAGCGTAGATCAGGTGGAGGCAAGCGTGCTCAATGCCCCCAATGTACTGATCTACAGGCATCCAGTAATTCGCCTCCTTGGTGGTGAAGGGCGCTTTGTCATCGTCGGGGGAGCAATAGCGCTCGAAGTACCAAGACGAACAGAAAAACGTGTCCATGGTCTCGGCCTCGCGTAGGGCTTTGCCGCCGCAGACGGGGCAGGTCGTCTCCAGCCACTCCGGCATATCTAGAAGCGGCGACCGCCCCACGTCCGTCACCGTCACGTCCTCCGGCAGCAACACGGGAAGCTGGTCCTCCGGCACGGGCGCCACGCCGCATTTGGGGCAGTGAACGAAGGGAATCGGCGTGCCCCAGTAGCGTTGACGCGAGATCAACCAGTCGCGCAGGCGAAAGTTCACCTCGCGCTTGCAGAGCCCCTGGCTCTCACCCCAGTCTATCATCTTCTGTATAGCCTCTTGGGTGGGCAGACCGTTGAACTGCCCGGAGTTGCAGCTTATGCCATCGTCCTCGAAGGCGGTCTCCATGGCGGCTCCATCTAAGGGCCTCTCGGCATCCGCGGGCTGAATGACGGGGATAACCTCTATCCCATACTTGCGGCAGAACTCGAAGTCCCGCTGGTCGTGGGCGGGCACGCCCATAATGGCTCCCGTGCCGTAGTCCATGAGGATATAGTTGGCGATCCAGATGGGGATAGGCTTTCCCGTGACCGGATGCGCGCCGGTAAAGGGCGTTTTGAAGCCCAGCTTCTCCCCCCCAACGGCGGAGCGTTCAATAGCGCTTTGCGCGGCGCACCTTGCCACGAAATCGGACACCTCCTGACTCTCGTCCAGCTTTTTGATCATCCGCTTGACCAGTTCGTGCTCTGGCGCCAGGGCAATGAAGGTGATGCCGTACACCGTATCGAAGCGAGTGGTGAAGGCCTCGATGGTGTAATCAAGGGCGTCCACCTTGAAGGAAAGCCGTGCGCCCTCGGAACGACCGATCCAGTTGTGTTGCATGATACGTACCCGCTCCGGCCAACCGGCAAGTTGGGCGTCGATGTTGCCGAGAAGTTCTTCCGCGTAGTCGGTGATCTTGATAAACCATTGCTCCAGACTTTTCTTGACGACTGGGACGCCGCAACGCCAGCAGGCGCCGTTCACCACCTGCTCATTGGCCAGCACCGTGCCGCAGGGCTCACACCAGTTAACAGGGGCGTGTTTGCGGTACACCAGTCCCTTTTTGTACATTTGGAGGAAAAGCCATTGGTTCCAGCGGTAGTAGTTGGGACCGCAGCTCTCCACGCGCCGTCGCCAGTCGTAGCTATAGCCCAAGCGCTCAAGCTGGGTTGTCATGTACTCGATGTTTTTCCACGTCCACTCGTGGGGTTTGATCTTCTCCTTGATGGCGGCGTTCTCCGCGGGCATCCCGAAGGCGTCAAAGCCCATCGGGTAGAGAACGTTCAGGCCCTTCTTGCGGAGAAAGCGGGCGAGCATGTCGCCCATTGAGTAGTTGCGCACGTGTCCCATATGCAACTTGCCGCTGGGATAGGGGAACATCTCCAGGCAATAGAACTTGGGCTTGCCGGGATCGACCTCCACCTCGAAACACTTCTGTTCTTCCCATATTTTCTGCCACTTCGTCTCAATCGCGTGAAAATCGTAACCCATCTGTGCCGCCTCCTTATAATCTGCGCCTTTTTAGAAAGGATTATAGCGTCTAACCCTCAAGGAGCAAGTCCTGCGTTATAATTGTGGTCATGTTCCTACTGGCGCGAAACGCACATTTCACTTTAAGTAAAACGCGCCATGACGTGACATTATTTCGGGGTACAATCACATAAGCGTATTTATTTTACTATTTCAATATTTCAATATTGCGGAGGTGTATCATAATGCGTGTAAGAAGTGGTTTTGGAGTGAAAGCACTGGTACTATTGGCAACGGTGGGACTCTGCTTTTTCGCGGGGCTGGGCTGGGCCGCGAGCCAGACGCTCGCCCTGGGAAAGCACGTGGACAACCCCGTTGTGCGGATCGTGAAGGAATTTTCGCCCGCCGTGGTCAACATCGACGTGGAGACGGTTTCGCAGCGTTCGGCTCTGCCCTTTCCTTTCCGTGACGACCCGTTTTTCCGGCGCTTTTTCGGCGAGGAGTTCGACCGATTCTCGCGCTCCGTTCCGATGAAGGGTCGCGGCTCCGGGTTCGTGGTCAGCAAGGACGGCCAGATACTCACCAACAATCACGTCGTCGCGGGCGCGAACAAGATCACCGTCACGCTATCTGATGGAAAGACCTACGAGGCAAATGTTTTGGGCAAAGACCCCACCTTCGACCTAGCGGTCATCAAGATCACCCCGGCATCGGAGCTTAAAACGCTGGAACTGGGCGATTCCGACTCCATTCAGGTAGGGGAGTGGGTTGTCGCTATTGGCAACCCCTATGGGCTGGAGCACACAGTGACGGTGGGCGTCATCTCCGCCAAGAACCGCAGCATCCACACCCAGGGCCTGAACTTCGACGGCTTTCTCCAGACCGACGCGGCCATCAACCCCGGTAACAGCGGTGGGCCGCTCATCGATATGGACGGCAAGGTCATTGGCATCAACACGGCCATCATCCCCTACGCCCAAGGCCTGGGGTTCGCCATTCCCGTGAACATGGCCAGGCAGATCATGAACGACCTGGTCACTTACGGCAAGGTCAAGCGCGGCTGGCTGGGAATCGCCATTCAACCGCTGACGAAGGATTTCGCCGAGGCCTACGGCATTAGCGCGGAGAACGGCGTCATCGTTGGGGATGTGTTCGCGGACTCCGCGGCGGATCGAGCGGGCCTGCAGCGCGGCGACGTGATCGTCTCCCTGGACGGCGAGAACGTCAAAGACACCTCGTGGTTCATAAACCAGGTTCGCTCCAAGGGCCCCGGCGCGTCACTGGAGCTTCAGGTCATCCGGGCAGGCAAGTCAGTCAACGTGACGGCGAAGTTGGACGAGATCCCCGATAACGAGAGCCAGGCCGCTGGAGACGGCGGAACTGACTTCTTCGATAAAGTGGGCCTTGCCGTTTCGAAGCTGACGAATGAGCTGCGCGGCCAGTACAAGATCGAGAACCGTTCGGGCCTGGTGGTGACGCAGGTGGTCAGGGGCTCCACCGCTCAGGCGGTGGGATTCCGCGAAGGCGACGTGATTTTGGAGATTAACCGCAAGAAGGTCAACGACCCCGCGGATGTGGCTGGCGTTATCAGGAAGGACAGTAAACTGGCGGCGCTCCTGGTCGAGCGCGGCGGCAGAACCTTCTTCGTCACCCTCAAAATGGATTAACAGAGTCGATGGCTCTTTTCCGCGCAGAATCATGTAACCCGCTATAATTGAGGCCAAGGGGCTCCGCCCCTTGGTTTTTCTCGGAAAGAATGAAGCCCCGCTTCGCGTCCGCGCGTCCATCCCCAACCAAGGGAATCCGTCTTTACGACAGCGCGATGAAAAGTCAACGGCTTTCTGTTGGATGAGAATCGCGACGCTGACAACAAGCGGCGTTCACTTTATCTTTTTTGCTTCTTGCTGTATATCTACATTCATGCTAAAATTCCTGAGAGCGTTGTTTGGATCGCGTAGCTTTTTTCCCGTGTTTTTTTCGTGGCGTCTCCTTAATGATATGATTGTTTTCAAAACACAAACGGCTATAAATCGCGATGCGCTTTGCCGATCGGCGCGAACAGCGCACTATAGACGCCAGAAAGAAGCTTCAGAAACGCGGCGAATCGCCGGCAAAAATGCGCTAAGTTGAAAAGCGCGTACAGCAATTTTCCAACAAGGCCAATCGGAGCGTTATCCGACATCGGGTTGGAGACTCGAAGCGCGCTTTGTATCATTAAGGGAAGCACGGAATCAATGGAGGATTACTATGAAGTTGGCTGAGGCATTGTTGTTGCGTTCGGAATATCAAAAAAGGCTTGAGAACCTGCAAAGCAGAATTTTAGCGAATATCAAGGTTCAGGAAAACGAAAACCCTCTTGAAAATCCGCAGGAGCTGATTGGGGAAGCTTTGGAACTGTGCGAGCGGCTTTGTTTGTTGATTCAAAAAATCAACATCCGCAATAACACGGCGGTTTTACCAACGGGACAGACCCTGTCCCAAGCGATTGTCGAGCGGGATATGTTGATGAAGAAGAGAAATATCCTCGCTTCGATTGCCGAAAGCGCTGTGGAGAAAAACTATCGACTCACCCACGCTGAGGTAAAGATGAACGTGACCATATCCGTCCAGGAAACACAGAAGCAAATTGACGCGCTTTCTCAGCGGTTCAGGGAACTGGACGCGCGGATTCAGGGACTGAACTGGACAACCGATTTAGATTAGAGCCGTCGGCTCTTTTATGAACAAAATTTTTGCGGTAGTTATTGCTTTTAACGCGCTATTTTGGTGTTCATAATTACGCGATTCGCTATAGAATGAAATCTAGAGCCGTTGACTCTTTTACGCGCAAAGTTTTTACCGTTTATATCCGGCTTTGGGTCTCTTATTTTTGCGCATGATTACGCAACACGTTATAATTGAAGGTAATCTGTTCGATAAAAGCGGGCATGCAATTCATCCTGGATGGTGAGCGCGGGACAGCTTGAGGTTCGAATCCTCATTTTACCGTTTCGTCCAACACAACGGACATTTGTACAGCTCACTCACTTGTTACGCTTTATAACCATATGCCGGTTTATCGCAGACGAGGGTGGGTAAGGGGAAACACTTGAAAAGCGCGTACAGCAGTCTTCTTCCTTAGCCAGTCGGGGCTTTATCCGAAGCCGGGAACGGAAAACCCGGAACGCGCTTTGAATTCAAAGGCGTCAACAGCAAGCATATAAGGGGAAGCGGGCTTAACCAGCCCGTATTCATAAAACGGCGCCTTGTCTCTATAGTGGTTTGCGCAATCTATGAACTCCAAAATAGCGTATAAAAAGCTCATAACTACCGTAAAAGTTTTTTCATAAAAGAGCCAACGGCTCTATTAAGGAGGGGTTGCCGTGCTGGAAGCCCTGAAAAAAGAAGCGAATAAAACCTATACGGAGAATATGGCGGTCACACACCTGAGCACCTTGTCCGATTGCCTGGACCTCTTCGCCACCGTGGGCGCTCTCCGCGGCGCGCCAGAGGAGGAAATATTGAGCCGTTTCACGCGCGCGTTCGTGGAAGACCCGAACATGGCGATAAAACTCGCCTTTTTCGCCCGCGACGCGCGCGGCGGCCTGGGAGAACGGCGCGTGTTCCGGCTTTTCCTCCGCTGGCTGGCCGGCAACAAGCCGGAGTCCGTGAACAAAAACATCCCCAATATTCCAGAATACGGTCGGTTCGACGACCTGTTGGCGTTGCTGGGCACGAATTGCGAAAAGAACGCTTTGGCCTACATTCAAGAACGCTTCAAAGCCGACCTGGCGTCTCTGGAAAACGGTGAATCAGTCTCGCTGCTGGCAAAGTGGCTGCCCTCGGTGAACGCCTCCAATGTGGACGCGGTCAAAAAAGCGAAACGCGTCGCGAGAGCTCTCGGCATGAACGACGCGGACTACCGAAAAGCTCTGTCCCGCCTGCGCGCCTCCATCAAAATTATTGAGAACAACCTCCGCGAAAGCGATTATACGTTTGACTATGAAAAACAGCCGTCAAAAGCGCTTTTCAAATACCGCAAAGCTTTTATCCGCAACGACGGCAAGCGTTACGGCGAGTTTATGGCTCAGGCGCTCTCTGGCGAAGCGCGTCTCAAAACCGGTTCTCTGACGCCTTACGACATCATCGCGCCGTTTTTCGCGGGAGAAGTTTCCGACGAGGAGCGCCGCGGCATTGACGTGACGTGGAAGGCCCAGGAAGATTTTACAAACGGGGAAAACGCGCTGGTCGTGGTAGATGGATCGGGGTCAATGTATAGCGACTCCCGCCCGATGCCAGCCACCGTCGCGCTCTCGTTGGGAATATACTTCGCCGAGCGGAACGCCGGTGTTTTCAGCGGCCATTTTATCACGTTCTCAGAAAATCCGCGACTTGTGAAGATCAAAGGCCAGGACATTTGGGAAAAGGTACGATACTGCCGCGGTTTCAACGAAGTCGCCAACACCAACGTCCAGAGGGTGTTCGAGCTCATTTTGAAAACAGCTCTGAAAAACGGCGTCCCCCAGGAAGAGCTACCCTCGACCCTGTACTTCATCTCCGACATGGAGTTTGATTGCTGCGCTACAAACGTGGGGATGACCAACTTCGAGTACGCGAAGGACTTGTTCGAGCGGAACGGCTACACGCTTCCCAGGGTCGTTTTCTGGAACGTGGCAAGTCGCCGCAACCGACAGCAGCCCGTAACGCGGAACGAACAAGGCGTGGTCTTGGTGTCAGGTTGCGCGCCCCGTGTGTTTTCCATGCTGACGAGCGACGCGCTGTCACCCTACGCCTTCATGCTGGAGGTTTTGAACTCGGAACGCTACGCTCACATCGCGGCATAGAGGTTACGCTATGATCGAAATTCAAGGTACGTATAACACGGCGATCTGCTACTGCGCCGAGCTAGAGGAAGTGTCCGAAACGCAGATCAAAACCGTCTGCGATCAAGAGGGGTTCAGTGGGTGCAAAATAAGGATCATGCCAGACGTTCACGCCGGCAAAGGCTGCACCATCGGAACGACTATGACCATTCGGGACAAGGTCGTGCCCGGCATGGTGGGCGTGGACATTGGTTGCGGCATGGAGACGACGCGCCTTGCCGAACGCGCGATCGATTTCCAGGCGCTCGACGCCCTCATCAAGAGAAACATCCCCTGCGGGCGGGAGGTTCGCAAAAAGGAACATCCGTTGAACGCCAGCGTGGACCTGTCCGCCCTTCGCTGCGCGTCCCGTGTGAAGTTAGAGCGCGCGCGCCGCAGCATTGGAACCCTTGGAGGCGGCAACCACTTCATTGAAATCGACCAGGGAACGGACGGTGGGCTGTACCTGGTGGCGCACTCCGGCAGCCGCCATATTGGCAACGAGGTGGCGGAATATTATCAAAACGAGGGCTTCAACGCGCTCTGCGGCAACGCGAGGTTCCAAACAGACGAGGTCATCGCGCAACTGAAAGCCGAGGGGAGGGAAAAGGAGATTCAATCGATCATAGAATCGCTTCAAAAACAGCGCAAGCCCACTCATATACCCAGGGAGCTGGCCTACGTTGAAGGGCGGCTGTTCGAGGACTACATCCACGACATGAAGATC
Organism: Synergistaceae bacterium; assembly: GCA_031280635.1. Classification (GTDB taxonomy): domain Bacteria; phylum Synergistota; class Synergistia; order Synergistales; family Aminobacteriaceae; genus JAITGK01. The sequence continues at coordinate 12,333 of JAITGK010000091.1, forward strand.
ATTCAGCGCTTCGCCGCGCTCAACCGAAAGGCGATGACAAGCGTGATCCTCGAAGGAATGAGCCTAACGCCGGAGGAGAGTTTCACCACGACGCACAACTACATCGACACGGAAGCGATGGTACTTCGTAAAGGAGCTGTGTCGGCAAAGGCAGGGGAAAAATTGCTGATCCCCATCAACATGAGATACGGCGGACTGATTTGCGTCGGCAAAGGCAACCCCGACTGGAACGAGTCCGCTCCACATGGAGCTGGGCGGTTGATGAGTCGCAAAAAAGCGTTTGAGATCCTGTCAATGGAGGAGTACCGAACGAGCATGGAGGGGGTTTTTTCCACCAGCGTCACTCCCGATACCCTCGACGAGTCTCCTATGGCGTACAAGAACGCCAACGACATTATTGAGCAGATCACGCCCACGGCGGAAATCCTCGATCATATCAAGCCGCTCTACAACTTCAAAGCGGCGGAGTAAAACCCGTCAGAGTGTTCGTCTTTTGTGAAAAAGAACGGAGTACTCAAGGGTACTCCTGTCTCTTACTCGCATGGCTGGTATAAGAGAAATCATCGAACAATACACGGGCTGGGAACCCAATAAAAAATCGACATCTCCAGGCATACTTGCTGAAAGTCTTGTGGGCGCACTCCTTTGTGGCTGTCGCCCCATCTGTGAAGTAGAACGTTTTTGACTAACAAATGGAGTTTTGTTCATAGAGCCGTCGGCTCTTTTCCGCGCAAAGTTTTTGCCGTTTGTATCAGGTTTTTGGTCTCTTGTTTCTGCGCATGATTATGCAACTCGCTATAAAAGATCCAAAACAAAAGCTCTAATTGTTTGTTTCCGTGAAGGTAAAGGACTCCGCGTCCCTGTCGAAACCTAGCAGATAGGACTTGCGTGGCTCCGTCACCAGCTCTTTCCGCACCACGCCAGTGCTCTGGGTCACGTTTTTGTGCAGGACGCCAGGGCGCGTATAACTGTAGCTGACCTCAACCACGCGTTTGCCCGGCAGGACGTAAAAGCCTTGTTTGCCCTTCTCGACGAACAGCGGTGGGGCCTCCCCTTCCACGGTGTGAACCTCCACCGCCTCGGAGGTAACAAGGGCACGCTGAGTGAGGTATATCTTCGCGGCGTCGGGGTGTCTTGCGAGAAATTCCTGGCCGGACGCCCGAATTTTATTGAGCCTCATGAACCCGTAGCCCATCGCTCCCACGCTGACGATAGCAAATATCACGAAAGTGAGCCAGTTTTGCTGAAGAATTTCCATAAAACTCATAGTGTCACTCCTCTTTAATCGGCTTGGCCGACAGTACTTCGGGCGAGTTCAGCGACATCTCGTCCAATTTCTCGAATAACTTATAAAAACGTGTTTCCCCAATGGGACTGCAATCAATGGTGACCTTTTCCTTCCCCTCTTCCTGAATGTCCAACTGAATATCATCAGTGCTCAAAAAACTCGAGGAGCTCTTGCGGCGGTATCCCACTTGGCATTTTTTGACATCGTGAGCGCTCTGGAGTTTTCCTCTTTTGTAATAGCGAAAAACGCCGTTCTGTTCCAGCTCGAAATATACATTTTCACTGAAAACAGAGAGGTACGCTAACGACAAGAACATCAGAACTCCCAATCCACCGGCTATCGCGTCGTTGTCCGTGAAGAAACGCGCCGCGATGTAGACAACAAAGCCGCTGGGTGGGGCGTAAATAAGCCCTTTGACCATCACCCATAAAGAACGCTTGTAAACTTGCATCTCCTCTGTATTCCTCCCCATTATCAATTTGTGTTTGGCTTCTCTTATTTAAAGATAATTCAAACACTAAAAAGTTAATGACAAAGTTAAGTCATTATACAACAAGTAGATCAAATTATAAACCTAAAATGGAGAAATTTCTAGCACTACACTTCATTTCGATCTTTCAATTGCAGCTTAAACTCTCGTTTTAAGCCAATATTCTCGAAGTGTCTTTGCCAGCTTCGGCTCTTTTCTGTTAAAA
>JAITGK010000181.1 GCA_031280635.1 Synergistaceae bacterium
AGAGTATCTATCATAACCATGCTATCTTGATAAAGTTTACTTTGAAATACTGCATTTATAAAAATTGCTTTATAGCCTGAAGGCCCAAACAGGTGGGTTATGTTAGGAGCTCTTAATAAAGACGTTATCCTTATACTTTTCATTTGCCTTCACCATGTTCGAACCTCCAAGCGACAGATTTCCACTTGATTTAGTATACAAGAAAGCGAGATAGCTGACAACGAGGAGGGCGGGGGGCAAAGCGAAAAGCCCCCCAGTTTTTGCGTTAAACTCCCGACCAACGGGAGGGGTGGTGAAGCGACCCTCTACAGTATATGGGGGCTTGCCCCTTGCAAGGTTTTATGTTATATGATAGAAGTGTGGGAGTTATAAAATTTGAATGTGAAGAGTCGGCGGCTCTCAAACGAGGAGGATTGGATCTTGCGCGACGCTCATACCCGCAGACGGCGGGGAAAGGATTCCATTCTGAAATACGCGGCGCTCATGTTCGCGTTGCTGTTGCTCTTGTTGTTGATAACGGTAGGATTGGCCAGCGCGGCGATCGCTTACTATGTGGTGCAGGTCTCACCGAGCCTGCCGACGGACGAGGAAATTTTTCGTTACAGAAACAGCGAACCCAGCATTGTTTATGACCGTAACGGCGACGTTGTTGCGCGCCTCTTCATCGAAAACCGGACGACCTTGCAGTTGGGTCAGATACCGCCCTGGGTGATCCAAGCCGTTCTTGCCGCGGAGGATTCCGCCTGTTACCAGCACTCGGGCTTCCGGATCACGTCCATCCTGCGTGCGCTCTGGAGGGATTTGGTGGTACGCGACAGGCTGCAGGGGGCGAGCACCATCACTCAGCAGCTTGCCCGCAATCTCTTCCTTACCCAAGAAAAAAGCATCGCTCGGAAGATCAAGGAGCTCATCATCGCCGTGCGTATGGAAAAACTCCTCACCAAGGACGAAATCCTGACCCGATACCTCAACACCATCAACTTCGGGCGCGGCGCCTGGGGCGTGGAGACGGCGGCGTGGACCTACTTTGGCTGTCCAGCCTCAGACCTCAACGTGGCTCAGTCTTCTATCCTGGCAGGACTCATCGCCGCTCCAGGACGCTACAACCCTCTGAGTAACCCCGCCAACGCCAAGGGGCGACAAAATTACGTGCTGAGGCGTATGGAAGCCCTCGGCTGGATCGACGCGCGGCAGAGAAAGCGCGCATACGAAGAAGAACTCGTCTATAAGCACATTCCCAACAAAATCGAAGAGTATAACCTGGCGCCTTACTTTGTGTCCCACATCCTTTTCAACGACCTTCTGCCCCAGTATGGAACGGACGTAGTTTACACCGGCGGACTTCAGATCCACACCACCCTTGACCTGAAGCTTCAGGAAGCGGCCCAAGAGGCCATCGGCGCCTTAAAAACCCAGGGCGCTTTGGTCTGTCTGGCCGCCGAAACGGGGGAGGTGCTCGCCCTGGTGGGAGGAAAGGACTTTCAGGAAAGCAAGTTCAACCGGGCCACCCAGGCCTTCCGCCAACCAGGGTCCAGCTTCAAGCCCATCGTCTATGCCGCATCCCTGGAAAACGACATCATGCCCACAGATCATTTCATGGACGCGGAGCTGATATTCGAGAACAAGGGAAGGCGGGGCAGGTCTTGGCGTCCTAGGAATTTCGACGGGAAATATCAAGGAGAAGTGACTTTGCAGAAGGCGCTCACAAACTCCTACAACACCATTGCCGTCAGAAACGCCGCTTATATTGGAACAGAACCTATCGTGGACATGGCCCGCGCCATGGGGATCACGTCAGAGTACCTGCCCAACGACCTCTCTGTGGCTCTGGGGGCCGCCAGCGTAACCCCCTTGGAAATGGCCGTGGCTTTCAATTGCTTCACGAACGGGGGAAAGAGAACTCCACCCTTCATGATACGCGAAATTCGCTCCTTGGAAGGGAACGTGCTGGAGTCCTATGAACCCAGGTCCTATCAGGCCATGAAGCCCGAGACAGCCTATATTCTGCGCTCCATGATGTTCGACGTGGTACGCGCGGGGACGGGGACACGGGCGCGTTTGGCGAGTGCCGACGTCTTTGGTAAGACAGGGACGTCCAACGAATTCATCGACGCATGGTTCATCGGAGGTGCTCCGGGACTGACCACGGCTCTCTACGTTGGCAATGACGACCATAAAACCCTTAGAGACGTCTACGGCCGCAGCCCCAGTCCGACAGGGGGCATCGTGGCCGCGCCAGCCTGGAAGGCCTTCATGGATGTGGCTGTATGGCGCATGAGAACCCCTGAAAAATTCGAGTCCGCCCCCGGATGGGTGGAGGTCGATCGGGTCACTATCTGCCGCGAGACGGGCTTCAGGGCCGCCCAGGGCTGCAAACCCGTGAACATTTACATGCCGTCGGGCCGGGCGCCCCAGGCCGTGTGCCCTACCCATGGAGGAGGGGACTACACCGCCGCTTTAGAAGACCCCAACGCTCCCCGGCTCTTTCTGATCGAGCAGGATGGCCCGACTGATACGCCAATAGATTCCTTGCCGGAGGCGCCGACTCCGCCGGCAGAGGTACCCAGCGAGCCCTCCACGCCCTATCGCGACCCCAGTCCAGTCGACGAGGTCGAGCAAAGATTCCAGGAGCTTTTGAAGATGTATAACATCAATTGAGAGCGTGTTCATAGTGGGTTGCGCAATCACGCGCGGAAATAAGAGATCAAAAAGAGGAATAAAAACATGGAAGACGCTAGGCCGGACTGGGATACCTATTTCATAGCCATCGCGATGATGGCCGCGACGCGAAGCACCTGTCTCCGCCGTCAGGTTGGGGCGGTGATCACCCGAGACCGCCAACTGATCAGCACGGGCTATAACGGCGCGCCATCAGGGACGGCGCACTGCCTGGACACCGACTGCCTGCGGAAGGCTTTGGGCGTCCCGTCTGGGGAGCGACACGAGATATGCCGAGGTTCCCACGCGGAGTCCAACGCCATCGTCCAGGCGGCGCGCATGGGTATAGCCACGGACAAGGCGACGCTTTACTGTACCCTGGAACCTTGTTCGCTCTGCACCAAGGTTATCCTGAATGCTGGCATCGAGCGGGTCGTCTATGTGCGGACCTACCCCGACGCGCTTGCCGTCGGCCTTCGGGAGGAAACGCGGGTTCCGTTTGAGCCCTTTCCCATGGAAAAGGCCGCCGCCGCCAGGGAGTGGCTGAAACGCTCCGCCAGGACTCAGGAGATACGCTAACTAGGAGGGATAACAAGTGATACCGACGAGGGAAGAAGCTTTAGCGCTACTCAGGAAATACAATGACGACGAAAGCCACATCCGACACGCCCTGGCGGTTGAGGCCACGATGCGCCATTTCGCGCGTAAGATGGGGGGCGACGAGGGACTCTGGGGCGTTGCCGGCATTTTGCACGACATCGACTGGGAAAAGACCATGAACGATCCCCAGCGGCATTGCAACCTGGCGCCGGAACTGCTACGCGAGGCTGGGGTGGACGAGGAGCTCATCCACGCCGTGCAGTCCCACGGATGGAGCATCTGCACGGACGCAGAGCCGAGAAACGACATGGAAAAAACGCTCTTCACCATAGACGAACTGACGGGTCTGATCATCACTGCCGGCCTGGTGCGCCCGTCCAGGTCGCTTTCCGACTTAGAGGTCAAATCCGTGAAGAAAAAATGGAAGGACAAGGCGTTTGCCAAGGGTGTAAACCGAGAGATCATCCAAAAGGGCGCGGAGATCATGGGTATGCCCCTGGACGAGATCATCGAAAACGTCATCCTGGCCCTGCGCCCAGTGGAGAAGGAAATCGGACTGTAAAAGACACGCTGTACCAGGGATTTTCGCGCTTTACTAGGTCTGCAAAACGCCTTAAGCAACTTTGCCGTTGTCCGCGGCGCACCCCGCCGTTATTCTGTTTTCAACATCAGGTTAAAAATTTTTTGAAAACTCGAAAGTGAAGGGGGCGCTTGAAAAATTTTGATGACATGCGAAATACACGGAAAATTTGCGTGGGGTTCGCTTTTTTTTTCGCTGATTTTTTTGATTTTTTGATTGGGACTATTTGCGTAATTGTGCATGGAAACAAGAGACCAAAAACCGGACATGAACGGCAAAAACTTTGCGCGGAAAAGAGCCAACGGCTCTAAGGAGATCATGACATGTCGATAAAAATAGTTTTAGCGGACGACCATCCTTTGACGCGGGCGGGCATAGCGGAGTACCTGAAGCGCGAGAACACCTTGGAACTCCTGGGGGAAGCGGAGGACGGTCAGCGGGCATGGCAGATGATCCGCGACCTCAAGCCCGATGTGGCGCTTTTGGACATCCGTATGCCTGGTCTGGACGGGGTGGCGGTGGCGCAGAAGGTGAAGGAGGCGGGGTTGCCCACGGCCTCGATCATGCTGACCTCCTACGACGCCCAGCAGTACGTCATGGCCTCCCTGCGCTCGGGGGCGCGGGGCTTCATCCTCAAAACGGTGAGTCCCAAGGAGCTCTCATCCGCTATCGCCACCGTGGCTCGTGGGGGAATATACCTGGACCCCGAAGTGGCCTCGGTCATGGGGGAGAGGGATTTTGACCCGGAACAGCTCTCCGTTCGCGAGCGCGAGGTTCTCGTCCTGGCGGCCAAGGGCCTTTCCAGCAAAGAAGTAGCGGCCAAGCTCTTTATCAGTGAGCGCACTGTTCAGACGCATTTGGCGTCTATTTACGACAAGCTGGGTTCGCGGAACAAGACAGAGGCCTTGCTCCTGTCCCTAAAATATGGGGTACTGACCTTGGAGGAGTTGCTGGAAGATTAAGCGCCCCAATCTGCTATCCCTGAAAAAGCACCTTCTGGGACTTTTGCTGTGCGCTTTGCTGCTGCCACCCGTTGTTGTCACCATGGTGGCGGCATTTGCGCTTTTCAGCCAAGAGCAGGCGATGAACGCCGCCATTGGCTCCTATGTGCAGGACCTAGCCGAGAGCGTGGCGTCCCGCCTGAGCGTCGAAACGCGGGGTTGGCCCTGGAACACCCCCTGGCGGCAAAACCAAAACCTCTGGGATGTCTACCTCTCGTCGGCAATGCGCCTCAGGAACTGGAACCGCATTTTTTCCTGGGGACCTTCCATTCCCGGCTGGGTGGCCTACATTGGCGACAATGGAGAGGTGTTCATGTCGTCGCCCGGCGCGGAGGACATCGCGGAGCTATGGCGGAAAGACCTTCCCGTGGGGGTCGCCGCGCGGGTGCAGGATCCGGAGGGGCGGCAGTATACCCTCGCCAAACACCCTCTGTACCCAACGGGACAGGGTTACGTGGTCGCCGTGGTTTCCTGGGACAGCCTTCTGGGGAAGCTGGTGAAAATTGGGCGTTTGTGGCCTGGCATGATCGCCCTGGCCTCCCTGGGGAGCTTTTGGGCCATAAGGCTGTTGTGGCGGCGGCTTATCGCTCCCTTAAAGGGTCTGGCCGCCGAGATCGACGCCCTGCGCATGGGCAAAGATATTCCCAACACCGTCAATCCCCAAGCCGTCAAAGAAATCGAGAGCGTTCATAGCGCTCTGATCCGTTTCGCCAAGGCCGCCGTAGACCGGGACAAACTGAGGGACCGCTATGTCCGGGACATCGTCCAGGTTCAGGAGTCGGAGCGACTGGATATGGCGCGGGAAATTCACGACGGCCCCTTGCAAGACATCACGGCCCTGTTGCAGCAGATCCACATATTGATGGAAGGGGACGGGGACGCCGCCGAGCGCGTCAAAAAGACGGAGCGACTGGCGCGGACGGCGGTGCGCGAACTGCGTGGGCTCTGCGACGAGTTGGCCCCCCCCTGGGTGGACTTGGGGTTGCCCCATGCCCTGACGGAGCTAGCGGAGCGTATGTCCCAGAACTACGATATCCACGTTTCGATGGACGTGGACGAATCCTTCGAGCTAGGGGCAGAGCGGACTCTTTCCCTTTTGCGCATCACGCAGGAGGCCGTCTCCAACGCGGTTCGCCATGGAGACGCCACGGAGGTTCGGGGACAGATGTTCGAGAAGGACGGTCGCCTTTTCTTCGAGATCAAGGACAACGGAAGGGGCTTCGACAACAGCGTCAGCCACGAGACCCTGCGCCTTGAAGGACATCGGGGGCTCGCCAACATGACGGAGCGCATGTCCCTGATGAACGGGACTCTGAAGGTCTGTTCCACCCCAGGTGAGGGTACCGCCATCATCTGCTCCATGACGCGAGACCTATGACCGAAAAGGGGGTTTTTGTTTGGGTTTGGGTTTGGGTTTTGCCCCTCGCCAAACGAACGGGAAGTTGACGGGTCATGAAGCCCTGCCAGCCTAGGATCACGGCCCGGACGCCAACCGCGTCCTCGTCGCCAGGCGAGGCCGTCCCGAAAGTCACGCGAGATTCCGCCTGCACCGTCCTTCTTTTTATGAGCTTAAAGGACTCGGAATACCGGATTTTCCCCGACCCGCGCTCCACCGGTGTGGGGAGCGCCACGTCCGCGACGCGCGGGGGCAGGCGCAAAGCGATCTTAGACTCCAGGACGAACGGGAAACGCACACCGAACAGGGACGGGCCAGACGCCAGTTCCGTGAGCCAGGACGGAATCAGTCGCGGCATGGACGCGAGAATCGTGTCTCCCCGCGTGTCTGTGATCGCCTGAGTCTCCGCCAGCGTCGCTGTGATTTCATACCTGTCCCGCAGCTCCTTGCGCGTCACGCCACGGAACCGGGGACCCTGGGGAAACAGGCTCGCCAGGAAGGCGGCCCCGCCGTCCTCAGGGGACTCTGGGAATAGCAGATGACGCCACGCGCCACGCGCCGTGAGCCGTAGCCTTCCGTTTATCATCCCGTTCTCGCCCAACGTCAGGCTGACGTTTGCCTCCAGGCGGTTCAGGGTAGCGCCTGGAGCGGGGATTTTACGCTCCTCCAGCCTTCCGTCCAAGGTGACGCCATAGACCGTGCTCCCCTGCAAGGACGCGGTGGTCTCCCTCAAATGCGGCAGCTGCTCCATCGTGCAGTAGGAGGACCCGAAAACCTCCAAGACCGGCTCCACGGCCACACTCGCATAGGCGGGTTCCCCCGCGCCAGGACGGTAGACTGGACGCCAGAAAAGGCGCGCGTTCACTCCAGTGTCTTTCAACCAGCGATGCGCCAATAGAAGCTTTTCCCTCGGTGTCCAAGGAGCTTCCGCTGGGATCTCGCGGACCCCCGTCAGGGTAAGCCCCGGCTGTTTATAAAACCATTGAAGGAGGTTTTCAACGCCCTTTCTCCCACCCCGCAGCATGTCCTGAACGGTGACGGGCGGCGCGGGCGCGGCCTCCATCGCCTTTAAAGCCCTCGCCGCCGCGTCCCTGCCCTCCCTGGACGCGAAAGCAAGGTACTTCCGCTCACTCGCTCGCATGGAGAACCGGGGCTCCGCGGGGGTGTTGATGAGGCGCCACTCGTAGGTTTTGTACCCGCCGACCTCCCTCTCCTCCGGCGCGACGTCGGCGACGTTGGTGGCGTGGTAGAAGGGAAACGGCGCCGTTACCCGCACCGCGCCCTCCCAAAGAGGAAGGGACTCGCTGAACCAGACCAAGTCGTCTATGGAAAGTTTATCGGGAAAGGTCTCCTTATAGGAAAGAACCAAAATGAACTCGCCAGGAAGCTCCGAAAAAACCACGGAGTGTACCGCGTCCCCGTTTTGGGCCGCGTCGCCCAACTTTTCCCCCTTAGGGTAGGAGTAGGCCGACGCCTCTAGAATTTCGAGCTTACCCCCCATGGGCGTGGGAATATTCCACGAGTACCAACGTGAATCCAGGCCCTCGCGTCCTAGAAGAACCCAAAGATGCCTGCGCTCTAGCCCACCGCTGGGCGCAGCCCTGTAGGAGGCCCGCTTCAGCCATATCACCCCATTGGCGCTGGGGTAGGTCGAGAAGTCCGGGTTCAGTCGGATCATGGAACGAAGGTCATAGTCGAATCCCTCGTCGCCGCCCTCCGAGTTCAACCGGATCATGGCGTCGAGGTCGTAACCGAGACCGTCGCCGCCGCTCTTCGCGTTCCGCCGAATGACGGCGTCGAGGTCGTAGCGGACGCCGTCACCACCGCTTTCCGCGTTCCGCCGAATGACGGCGTCGAGGTCGTAAACGGGTTCCGCGAACACGGGGTCCGTGAGCGCGCTTAGGCGGCACAACAGCAAGAACCCCATCACAAAAAAACACATTGCCCGGCGGCTCATCGTCCACCCTCCCTCATCACACGCTCCTGCCGCAGCAGTGCTTGTATTTTTTCCCGCTTCCACAGGGGCAGGGGTCGTTGCGGCCGACCTTGACCCCTTTCCTCACGGGTTCTGGCCTGCTCTCGCCCGTTCGAAAGGGAAGCGCGTCCCCCTGGGGAGCCGAGGGCAGACGAAACTCCCGACCCTCCGAAAGCTTCCGCTCGCGCCGTAACCCACTCTCCGACACCACGCGCACCCTGGAAATCTGTTCGGTGAAGGACTCTCGTACCCGTAATCTCATTTCCTGAAACAGATTGTACGACTCAAACTGATACTCTAAGAGGGGGTCTTTTTGGCCGATAGCGCGAAGGCCAATCCCGCGGCGCAGCTCGTCCATGTCCAGCAGGTGGCCGCGCCAGGCGTCGTCCAACGTATTCAGGAGCACATAAAGCAACAGTCCGCCAACCTCCTCTGGCGCGAGCTCGGAAAATTTTTGCGTGTAGCGGGCCTTCATGGACTCGATGATCGTGTCGCGGAGTTCCTCCATGCTCACCCGGCTGTCCAGGCGCGAGAGCGCCTCCTCGCTTCCGGAGCCAAAAAGCGCGCGGAACCGCGCAACAGCGCGCTCGGGGTCGGGTTCTCCCTCTTCGGGGAAGTAGCGATCCAAAATCTCGTCGGCCACGCCCTGCACGATCCCCCAGCCGTACTCGGTGATGTCCTCATCCATCAAGATTGTCTGTCTCTCGGAGTACACAGCCTCACGCTGCTGGTTCATCACGTTGTCATAAGCGAGAAGCTGCTTTCGGATGTCAAAGTGCATCTGCTCTACCTTGTGCTGGGAGGACTCAATGACTTTGGAGAGCATGGACGACTCGATAGCCTCGCCGTCCGTCATGCCCAACTTGCTCATGATACCCTGGATGCGCTCGGAGCCGAAGAGTCGCAGCAAGTCGTCCTCCAGCGAAAGGTAAAAGCGGCTCTCGCCGGGGTCCCCCTGACGCCCGGCGCGTCCCCGAAGCTGGTTGTCGATGCGCCGCGCCTCGTGCCGCTCTGTGCCCACAATAGCCAGACCTCCAAGCTCCACGACCCTTTTGTGCTCCTCCTGGCATTTGGCCCGGAAGTAGTCCAAATAGGTCTCGTAGGCGTCCTTCACCTGAGTGAACACGTTCTCCAGAAAGCCGGAGTAGATAGCGCCCTCGTCACCCGATGGGATGCGCCTGTCCCGGAGGTAGTTTCGCGTCAGGTCCTCCGGGAGGACGTTCGCGTACTGGACGAAGTAGCCGAAGACGTCGTCCGGTTCCAAGGCCTTAACTGTCCACGGAATGAAGGGACGATCGGCCAGGAGCCTTTCCTTGGCCAGAAACTCCGGGTTCCCGCCCAACATGATGTCCGTCCCACGACCCGCCATGTTTGTGGCCACGGTAACGCTCCCCAGACGTCCCGCCTGCGCCACGATGTACGCCTCCCGCTCATGGTGCTTGGCGTTCAGCACCTGGTGAGGCGCCTGACGCGCCTTCAGAAGCTTGCTGACTCGCTCGGAGTTCTCAATGGAGGTGACGCCTACCAACACAGGCTGACCCCGCTGGTGGCGCTCCTGCACCTCGTCGGCCACGGCGCTGAATTTTTCCATCACCGTGCCATAGATAACGTCGGGGTTGTCCGCGCGGATCATGGGCTGATGGGTGGGGATGGTGACGACGGACAGGCCGTAAATTTCCTTGAACTCCTCCGCCTCAGTGGCGGCGGTGCCTGTCATGCCCGCCAGCTTGTGGTACATGCGGAAGTAGTTTTGCAGCGTGACCGTCGCCAAGGTTTGGCTCTCGCGCCCCACCTTGACGCGCTCTTTGGCCTCGATAGCCTGGTGAAGCCCATCGGAGTAGCGTCGTCCCACCATCTGGCGGCCTGTGAACTCGTCCACGATGACGACCTCGCCATCCGTGACTACGTAGTCCACGTCGCGCCGGAAGAGGCGATGGGCCTTCAGCGCCTGGACGAGCCGATGGGTCAGCTCCGACTTCGAGGCGTCGGTGAAGAGGTCGGGCATCTTCATCAGGGTCTCGCATTTCCGTATGCCCACCTCCGTGATAGTAATGTTGCGCTCCTTCTCGTCCTTTTCGTAGTCCGCGCCTTCCTTGAGTTGTCGAGCCACGCCGTCGGCCTTCACGTAGAGCTCCACGTTGTCGTCCGAGGGCCCCGAAATGATCAAGGGTGTTCGCGCCTCGTCGATCAAGATCGAGTCCACCTCGTCCACGATGCAGAAAACGTGGCTGCGCTGCACCATCTGATCTTTGTGCATCGCCATGTTATCGCGCAGGTAGTCGAAGCCGAACTCGCTGTTCGTGCCATAGGTGACGTCGGCGCGGTAGGCCTTCCAGCGCTCCTCCGCAGGCATGTAGGGATAGATCACTCCCACGGAGAGCCCCAGGAAATTGTAAATCGGCCCCATCCACGCGGCGTCGCGTTTGGCCAGATAGTCGTTGACCGTGACCAGGTGCACGCCTTGCCCAGAAAGCGCGTTCAAGACCACGGCCAGCGTGGCCGCGAGGGTCTTGCCCTCGCCGGTGCGCATCTCCGCGATGCGTCCTTCGTGGAGCGCCATGCCCCCGATCAACTGCACGTCGTAGTGCCGCAGCCCAATGGTTCGCCGCGAGGCCTCGCGCACTAGGGCAAAGGTCTCCGGCAACAGGTCGTTGAGCGGTTCACCCTCACCGGCCCGCGCCCTCAAGCGCGCCCCCCGCTCCCGCAGTTCCGCGTCCGCCGCAGCCTCTATCTTAGACGCGAAGGCGTTCACCTCTCCGACGATACCCCAGTATTTTTTTAGGGCTCGCTCGTTGGGGTCAAGTCCTAGCGTCTTTTTTATACTGTTCCACATTCTCGATCGCCTCCATACTCAAAAAAACAGCTTTCATTTTTCATTATAACAGGAGGGTTGCCGCTAACCACGGTCGTCGACTGGAAGTCGACGCCTGGCGCTTTTTTGATGGTACTGGAGGCGAGTTTGAGGTCTTCGCCTTTAGAGCTCCTAACATAACCCACCTGTTTGGGCCTTCAGGCTATAAAGCAATTTTTATAAATGCAGTATTTCAAAGTAAACTTTATCAAGATAGCATGGTTATGATAGATA
>JAITGK010000085.1 GCA_031280635.1 Synergistaceae bacterium
TGGTCACGCCCTCCTGTTGGAGCAGGGTATAGAAGCGCGTCATGAATATTCCCGTCGAATGGTCCGCCACGCCCCACAGCGTCGCCGTCACCGACTTCGCGCCCCGCTTCTGCGCCAGCACTCCCAGACCCTCCACCTCACGACCCGCGCTCTCCCCAGAGCCCATCGCCGTGTTGCACGCCGAAAAGGTCAACTGCTCCACGTTCTCGAACGCGAACGTCCCATTGTGGATGTCCTCAAGAGTCAGATGTTTTCCGTCGCCCAGCAACAGGAAGGAATCCTTCACCGTTCCTGGCTTGAAGCGGAAGTGACTCGCCACGTGCACCACCGGCGTCCCATAGTCCAGGGCGTCGGAAAACGCTGATTCCGTGAAGTCCTCGTCCAAAAGCACGGTTCCCGGAATACCGCTCTCTCTTCCTTCTCCGCGAATAATGGAGCCTAATTCCGCTTTCACCGCTGGAAGCGCGTTGAAATCGGGGTGTTTTTTCGTTACGCCCATGGCCGCCGCCTCCCACTCGCTCACGGTTCGCTTGTCTTTCAGCTTGTCTTTAGCGGCTTCCGTGTAGACAACTAGGGCGTATTTTTCCGCAAGCCACTTGTCGCCATCGTGCAAGGCAGCCAGCGGAATGTAGCGCAGCTGGCCGTCCAGCGAGAGCATCAAGGTCTTAGCGTCGGCTTTTTCCAGGTCATCCGCCACCGGGGCGATCAAGATGTCATAGAGTTCTTTGGCGACGGGCAGAACGTTTCGTTGATTTTCTAAGTCCTCGCGGAAAGCCAGTATCTTTTTGAAAAGGGCCTCCCGCGAAATCCGCGATTCCCTGGCGATCTGAAGGTCAGGCGTGGTGAGGATGAGCCAAAGGCGTTCCTCAGCAATGACCGTGTGGAGGAGCGCGGCCCCGTATCCCATGTCTTTCAAGGTCTTTTTGAGGCCCTGGAGGGCGTCGAGGTTCATTCTGGCGACCTCCGCCCCGCGCTCCGCGTCCGACCCGGCCTTCAGCTCTTTGTCGAGTCTGTCGAGAAAGGCTTGAAAGGACCTGCTTGCCTCTTTCAAGAAACCGTCCACCTGGTCCAGGCGCTTGGCGTCCTTGCTTGAGCGCCATTCGGAGGCTGGCATGGACTTTTTCTTTTCTAACAAGCGCTCTTTTTCTTTGGCCAGGGCAAACAGATCCTCGCTGATTTTCTGAAAGGCGTTGACTTGTTTCCGCTCTCGCGTGGAGTAAGAGACTGAGGTTGAGCGAGGGTCGTTTTGCTGGTCCCGGCGGATGAAGTCAAAGTACTCCTCTTCCTTCAGCATGGTCAGGACCTGCTGGGCCTCAGCGATACGTCCCTGTCCGGCGAGAAGTTCCGCGAGGCTGTGGTAGTAGCTTTCTTTGGATTGAAGAAAGGATTTTTGCAGGTCTTTTTCGAGGGAAGTGATGCGCGAGCGCGTCAGTTGAAGGATGTTGACGGCCATTTTTTTGTAGAGGATAGCGAGATCTTTCGAATTCATTTGGTTGTAGATTTCTCCTAAGTTATCAAGAGATATGGCAATATCCGGGTGCGCCTCGCCAAATAGTTTCAAAAAGATCGCCAGCGCCCGCTCATAATTCTCTTTCGCTTTAGGGTAATCTCCAAGATCACAATAGACATTCCCCAAGTTATTGAGGGACGCGGCAGTGTCCGGGTGTTCTTCACCAAATAGTTTCAATCGAATCGCCAGCGCCCGCTCGTAATTCTCTTTCACTTTGGGGTAATCTCCAAGATCATAATAGACATTCCCCAAGTTATTGAGGGACGCGGCAGTGCTCGGGTGTTCTTTGCCAAACAGTTTCAATTGAATCGCCAGCGCCCGCTCGTGAGTCTCTTTCGCTTTGGGGTAATCTCCAAGATTGAAATAGACAGCTCCCAAGTTATTGAGGGATACGGCAGTATTCTCATGTACCTCGCCGGACAATTTCAATTGAATCGCCAGTGCCCGCTCATAATTCTCTTTCGCTTTGGGGTAATCTCCAAGTATTCTATAAACTTCTCCCAAGTTATTGAGGGACCCAGCAGTGCCTACCTCGCCAAACAGTTTCAATTGAATCGCCAGCGCCCGCTCGTGAGTCTCTTTCGCTTTGGGGTAATCTCCTAAAGTACTATAGACATTCCCCAAGCTATTGAGGGACCCGGCAGTGTCTGGGTGCACCTCGCCGGACAATTTCAATCGAATTGCCAGCGCCCGCTCATAATTCTCTTTCGCTTTGGAGTAATCTCCAAGTGCTTCGTAGACAACTCCCGAGTTATTGAGGAACCCGGCAGTATTCTCATGTACCTCGCCAAACAGTTTCAATTGAATCGCCAGCGCCCGCTCATAATTCTCTTTCGCCTTGGGATAATCTCCAAGTATTTTATAAACTTCTCCCAAGTTATTGAGGGACATGACAGTGTCCGGGTGCACCTCACCGAGTAGCTTTAAACAAAGCGGCAATAGCCGCTCATAGTACTCTTTCGCTTTGGGGTAATCTCCAAGATTGTAATAGACATTTCCCAAGTTATTGAGGGACGCGGCAGTGTCCGGGTGCTCCTCACCAAACAGTTTCAATCGAATCGCCAGCGTCCGTTCGTGAGTCTCTTTCGCCTTGGGGTAATCTCTAAGATTGTAATAGACATTTCCCAAGCTATTGAGGAACATGGCAGTGCCCTCATGTACCTCGCCAAACAGCTTCAAACAAAGCGGCAATGCCCGCTCATAGTATTCTTTCGCCTCAAGGTACTGTCCAGAGTTTTCGGCGTTCATAGCATGTTTGAGCAAAGCGTAAAATTCTTCTCCTTCTTCGCTTGTCGAAGCTCCCTTTAATGGCATGGCGTTCCACAATATCACGAAAGTCGCCGCAAGGATAAAAACTGTTTTGCGCATGGTCTCATTGCTCCTTTCTAATGGCAAACATCACCTGCGGGGGAAAACGCTCCTCATACTAAATTGCTTTCAATGGGGCTTGAATGGAACGGTTTAAGGCGCGCAAAGACTGCCGCCGCGTCTTTTAACTTTAGACCCCTGATTGCAAATTGGTATCAATTTCTCCAGTACGATACACGCTCTTAGAAATGATTGGTGGTCGGTGGTTGGTGAAAGATAACCACCTATTTTCTATCGCGCTATGTTGTCCCACGCTACATCAGTCCCAGGAAACGCAGGAGGACGATGAAGAGAAAGATCGTCCCCAACGAAAAAACCGTGGAGAGGTACACCGTTTGAGCGGCGAAGTCGGGAGCGACGTTATAATTGCGCGCCATGACCATGTTGGTGACGGCGGATGGGGCCGCGAAGGCCACCATCAGGGCGCTCAACTCCGGGCCGCGGAACCCGGCGGGGATCACGACGGCCAAGGCGGCGGCGGGCACCACTATGAGTCGCAGGGCGCAGGCGGCCAGGGCGGGGCGTAGGTTTCCAGAGAGCTTCCTCGCGTCGATCTGGGAACCCAAGAGCAGCAGGGCCACGGGCGTGGCGGCGGCTCCAGCTGAGTCCAGCCCGCCTCTGAGGAAACGCGGAACGGCGACGTCCAGCGCGGCGCAAAGAGTTCCTAAGAGGCACGCGATGATAAGGGGGTTAGTCGCCACGTCCAGGAGGGTCTTTTTGAGCGTCGAGCCCGTTTTGCCTTCACCTTGCGAAAAATACACTAGAGTCGCCACGGTCAGGACGTTGAAGGAGATAATGGTGATGGGGTACACCATCACCGCCACGGCGACTCCTTCCGCGCCAAAGAGGTTCGTCGCCAGGGGCAGGCCGTAGAGGATGTTGTTGGTACGGAAGGCGGACAGGATGAAAATGGCGCGTTTGGGTCTGTCGGAAATTATAATGGTGAATAGAACCCAAGCGACAGCGGCGATAACCAAGACGCCTCCGCCGCAAAAGGCCAGAAGTCGCGTGTTGTACCCCCTTGCGAAATCGATAGACAGGGTATTGGTGAAGAGTTGAATGGGCAACAGGTATTTGAAACAGAGCCGGTTTAGAAACGTCCTGTCGTTTTCCGTAATATGGCCGCGGAACGCCACGAGCCACCCCAGGACAATGGCGAACAGCACGGGAGCGATGGCGTTGAAACTCCACAGTAAAATTCGCGTTATCATGTTTCCCTAACGCCGCCCACACCCAGGCGTCCCAGGCCGCGGCAGAGTTCGTAGCAGGAAAGGGGAGTATTCGCGAGGGCGATGTCCTCCTCCTGGCATTTTTCTTTTAGATCCTCCTGAGGATAGCGGCTCGACGCCAGAATGACCAACGGAATTCCCCTAAGCGCGGCCACGGCCGCCACGTTGAGGTGGGTGTGAACCGTCACCCACAGCCAGTTCTCCCGCGCCTCCGTGAGCACCTGGCTCAACAGGTCTCCCACGACCGCGCCCTCCAGCTCCCGAGCGCCGTTCCCTGGATGAAAGACGTTCAGGCCCAGCGCTTCGGATATCTCAGCCACTGTGGGGCGCGCTCCGGGACTAATAATCGGCGTAGGGCTGTCCATCCGTTTCCACCGTGTCTAGAAGGGAGAAGCCTCTGTTCCGTACCTCAAAGACAAATGCCCGCCTTCGCTTTGGTCGGTGCGTGCGAGCGTCGGCGTCCAGCGTTTGGTCGCCGAAAGGGATGCCCGTCACGTCCTCCAGCTTGGAGAAAAGGACTCCCTTGGGAATGTTCTCGGTTGCCTTCGGGAGGGTTTTTATGGCCTCCGTCAGCCAGAAGACCAACGCGTTGGCCCGTCCGGCCGCGACCTTATCTGAAAGGGACACGGCGCGTTGAGACCAGAGGTCGCGCCTCAGGGCGTCAAAACCGCCCCGTCCGTCCAAGAAGGCGTTTTGGTCAACGAAGAGCACGCCTCTGAACGAGAGGAAAGACTTGTCCGGCGCGCCGCCGTACCATATCCGGTAGGGGGACTGCCGCCCCATGACGCCGCGCCACATTTCCTTGGTGGCCATGCCCCCTACGTAGCTGATCAGAGCGCCATCGCTGGCCTCCTTGATCTCCTGTTCCACCATGGAAAAGGTGTCTGAAACGGAGGCGTCGGCCCAATAGGGCATGGGTTTGAACCCCGCGGCCAAAAGAAGGTCGTGGCATATTTTCGCCTCGCGCTCCTCGTTGAGGGTGAAACGGGCCCCCATGACGCCCAGACGGCTCTCGGGTCTCAGGGTCTTTTTCCCATAGGCCACGAAGGCGGCGGCCCGGTAGTCCCGGTATAGATCCAGCGCGAAGACGTAGGGCAGCAGGCGGCCTTTCTCGAAAAAGGGAACGTTCTCGCCCCCCGCCAGCAGGAGGGGGACGCCGCTTCCGGCGGCCAGGGCGGTTAGACGTCTGTCCACGTTGTACGAGGCGAAGCTCAGTACCGCCACGGTGCGGACGTCCATGGGCAAAGAGTAACCCAAAATCGAGTCCTCGTCCGTGGGCGGCAATAGGACAAACTCAAGGTCGCGCCCCAAAATCCCCTCGCCACTCTCCGATATTTCAGTCTGACGCCACAAAAGAACCCGGCGGATGCTTTCCCCCGCCGCGCTTTCCCAGCCCTCGTCCGGCGGGACAACCAGAACCTTCCACGTCCAAGCCGACGAGTTGGCGGCCAAAACGGGCCAACCAACAAAACACAAAAAAGCGAAGCATACCGCGAAAGCGGCAAACCTCAACATAGACGCCGAACCGCGCCCAACCAAAGTCCGCATGACGATCTCCTCCCCCGCCGCGCGTTTTTCCACGACCCCTTGTTTTATCACCACATTGAATACAGCGTGTCAATCATACAACAAATTTCGAGCGTGAAAGGCGCGAAACCAAAAAAAACCGCCTATGCCGCCTCCGCGCCGGGTCTTTGTTTTTTGACGCTTGTCGGTAGGAGCGATTTTCTGTACAATAGTTTTACCTCCTCTGAAAGTGGAAGCCTGGGCGCGCCAGGGCCGTATAGAGGATAAACAATATGAGAGGTGACGGTATGGACAAGAGGAGCACGAAAGAACGTTTGGACGAGCTTGATGAGCTTCTGCGAGGGGGGTATCTCACGCCGAGCGAGTCCCGTGCCGCCCGCGCTCATATACTCAGGGAGAGCGGGATAGACATTGAGGGCGCTGAGGACGTCGAGGCAACCCAGGGAGGATCGCGAGGGTGCGGGTGCTTCCTGGCGGTGGTATTTTTGACCCTGGCCCTTGTCCTTGGGGCGGCGTTTGCCATCCCGGAGTGGCCTAAGAGCTTGGGCGGCGTGTATATTAGCGCGGCGCGGGAGTGGGTTATGAACCAGTGCGAAACGTTATGGAAAAAACTTTGGGGCGGCGACGCCTCAGATGAGCCAATTTCAGAACACCCGCAAGCTCCCCAGGCTCCCATAAGCGCTGACGTGACGCGCGACGCCGTGGTTCTTCCTCCCTCCTCTCCATCAAGCCCTGAAGCGTCTAGCGCGGACTCGTCCGTTGAGCCTTCGTCCACTGAGCCTTCGTTCACTGAACATTCGTCTCTGCCGGCTATCGACTCGCGGACGCTCGCCTTGCCCGACGCGCCCAGCGTCGGGAGCGGCCGTCCGGAGCCCAGGGTAACAGTGGTGGAAATTCCCGCCCCTCTTGTGGAGATCCCTTCTCCTCCCTCGGAAGAGCCCGACGAGCCCCAGACTCAGCCGCTTCGACGGGGTTCTATCTCCTCCAAAAGCGCGAGGATACGCTCCAGGCCAGACACGAGCACAAACAACAACGTTGTCAAGACGGGGCGCAAGGGGGATCGTTTTTTCATCCTGAAAGAAGCTATTGGCAGCAATGGCTCGAAGTGGTACAACATCCGCTACGAGAGCGGAGGGCAAGAGGGGTGGATCAGCGCTTCTCTGGTGACGCTGGAAAGGTAAGAAAGCGCTGATTAAACCCATATGGGGTTTTGCCCCATACCCCACTTAGGGGTCTTGGACCCCTAAGAACCCCATTTAAGCGGCGTTTCCATAACGCGCCCTATACACAGACACGCGGCCGCGCGTCTCTACGTTATTCACATTGAGGAGGTTTTGTTTTGGAGCCTTTGACTTATGGTCGGCAATGGGTCGACGACGACGACGTGACGGAGGTCGTGAACGTTCTGAGGGGGGACTGGCTCACCCAGGGTCCACTTGTGGAGCGGTTTGAGGAGGCCTTGGCCGAGTACATTGGGGCGCGCCACGTGGTCGCGTTTTCCAGCGGGACGGCGGCTCTGCATGGCGCCGTGGCGGCCGCAGGACTGGGTGAAGGCGACCGGTTGTTGACGACGCCCCTGACCTTTGCCGCTACAGCTAACGCGGCGCTCTACGTGGGCTCGGAGCCCGTCTTCGCGGATATCTACGAGGGAACGCTCTGCTTGAGCCCCTTGAAGGCGGAGAGAAAACTGGAGGAGCTGCCTCGAAAAATCAAGGCCATCGCGCCCGTCAGCTTCGGGGGGTACCCTTTCGACATTGAGCCCTTCCAGATCATGGCCAAAGACTACGGCGCGGCGCTGATCGAGGACGCCTGCCACTCCCTGGGCGGGGCGCGGGACGGGAACTACTGGAGGCGCGGCGGCGCGCGGAAGGTGGGACTCGACGCCGACATGACGGTTTTCAGCTTTCACCCAGTGAAGCATATCACCACAGGGGAGGGCGGCGCGGTGGCCACTGGCAACGCGGAGTACGCGCGGCGACTGCGTTTGTTCCGCAATCATGGAATTACGCGGGACCCCAGCGCTTTCGAGGACATCTCGAGCGACCCCTGGCACAACGAAATGCAGATGCTGGGTTTCAACTACCGTTTATCGGACATTCATTGCGCTTTGGGGCTCAGTCAGTTGAAACGCCTTGATATGTTTGTCGCCAGACGGCGCGAGCTGGCGGAACTCTACCGCAAGCACATGGCGGGCTTGGAAGGCGTCTATCAGCCCCCGGCGCGGGATGGGCACGCCTACCATCTGTTCCCCATTCGCGTGGCCCCGGCGCTTCGAGCCGCTCTCTTCACCCACCTTGCCGAGAACGGAATACGGCTTCAAGTCCACTACCCGCCCGTGCCCCTGCACCCCTACTACAGGAAGCGCTTTGGCTACAAAAAAGGCGATTTCCCCGAGGCGGAGAAGTTTTACGCGGAGGCCATCTCCCTGCCGCTTTTCCCGTCGATGAAGGATGAAGACGTAACCCGCGTGGTGGACTGCGTCAAAAGCTTCTTTCACAAACACAAATGAGCGCGGGGACGAACGATAGCGATTGATAATCAGGAGCGGCGTATACCAGGGATCGCTCTTTAGCAAATGCCAAATGCCTTGATCCGCTTGGAAATAAGTTAGTTGTTCCTGTGTTCCCGAACACGACTGAATGTGTTTATACCAACAATACCCAATGCGAGCCGTTTTCAATTAACGCGTTTAACGCGCCCGGATCAGGGCAAACGCGTGAAGACAATTGATAAATTTCACACGCGAAATATTCAATTAATAAGGAAACGCTGATTAAATGGGGTTCTTAGGGGTCCGCGACCCCTAAGTCGGGGTTTGGGGCGAGGCCCCAAAGGGTTTAATCATCGTTTCCTTAAGTATTTGCAATGCTTTATCCCTTCTTGACACGTCTGCCCTGGTTTGCGGATCCTTACTTGTTTGGGCTTTCCTTCGTTGGGTCGGGCTCCGCGTATTCGACCTTATACGTTTTTTTCAAGGATTCTAGGGCTTCTTGGTAGAGCCGAGTCTCTTTCTCGTTGGTTAAGTACTGGATAATCTGGGCTTTTACCTCGTCATAGGGCGCCACCAAGGAGGGGATTTTGTCTTCTAGCTTGATGATGTGCCACCCAAATTCGGTCAACACGGGATCGGAAACATCGCCGGGTTCCTTCAGGGCAAAGGCTACCTCCTCGAACGCGGAAACCATCTGTCCCCGGCCGAAAGATCCCAAGTCCCCGCCCCCCTGAGCCGCCGAGGGGTCCTTAGAGTGGGTCACGGCCAACACGTCGAAGGACACGCCCTTTTTCAGCTCCTCCTGAATCAACTTGATCTTATCCGCGCTGGTGACGTCGTCGGTAAGCAGAATGTGGCGAGCGCGTATCTGATCGGGTTTCGTGAATTCGCTGGGGTTCTCACCATAGAACTTTTTGGCCTCCTCTTCCGTGGCGCTCACGTCCTTCAGGACGTTCTCGATGGTGAAGCGGGCCAAGGTTTGAAGGGAGAAACTCCGCACGGCAAGTTCGTAGTCTGGAGTTTTGTCGAGGCCCTTCTGTTTGCCGGAGAGCGCGAAAAGCTGAACCCCCACCAGCTCGTCCAAAATGGCCTTCCTGCCTTGCTCGTTGTCGTACATAGCGCTCTGAGGGCCCATCATCTTGAGGATTTGGTCGATGTCCTTCTCCCGAATTTCCTCCCCGCCCACCTTGACCAAGAGTTTTTCGGGGTTTTTCTCTGACTCCGGAGCGGCGGCAAAGGCGACAAAGGCAGCTAGGATAAACGAGAACACGGCAATACTGACAAAAATTTTCTTCACGATAAAACCATTCCTTCCATAAATTTGCGGGCCCAACACACGGCAGCCGCGCGTTTGTGAATTGTAACACAAAGGGGCGCCCAAGACCTAGAGTTCGTTGAGCTTGAAATCAAAGAGAAGGAGATAGTAAAGAGAAAAAACATCTAGGGCCCTGGTTTGACGATAGATTCACACATATTCCAGCGGGGACTCCTCGCCGGTCAGAACCCGTAGGACTCCTTCGGCGAGGGCTTGCATTTCGTCCTCGCCGGGGTAGCGAAGCACAGGGGCGATGAAGGAAACACGGTCAGTGATACGGGCGCACAGCGCATCGCTGAACGCCAATCCACCCGTCAGGACGACGGCGTCCACCACGCCCTTTAAGACCGCCGCGCAACTCCCAATTTCCTTGGATATTTGATAGGTCAGGGCCTCGAACACAAGAGCGGCTTGATGATCTCTCGCGGCGACGCGTTTTTCCACCTCTCGGAGGTCGTTGGTCCCCAGGTGCGCCACCAGACCGCCCTGGCCGTTGATTTTTTTCTGAATTTCCCTTAAGGTGTACTTCCCACTGAAACACAAGGTCGCGAGGCCGCCCACGGGCAGGCTTCCGGAGCGCTCCGGCGACATGGGTCCCTCGCCGTCCAGCGCGTTGTTCACGTCGATAACGCGCCCCTTCTCGTGGGCCCCCACGGAGACGCCCCCACCCATATGCGCCACCACCAGGCCACACTCGGACAATGGCTTTTTCAGGTCGGCGGCAGCGCGGCGCGCCACGGCCTTTTGGTTGAGCGCGTGGAAGACGGAGATTCGCGGCATTTCCGGCAAGCCGGAGAGTCGGGCCTCGTCTACAAGCTCATCCACCACAACAGGGTCAACGATGAAGGCAGGGGCCCCATTCGCGGCGAAGCGGACGGCCAAGGGGGCCCCAAGGTTGCTGGCGTGGGCGCCGTAGGTCATGGCCTTCAGGTCCCGCAGCATGGCGTCGTTAACGTGATAAGCGCCTCCCTTGATGGGTTTCATCAGGCCGCCGCGCCCCACCACAGCGTCGAAGGTCGTTGCTCCCCTGGCGTCAAGGGTTTTTTTGATCTCGCCGTAGCGGAAGTCCTCCTGATCCATGATCGAATTAAAGCGCCCGATCACGTCCGCGTCATAGCGCTGTGTGTCCGTCCAGAGGCATTTCGCGCCGTCGAAGAGCGCTATCTTCGTGCTGGTGGAGCCGGGGTTGATGGCGAATATCTTCATAATCTCACGACTTCACGAGGCGTGGTGAGCGATCATCACGGACGCGGCGATGGAGAGCAGCTTGGCCCTGGGTGAGTCCGCCCGGCTGGTGAGAATGACGGGCGCGGCGGCCCCTAGAATGATCCCCGCCGTCTCGTTTTTCGAGAAGTAGACCACGGCCTTTGCCAGCATGTTCCCGGCGTCGATGTTGGGCGCCAGCAGCACGTCGGCCTTGCCCGCCACGGGCGACGTGATTTTTTTGATCTTGGCGGCCTCCTCGCTCACGGCGTTGTCCAGGGCTAAGGGGCCGTCCACCACGCAGTTCTTGATCTGAGCGCGCTGGTTCATCATCACGAGAGCCGCGGCGTCCAGCGTGCAGGTCATATCGGGGTTAATAACCTCTACAGCGGCCAAGCACGCGACTTTGGGTTTCTCCACGCCTAGGGCGCGAGCGAAGTTCACGGTGTTTTGGACGATGTCGGCCTTCTGTTTCAGGTCGGGGTAGGTATTGAACGCCGCGTCGGTGATGAAGAGTATTCGATCGTAACCCTCCACCTCGTGGAAGTAGCAATGCGAGATGACCTTGCCGCTGCGAAGGCCCGCTTCCTTATTCAGCATTCCGCGCAGGAAGTGGTCGGTGTGGAGCTGCCCCTTCATGTAGATGTCCGCGCGCTTGGACGACACCTCGGTAACGGCGACGATTCCGCACCGGGCCTCGTTTTTCTCGTCAATGATGATGTAGTCGCCCTCTTTGGCCCCAGCCTCCGCGACGCAGGCCTTGACTTTCGGCGCGTCGCCCACCAGCGTTGCCTCCACCAGGCCGGCTTTGCGCGCCTCCTCCACGGCGGAGATCAGTCCGGCGTCCTCTGCCATAGCCACGGAAACGCGCTTCTTCCCCTTGACCGCGCAGAGCTTCTTGGCCTCCTCGATCATCCGCGACAACGAACGAATCTGTTCCATACAATCGACCTCCAATATTGAGATGAGTTGCTTTACGACTGCTTGGGCGCGTAGTCCCCGTAGCTTTTTGCCCGCTCCTCGCCCCTCAGCGCCCGAAGCGCGCCTTGGGCCAGGGCCAGCATTTCATCCTCACCGGGATAGAGCAGACAGGGGGCGATCCACTGGACGCGCTCCTGCACCAAACGGACAAATTTTGAATCGTAAGCGATGCCCCCGGTGAACAGTACCGCGTCCACTTTCTCCCCTTTCGCCGCGTCGGTGACGCTGGTAGCCTGGGCCGCGATCTCCTTGGCGATCTGCCACGCCATAGCCCGGTAGGCCAGGGCCGCTTTTTCGTCGCCCCCATCGATCCTGGCGCGCACTTCGCGCACGTCGCTGGTACCCACGTAGGCCAGCAAGCCTGCTTTGCCAGCGAACCGCCGTTTCAGGGACTCCTCGGTGCAATGTCCGCTGTAGCAGAGCTTTGCCACCTCGCCCACGGGGAGCCCTCCCGCTCGACTGGGCGAGAAGGGGCCGCAATCGGTGCCGTTGCTGGTGTCGATAATGCGCCCGCGGCTGTGCGCGACCACGGACACGCCTCCGCCCATATGCGCCACTACGGCGCGGAGTTCGTCCCACGAGACGCCAAGGTCTTTCGCCGCGCGACGCACGGTGGCCTTGATGTTCAGCGCGTGGGAGAACGAGGGCTTGGGCAGTTCCGGCAGACCCATAATCCTGGCTTCAGGAATCATCTCATCCACACAGACAGGGTCCACGATGAACGCGGGGACGCTCCACCGGGACGCCAGGGCCTCCGCCAGAATCCCGCCCAGGTTCGAGGGGTGTTCCCAGGGTTTTCCCAGCTTCAGCCGCTCCACGAGAGAGCGATCCACCTGGAACGTTCCCCCCGGCAGGGGGTCGATAATACCCCCCCGCCCCACCACCGCGTCGGTTTTTTCTCCGTCGCTGTGCTCCTCGATCAGCTTCAAAATAGTCGAGAGTCGGAAATCAAACTGCTCCGCCACAGAGCCAAACGACGCCAGTTCCTCCCCCGTATGCCGTATGATCTCGTTCCAAACGGGGGTCTCGTCCTGGAACCGAGCCACCTTCGTGCTGGTTGAACCCGGATTGATGCTCAAAACAAACGCCATGCCAACACCTTCCTTAAAAAGCTTGCTTTCGTTTAGTTATTGGGTTTATTCCAGCCATTCCTCGATGTGTTCGAGGTAGAGTTCTGAGAGGTGTTTTGTGACAGTACCAGGTCGGCCTTCGCCGATGAGTTGGGCTCCCACGCGCACCACGGGGAGGATTTTCTTGACGCTGCCCGTAATGAACGCCTCGGACGCTTGAGGCAACTCGGCCAGAAGAGGGCAGCGCTCCTCCACGTCCATCCCGGCCAGGTGGGCCAAGTCAATGACGGCTTGCCGCGTCGTCCCCTTGAGTACGCGGGACAGGGGGGCCGTGACCAGGACGTCGTTCAGCCATAAAAAGAAGGAGCTGTGCGCGCTCTCCGTGATCTCTCCACCGGGGCAGTAAAGGATTTCCGTGTGTTCGTCATGGGGCGAAAGGGTGTAGGCCTTGCGGTAGTCCACGGTCTTGGTCGCGGGGTCGTCTCGGCCGCCGTCTACGGGCTCCAGGCGGATGCCGCTCTCGTAAAACTCCAAGGGGGGGAGCTCCAAAGCTTCATAGGTCACAAAAAAGCGCGGATGAGTGAAACCCCGGACGCGATCGAACACGTCGCCACCCGTGAGATAGACTTTTATCAGAAGTTCCTCTTCCAGTTTCCCGATGCCCTCGCGGATGATGGCGCGCATCTCGGAAATGCCCAGCGGCGGGTGGATGTAGGAGTTCTTTGCCCCCGTCAAGAGGCGTTCCAAGTGTGGGGTCAGCATGAGAGGCCGTTTCTTGTGGGTGCTGATGGTCTCGAACAGCCCTATGCCCCGCTGGATGATCAAGTCCGACACGGGAAGCAGCGCCGCCTCCGGTTGGACGAATTTTCCATCAATGTAGCAAAGTTTCATACAGAACCTCCCATAGCCTTCGGCGCAATAGTCGCCTTTTCCAAGAGACGGGCGGCCCGTCTGTGGTTTTTCGCCCTAGCGCGGTCAAGGAGGGGGCTCCTCACCGCGGCCCCCGCGTCCAGGAGCAATTTCACCAGAGCGGGGTTGTCCCCCAGACAGACGGCCAGCAGGAGAGGAGTGGCTCCGTTCGGCGCAACGTGGTTCACGTCCGCGCTATGCCGCGTCAGTTCTCTGACCACCGGCGGGCTTCTCCGCGGACCAGTCAGAGCGTAGAAGAGGGGCGTCCAGTCCTCACGGCCTTCCTCCCTGCTTTTCGCGTCCACGTTCGCTCCCGCCGCCAACAAGTCATGGACAGCAGAGGAAAAGTCCCCCCGCGCGGCGGCGCGCATCAACGGGGTGACGCCCTCCGCCGTTTCCGCGTTGGGGTTGGCCCCGACGGTGAGGAGCGCGGAGACCAGCGAAGCGTTCCGATCCGGCTCCATGGCGGCGAAGTGGAGCGGCGTCCAGTTGAGCCAACGGAAGGCGCGGCATACCGCGTTGACGTTCACGCTGTTTTTCAAAATTTCCATTGCCGCGTCTCTGCGGCGCGCGTCCTTGAGGGCTCCCATATTCTGGCCAGCGTGGTCGTGGGTCTCGGCCAGGAGAGCCCACATCAGGGCGGTCATGCCCGCCTCGGTTTCAGCGTCCGCGTTCGCCCCGTCGTCGATCAGCGCCCGCACAATGTCGGGGTCGTCGTTGAGAAGCGCGGCGTACATAAGCGGCGTAAACCCATTGGGCGACGTCTCGTTCACGTCCGCCCCCCAAACAATGGCCTCCTGTACCGACGCCGCGTTCCGCCCTGGAACGGACAGAAGTCTCAGCAAGGAAACACGTTCATTTACTCTTCCCACCCCGCGCCTCCCCAATAGATACACCAGACGAAAGACCGGCTTCGCGCCCCTAAGACATTCTAATAGTATCACAAACGCGAGCGATCAATCGAGAGCCAGCATAGACGTCAGTCATGCGCCGGCAAAAAAAAGGAGCGACGCTACAGATTTTACCCCCAGCACGACTTTTCAGCGCACGTTAGAGCTCCTAACATAACCTACCTGTTTGGGCCTTCAGGCTGCAAAGCAATTTTTATAAATGCGGTATTTCAAAGTAAACTTTATCAAGGTAGCATGGTTATGATAAACGCTCTTAGAGCCGTTGGCTCCTTTCCGCGCGTGATTACGCGACCCGCTATATTCTGAAACCTCCACGACACATTCACAGCGTTTCATAGCTTTGTATATAACAGTGTTTTGTGATAAACTGTTCCCGTAGCAAATGTTTTACGTCATATTGATATTAGGTTGAAATAATTGTGTTAAACTTTGAGAAAACGCCGGGAAAATTTCTGGGGCCCCGTGAGGCCGTGCGGGGTTTCGGCAAAGGGAGGCACTCATGGACGATAAAGGGGAAATCCTCAGCTCCAGCGAGGTGGATGAGAACATCGACTTACAGATATGGACCAAGGGCCTGTCGCCGCGTCTTGTGATCTGCAACAAGAACCAGAGTTCCAGGAAATTGATACGCCTCAATTGGTTGGAAAACAGGGAACGCAAGCTCTCGGTCAAGGGGAAAAAGCGAGGGGAAAGCATTGAGTACAGCTTGGCGGACCTTTTGCCGCACTTTCAGCGTATCCTATCGGAGTACGCCGTTTACACCTCTTTTAAGCCGCGTTTATGGAAGTTCGCCGTCACGCTGGAGAAGGTGCTACACGCCCCCGCTATTGTTACGGAGAAGGGGGAACTGTCCCTTCTGTCCGAGGAAAAACGCGCCTCCTTGTGGCTCGCCGACCTAACGGAAGGGAAAAAAGGCGAGGGGAGCTTCCGTCCCTTTTTCCCACTCTCCGACAAGGAGAAAGACGCGATCCCTGAAGGATGTCTGTCCATCACCGAGAACCGGCGTGGAGTGGAGGACCTTTTCAAAACAGGCGTGGTTCGCAAGTTGGCCATGCGAGAGCCCGCGCGCTGGTACCGTTCCGTCCGCGTCATAAGCGCGGCGATGCTCTTGGGTTTTTCCTTCTGCGAGGAAGACGGCGGGGAGGTTTCCGACGACCTGTGGCGCGAGGAAGACCCCGGAAACCCCGCTAAACTAACGAACGCGACCTTGATGGGACTCGGGCGCAAGTTCGTCGCCTACGTCCGCCACTTCGCGGCATTGAATGCAGTCGAGACGCGCATTTCGCTGGATAGTGACAAGGAACTGCAAGATCAGGGCTATGCCCGGAAGCGCCGGATCGAGTTTCCCTCCGGGCTTTTGGGTGACGTGGACTACTCTGTGACCTTTTTTGACAGAGAAGATAGGGTGATGGCCCTGGGGTGTAAGCCACGAGCCGCCACTTCCCGCCACAAGGGGGAGTTGCTCTACCTGTTCCCCACGTCTATTTACGAACAGGCCCTAACGAACGATTCCCTCGGCGGCGCGCCCGACGACTACTTCACTGTCGCGCAGCTCACCACCGCAAAAACCTTCGACGCCTGGGTCAACAACATTCTCCCTTACATTACCTCTTTTTTAGAAGCCTTATAGGAGAGGCGAGGCTGACACGTGGGGATCCGTTCGTCCAAGGGTTGTTTTTCTTTTTTCCTACGCCCCGCCTTTCCAGAAGCGACGCTGTACCGAGGCGACGTAGTCTGTAATCTCTTTGTCCTTGTCAAGTTGTGAGGTCTGTTCCTTCCAGCAAAACAGCTTGAAGTCCAGGTCATCGGCGACGGAGACGATGAGAGCTTCGGGAGTCGCTGGAGTAACCGGCGAGCCGAACTCTCTGCATCCGTGGTGGCTGATCAGGATATGGCTTATTGCCAGCACGAGTTTTTCCGGCAGCGCGCTTTCGGGGTAGGTCTTGCCGTAGTCCCCCGCCAGGGTCATGAAGCGGTGGTAGCCCAAGACGATATGATCCAACACAGAGCCCGCTACCGTCATGTCCGGGGCGGGCGACAGACGGTAGGACTCCAGTTTGCCTAGATCGTGCAGCAACGCCCCCACAGTTACCAAATTCGGGTCCACAGGGAAGCCGCCGTCGCGGTAGTTTTTCGCTATCCCCGCCGCCGAACGGGCCACGGCCAGGGAATGCTCCAAAAGCCCCCCCACGTAGGCGTGATGCAGGGAAACAGCCGCAGGCCAGACGCTGAAGTCCCGCCACAGGCCGCGTTCAAAAAATAGGTACCGCAGGAAACCCTTCACAGGTTCTCCGCAGTTTTCGATGAGCTCCCTGAAGGCGCTTTCCATGTCCCCAGCGGAGACCGGCGCGCGTCGAACAAACTCATGGGGTGGGTACTTTTCTTGATCCATGTAATACACGGCGTTGAAGTTGTACTGGTTCTGGTCGCGGAACGCCACTACTTTCCCCTGAAGACCAACCGTCTGACCCTCCAGTTTTTTGAGGCTCTCGTCGGCAAGAGGGTCCATCTTGTAACGCACGTCGCCGATATGCCACCACTCCGAACTCCCCCATATCTTGCCTTCGATCTGCCCCTCTTCGTCCATGAGCGCGATGTCCCAAAAGGGGTTGTCGTTTTTGTCTCTACGTTGTGTAAAGCGGGACACCACCCCTAAAACGTAGAACGTGGCGTCCTTAGAGAGCTTCTTCACTTCCGGCGTGGTCATCCGCCGCTTTTCTTTCTGGTCCGTCAAAAACTTCACCCCGCATTTTTATTGTTCGTAAAACCGCTATATATTTCCTACCGTGATGTTCTCGACGCGTCTGTTTTTCAAGCTGACGGACATGCCCACGCTGCCGCTTTCGACGTAGCGAAGCTGGCCGGAGCGATACTCCGACGGATAACCCACGGCCTTAAAGAGCTGGTCGTCGGTTATCCCCACGGCCACGCCGTTTTTCAGGACGTGCTTGGCTGAGGTCAACTGCAAGCGGGTTATGTCGCCGTTCCTCAGGTTCACCGTCAGGCCGGACCAGGAAAGGGTTGTAGCGGACTGACTTCCTGGCTGCCCCAGTTGACCGGTCAGAGCCGCCCTGTCCGCCCCAAAAGTGACCAAAAGCTCGGTGATGTAGCCGGGGGGCAGAGTGGCGTCGCGGGCGTCTAGGGGCTGGAAGTACTGCCCATAGATCCAGCCTTCCTTGCCATTGGCGCGTATTCGGTACCAGGGGCCGGTAAGACTGCCCGACATGCCTTCCCAGTAATCCAAAAGCTCCACCTTCGTGTTCGAGTTCACCTTCATAACCACCGCTCCCGCTGTGGAGTGATCTGGGCGGACGTTCACGTTTGTCCCCACCACCACCCCCCTGGATGGAACGTCGATCCGCAGGGAATCTAACGCGCTCCGGGCCGGCACTGGCTCGGCGACGGGCGGTTCGGAGGACGCGGGCGGCGCTAAGTCTCTCACAGGCGGCTGCACAGGCAGAGCCTCGGGCGGCAGCTTCTGCAGGCCCAACAGGAACCATCCAGCCCCGACCAGCGCCAGCAAAAGGAGCAGAGGCCCAACCGCGCGGCGCAAAACT
The DNA here is from genome assembly GCA_031280635.1 of Synergistaceae bacterium. Lineage (GTDB taxonomy): Bacteria > Synergistota > Synergistia > Synergistales > Aminobacteriaceae > JAITGK01. The sequence continues at coordinate 18,072 of JAITGK010000085.1, forward strand.
GAGCGCTTCTTCCGCTTACGACGGCGCGTGTAGGCCGAAAATTCTTGATAAGAGTCGTCCGGATCGATCATCAGGGGACGTATGCGAACGGGTTGGTCGTCCTCCATTGGGGTGACGAAAACCCTGTGAGGGGTCTTCCTGCTCTCTGGCGCGGCTGAGGCTCTTCCACCCCTTTCCTCTCTGCCCCCGCCCCTGGCGCGTTCGGTTTCTTCACCGTTGGAAGGAGGGGAAGGCGTGTTGTCCTCGTGCGTCTCGTCCTCTTCCGGATGACCCGAAAAGCGTATCTTCTGAAAGTCCCTGTTACGGAAATCTCGAAGGCCGTCCGTTTCCTGCTTGGGCGCGTCGTCCTCATCATGGGGGAGCGGCGGTCTCTTTTCGATCATTACGGCTTCCGGCTCATCCGGAGACTCCGGGGACGGCGTGTGCAATGGGCACCCGCAGGTAAAACAGAATTTGTGGTCAATGCCGACGCTGGCCCCACAGGCCGGGCAGACCTTGGAGGACCGCGTTCTCACTGGCTGTCCGAGTCGAGCGCCGCGCCTGGCCAGGTCATATTCCTCCCTAATGGCGGCGGCGCGCGCTCTCTTTTTCGCGTTTTGAGCGGAAAAAGACTGATTCCGCTCCTGGAGGTATCTGTTGTCTTCCGCGTCATCGTCATTGGATTCTGGATAATCCTCGTCGGGTACCTCGTTGTCCTCCCTGTCATAGTCCTCTGGGGCGCGGATGAAGACGCACAAAGCCGCGCCGGCCAGGTAGAACCCCGCGTAAACCACTGCGTCACGGTGAGCGAGGAAGCACATCAACGCGGAGATGGTAAGAAAAACTCCCCCAGCTCGCCGCCAGTGGAAAGCCACCACCCCCCCCGCTAGGGCGAAAAGGGCAGATCCAATCAAAAGAGCGGCCATCACCCACGTGAAAGCGCCATCCGCCGTACTGGACACCAATATTTCGAATATACCATGAAGCGTCGAAACAATAGCCGCGCCAAGGGACAAAGTCAGCACTACCCATCGCATCATACATTCCCCCATCCAGGCGGACGCCGCCCCTTCGGCAAGGCGCGGCCGATCTCGTCATGGCGTCACAAAGCCTCAAATAAGATGATACTGGTATAGCCGGGCTTTGGCGAGTATTTCAGCTCGCCCGCTACGAAGCCTCCATCGCGACCCGCGACAGTACCCTGTGGACAGTTTATCATACAAGGAGCAAGTCCTTCGACCCGTAACGACTTGGCGCGTTGAGGAAACACTATTAACCCTTTTGCTATTAGGGCTCTTATCTGAATTCACGTAAGACCTCAATCGTCATATGTCGCGGTCCCCATCGTTATTTTGTTGGCATGTTTATCGCGTTTTACTAACTTTCTTCGCGCCTCCTGATTTTTATCACTACTTTCTAGTAAACGCAAGATTTTTACGTAGGCTTATAGCGGTTCGCTCTTTTCTGTGCAAAGTTTTTGCCGTTTATATCTGGTTTTTGACCTCTTATTTCCGCGATAATTATGAAAAAAGCCATAAAAAAGCGTTTCCTTAAAGATTTTGGCTTCTAGGCATCCTGGGAAAACTGTTATAAAATCAACGGGAGCGCGAGAGGGGGAGCTATGGTGAACTTCAGCAAAAACCTGGAGCAATTGGACGAAATCCTAAAACGCCTGGAGGAGGGGGATTTGCCGCTGGACAAGGCGCTTGCGGACTTCGAGCGTGGAGTGGCCTTGGTGCGAGAAAACCGGAAGTACCTGGAAAAAGCCCGGCAGAAAGTGACCCTTTTAACGCAGGACGGCGAGGTTCCATTCACTCAGGAACTATAGTCGCGTTACGCAAACCGCTGTAATCATTCGATTTCAAATTAAAATGCTATACTGACGCGGCGCCTCCAACGGGCGAGGGCGGAAAGGAGCGCTTCACATGAACAAAAAAACGAAGGCGGGAATCCTGAAATGAAGGTTCTTTTTTACAGCAAGGAGTTCGTGAAGCTGCATGACAGTCTCCAGGAATGGATGAAGGGTCATGAGGCGGACACCGCCGACGAGGGAACGCTGAGGGAGAAAATAGCGGACGCCGAGGTCCTGGTGACACGCCCTGGCGCGCCGGTGAGCGCTGAGCTTCTGCGCGCCGCGTCCAAGCTGAGACTGCAGCAACAGTGGGGGGCGGGACTTGAAGGCATTGACCTGAAAACGTGTCAGGCCTTGGGGATCGCCGTATGCAACACCCCCTCGCGCGGGACGGGAAACGCCGAGGGCGTCGCCGAGGTGGCCTTGTTGCACATGCTGCTTCTGGGACGGAAGTACGCCCTCGCGCAGGAGAACGCGCGCACTGGCCGGATGTTTTCCCCCCGCGGGGTCTCTCTGTGGAGGAAGATGGCCTGCGTGGTGGGGTTGGGCAACCTGGGACGCACGATAACAGAGCGCCTCGCCGCCCTGGGCATGGTGGTTCGGGGCGTCAACCGCGGTTCCCTGGACGCGGCCCGTCTCGAAAGCGCCGGAGTGAGGGAATTTTTTCCCCTGTCCCACCTGAAGGAGGCCGTACCCGGCTGCCGCTTCGTCATCGCGGCCCTGGCTTACAGCGAGGAGACGCGCGGGATCTTCGGCGAGGCGTTTTTCCGCGCGACGGACAAGGGCTCTTTTTTCATCAACGTGGCTCGCGGCGGATTGGTAGACGAGACGGCGCTGCTCCGCGCCCTGGACGAAAAGCGTCTGGCCGGAGCGGGTCTGGACGTTCTGGCGGACGAGCCCCCACTGCCCAGTAACCCCTTGCTGCGCCACCCCGCCGTCACCCTCACTCCCCACATCGGCGGAAACACCGACGAGTCCGCGCAAGGGATTTTCGAGTTCATCCAGGTCAACGTGGATCGCCTCAGTCGCGGCGAGGCGCTACTCGCCCTCCAAAAGTGAGCTCACGCCTTAGCCACAGCCCTTACGCGCCGCTCATAATCTAAAATTTGAGAGTGTTATTTAAATAATGATATTTTTAAACTAAACACTTGCAGCACAATGATTTTCAAAAATAATGACACACGTGTTGAAAAACCATATGACACGCGGATTTGTCGCAATATTATCATTAATTTGGCAA
>JAITGK010000087.1 GCA_031280635.1 Synergistaceae bacterium
TCATATTGCGACAAATCCGCGTGTCATATGGTTTTTCAACACGTGTGTCATTATTTTTGAAAATCATTGTGCTGCAAGTGTTTAGTTTAAAAATATCATTATTTAAATAACACTCTCAAAGTTCGAAATAAAAGTTCAAAAATCGGATTTTAACAGCAAAAAATTCGCGCGGAAAAGAGCGAACCGCTATCGCTATAAGGAGGAAAAAGAACAATGGCAGGCAATAAGGAACTCATCAAGTTTGGGGCCGCGTGGCTCGCCTACAAACGCGCGGGCGAGCGCTTCAGGTGGCTGGGCTTTTCGGAGGGCGGGGTTGGGCTCGCCTACACAACCGAGACCTCGGATATGTTTGTTGACCAGACCACGTCGCCCATCAGGACGCAGATCACCTCCGAGACCCTTGAGGCCACGTTCCCCGCGGTCGAGTCCACGATAGAAAACTTCACGCTCGCGTTTCCGGGCGCGGTCAGGGTCGGGAACTCCCTGCAAATCTACTCGGCGTCCACCGCGAGTCCCGCGTCCTCCACGGGAACCGCGCTCATTCATCCCGTGGACAGGGGGAACCCGGCGGGGGACTTCTTCGACCCCACGGACCCCACCTACGACGACGCGGACGACATCCTCTTCGACGCCACCTTGATAGGCTCGCTGGACATCACCTACGAGCGCGAGGGAATGCTTCACATTCCCTTGACCTTCCGGGGGACGCCTGACCCCATGGGGCGACTCGGCGTTATCGGCTCCCCGTGGGCAAAACCGTTCGCCTTCGCCGACTACGACTTGTCCACTACCGTCGGCTCGGCCGCGTCGCAGGCGTTGACCGCCACCGGCGGAACGTCTCCCTATACCTACGCCGCGGCTCAGGGGCGCGGGTTTAAGCTCCTGCCCGACGGCGTGACCCTTTCCTTCGAGTCCGCCACGCCGGGAACCTACGCGACGCTCGTCTACGCCAGGGATTCCTCGCCGCCTGAGACGGAGGGCGCTCAGGGGGGCAAGGTGGCCCTGGCCTACGTAGAGGTAACGGTATCGTAAATGGGAAAAACGTTCAACGCGGACGACTTCGCGCTTTGCGCGTTTATTTGGGAGGGACGGGAGTATCGCTTCCGCCCCGCCTCCATCCGCGACCTCATCGACTATTACGAGGGGGAGCTGTTTCCGAAAATCAGAAAGGCTCAGGAAGAAATAGACCCGTACAAGGTTTTGAGTTTGCAGAAGGAAGCGATACGGCGTCACATTCCTGAGCTAACGGACGAGATCATAGACTCCATGCCGCAGAAGGCGGCGCAGGGGCTGTTCGCCTTCATCCAAAACGGCAACACGCCTGACGAGCTGGAAAAAAACTTCTAGGCTCCGTTCAAAGCCTGAAAGACGTCCGTCGGTATGCCCGTCCTCGAAAGGGTGAACGGGTGTATGTCCGCGACCTGGACGCGGTTTTGGCTTGGAACGGAGCGGAGTGGGAGCGAGAGTCGGGACTGGACTTCTGTTACCTGGTGACGAAGGCGGCTAAGGAGTTTGGCTGGACGGTGGGTCAAATCATGGAGACGACGCCCAACGAACTGAGGGCGCTGCTGGACAACCTGCCGCGAGTGAACTGCGAGGCGGCCCTGTACACGGCGCTTGCGGTGGGCGACCCCCAACAACTGAAAGAAACGCTTGAGGAGATTGTGGACGCGGCGCTCACCGACAGGGAACGCGCCGCGAAAGCGCTGAAAAGGCTTAAGAAGGCCATGCGTCAATGACCCGCGGCGTGATGGTAAAGACACACTGGCCCCCAACCGGGGGCTTTTTTGTTGGGTTGGAAGGGGGGGTGGCGCAATGCCCGCGGGTAGCGCGAAGACAAAGAAACCGGCTTCCAAGGCTAGTCCTTCCAACGTAAGCGCGAAGGCCAGTTCAGCCGAAGCGGAGTTGGCGAAAATGCTCAAGGGAATTCCCCTGCGAGATCTTCTCGACCAGGTAAACGATTTTCTACCTGACCTTGTCATGGAACTCGCGGAGAGACTTTCAAAGATCAAAAAATAACTTGTTACCGCTCTAAGGAGGTGAGGCCGTTGGCGGCCTTGCTGGTCGATGGAGTCCCGATACCCTTCACGGCGCGCGGGAGTTACCAAATTGAGTTGAACCCCAACGGAAAACGCAAGTGGACGATGGAGATTTACGCCGGAGACACCGCCCACAGCCCCTCAAAATACAATGAGGTTCTGGCTATGCTCACTTCCGGCATCCACGTCTTCACCGATGAGGAAGGCGTGGAACACAACGTCAGGGTCACGGAAAATCCGCTTATCGTAGGCGTCTTTAACTCTTTGCCCGTCATTTCCGCCGTCTTCTCCGAAGAGGGCTTTGGCGACGACAGCGGCGGCGCGGGCTACGACCCAACCATCACCGGCGTTTTCGGAGGCGTAAACTTCACGGCGAAGCTGTCCAACGTTCAAAAAACCATGCCCTTCGCCGGCTCCTTCGCCAGAAGCGTCAATGGAAGGCTTTTGTCGTCAGCCGCTCAACATGGATGGTACTCGTGGCAGTTCGCCATCCCACAGTGGGAAGGGCGCTTTTTGGATCTCGTCATTGGGGACGACTACAGTTTCGAGTTCGAGTACACCGACCACCAGGGCCGCCGCGTGAGAGAAACGGGGACGGGGAAGCTCACAACCCCGCCCTCCATGAGCGGCGGGCAGTTGAGCTTGTCTTTGGAGTATGACGCGGGTATGCCCGCTCCTACGGAAGTAAGGACGTGATGTAGCTATGCCTCTTCCCATCAATAGCACTGAGAGTAATTCTTTAACTCAATGGAGTTGTACTTACGAAATAAACGGATCGGCTTCCGCGACGCTTACTTGTACGCCGGTAAATGTATTCAACGTCGGCGACCTGGTATTTATCACGGATTCGTCGCGTTTTGTTGGCGTCGTCGTCGACATCTCGCGGGTCGAAAACGGCGTGGGCTACGAATATCGACTGGCAGACCCCTTAACCACTGGAGACGCTGAAATCTTGTCCTCGCGAACCGTTATGCGGGGCGTCCCCTCGGGGCAAAATTTCCCCGCGGGAAACATAGACCCCGTTTCACACGAAGCCGCGGACTTGGGGGCGAAAGAGGATATTGACGCCTGGTGTGACGAATATGGATACTACTATGTTTACTACGGACTTGAGAATGAAAATCTCTGCGTTTACGAACTTTTTAATCTTAAAGATTATTTTCAACCTGGCGCGATATTCAACGTCACTGATGATAACTTAATCGAGAAGTCCATCACCTACGGCGTTCCCTCCGACCTGTTTTGCAACGTCCTCATCGGAGAGATCGACGATTCCCTGGACGCCGCCGTTTTTGACGCATGGGGCTATCCGTTATATACGGTTATTTATGTTGAGGTCGGACCTGTGATCTTTAGAGAGGTCATACAGGGGAACATGCCCATTTTCCGCTCTATAAACGACGCTTCTAACAATTACGCCTTAGATGAAAGGTGGCTCATTTGGGAATTAAGACCCGTATTGAGAGAGGACGGCGCGCCTGCGGAGATTACCGACGAGGGCGCGACGCATGTTTGCGTGGAGCACGTCATAACCGAAACCCGACCCTCCAAGAAGGCCGCCTGGCCGGACCCCCAAAACCCAACCACCTACGGGGCCATGGGCTTCTTCGACTCGACGGAAACACGCGTTCTTGTCACTCGCTGCGACGACAATATCTCTGACTACGAATTCGTCACCACGGTCACGGAGAAGGAAATATTCGACAACATCGTTGGCGGTCAGGTCGATTGGTATCACCCGCTCAACCAGACGATTCGGGAGTCCGTAACCACGGTGACGAGGAGCGCCGACGGCAACGGCTCGATGGTCGTGGACAACAAGGAAATCGCGCGGAATAAGTACCACTCGACCTACACCATACCCGACCCCGCTTTTGTTCCACCGCCGGACGACCCAGACGCGAGGCCGCCCGACATAACCGTGGGGTCGGCCAGCGACTTTGATTACTTTGAGCTGGTGAGCGATACGAGAGCGACCACCTACTACCGGAAGGCGGAGGACAAAAACTACTCGGTAACGTTCAACGAAAAACCTTACCACAATATGCGATATGACTCGACGCTGCCCGGCATGAGGCATGAGATTATTCGAATCCCCGACGGCAGCGCCTACGGCAACGACACGCCGCCCATGCCGGAGACCGCGGACGGGAAAACCCTCATAGAATGGCGCGAGTCTTACGTCATCTGGAAAAACGACGTTTCTATAGCAAAGCTAGGTCCCGTCGAGAGGCGAGTGAAAATCCCACGCTTGAGCGATACCACCGGGATTCAAACCGTACCCCAGTTGAGAGGCAAGTGTCGGGCGCTGGCCAGAAACTACGGCGAGCGCTTGAAAGTCTTGGGCCCCGTGTATTTGATGGATGAGCTTAGGGGAACCATGATGCTGACTACCGATATAGAGCCGTTGATTTCCCGCCAAACCCCCGACGGCTTCACTATCGTCAGTATCACGCATTCTTATTCGGCGGAGAGCCAAACCACGTCTTTTGTTGGGCGCAAAAGATCCTCTCAGGTCATTCCGGCAAAGAGGCTCTCGAAGGACGTCATGGCCCGGATAGTTGAGCTGATGAAGCTTTACGACGAGCAGCATGACAACGTGGACTACGGAATCGTGGTAAGAATCTTGGCGGATAACAAGGTGTTGGTGGATTACAACGGTGAGCGAGTGGTGGTGGACAACAAAAATCTGGGACACCTGTTCCACGGCGACAGAATCCCCATATATCGAAAATCCAGCGGCAGCGGGATATTCGCCAACATTCAATGAAAAGAGGACAACGATGAGGAAATGGTTCACAAACACCGTTCCGCCTAAAATCGGCGCGCTTGGTCCTGGGCCTGGAGGCCGTTCAGGAGACGAGTATCAATGGCCGGAGCCGGAGCCGGAGCCGAATCCAGAGTATCGCTTGACCGTAGAGAACGGATTTGGAGACGGCGTTTATTCCAAAGACGCCGAAATCCCCATCATTGCCGCCGCCCCACCCTCAATGAAGCGATTCAACACATGGGGCGGGGGAGATGGCGGCGCGTTCGACGAGGCGTCCTCCGCAAACACAATATTCACCATGCCTGGCAACAACGCTACTGTAACGGCGTATTATGCCGATGAAGAAATTCCGCCCCCCTCCGACGGAAATACTTGGGTCTTTGGAACGTATGTGTCTGGACTTTGGGGTTCGTATTTTAGGGATCTTCTCGCGGCGTGGGGGTATTTTGAAACATTTTGGCCTGCTTTTGAACCCATCTCTGAGGGCGCGACTTTAATCGACGCGCTGTGGGGCACGAAAGCTCGAGGAAAGGGTAACTATCTTCAGATATTTCTAGGCGGATTGAATATGGGGTATATTGAGACCGTAGGATACAATCTTTACGGGGTATTTGGCGTCGGAAACCAATCACACATGTATAACGAGCCGGGTGATTCTGGTTGGTGGGATAAAAGTGATTTGGATATTTACCCTTCTAATTATGGCTCTGGCTTTGAAGCTCATTATCTCCTTGGAACAAACTCAGGGGGGATGATATTTGGTACGGGAGAGTTACGGCCTACCTGGCTTTTCTCTTTAAATTACCCTACGCTATTGAGCGATCACGCGGCTATGAAAGTGTCAGGCGACGTCGCTATGTATAGAAACGGTGGCCCGATATACTCAATCAACCGCACAGGCTCGACATTCCCATATATACAGTTGAGTCAGGTAGGGACAAAAACAAACTTCAGAGAAGTATTCGGCACCCTAGCTATTGATTCCTCTGGAGCTCTTTGCAGTCGCCTGTTGGGGCATGGGCCAAACGCGCGTACGCTTGATGAATACGAACCGGTTCCGGGAACAGGAAGCACGAAATTTCACACAATTGTAAAATCGGGTAACATAAACCAAAGCATTAACATTGATGATTTATACCCCGCGTCTTTATACTACTTCCCTACAGTAGGAGCGATTGACCAAGACAACACGCTATGGATTTGCGGAACAACTGGCGTGGGCGCGGGACTGGAGCGCTTTGAGACCACGGATGACACGACTAGTTCCGATTTCATTTACAAAACATCTTCTTACCGCGTCAAGAGTACGGATAACTATTTTATCCCAAGGCTTGCGGACGTTAAAAACGCTTTTTTTATTGATGACATGGTTTTTACGTCTTTAAACAAGAAGTGCGTCGCGCTGATGTGGGACGGGACTCTAAAACTCGCTGGAGGAATCATCAAAGCTGGGGGTACTAGTTCGATTATCTACAATGGAGCGGGCGATAAGATTAATGAGTACAACATGAGTATTTCCGAGATAATAGAGCAATATCGTGATGAACACTTTCTTTATGGATTAGATTTCAGTGATTACGTGGTTCGCTATCAAGGAATTGAGACAACCCATTACGCGGCGGACGAAGTTCTTAGGTTCCGAGAGGTAGATAGTTGGATAGGTTTTTACACGTTTGATTTTGTCCCGATACCGACGGACGTTGTGGGCGATGAGCTTTGGGTGTCAACAGATTTAATATTTCTGCATGGCATGAGAAAAATACCGGGAGGCGGGCCATGAGCGAAAAACGAATTCACTACATCAACGAAACGGGGCGGATATTGAGAAGGCGGGGGGGCTTTGAGGTTCGCCCCCTCGCTGATTTTTGGACGCGGGACTACGAGGCGTCGGATTCGGGCTTCACCCTTTTGGAGGACAACACCCCGTCAGTCGCCCAGTCGTTTGAGATCGCGGTAACGGGCGCGCCCACGCGGGTTCTTATCCCTGAGCCAAAGAACTCTCGCTACATGGAGGTGACTGTTCAGGCGAAAACGGACGGCTCCGCCATCGAGCTGGGGTTCAACCGCGCGTCTGACCCCACGGCCCCCGTGGACGCCATCACGCTGTACCGCGAGACCGTTGACACGCGGCGCGCGTACTGTCTGTGGTTGTCTGGCGCTGGTGTGGCGCGGGTGATATTCAAGGAGCTCTTGGTATGAGGCGGCCTGGCTTCGGCCCGGAGTACGGGCGCGGAAGCGGAAGCGGCGGTGGGATCCCGGAGGCCCCGCTGACGGGCGAGACCTATGGGCGCGGCAACGGGGGATGGAGAGCGATTCCAGCCGTGTACACGCACACGCAGTCCGCGCCCGCCGCCGTTTGGAACATCCAGCACAACATTGGCCAACTGCCCGTTTCCGTCGTCACGCTCTCCGCCTTGGGAGACCGGATTATCGGGGAAGAGGACTGGGCGGCGGCCACGGCGCACCTCTTCGTCGTGAGGTTCAGCGAGCCTTTGACGGGAGTGGCGTTCGTTAGGTATTAGAGCCGTTGGCTCTTTTCCCGCGGGTGATTATGAAAAGCGCCATAAGTCGCCGCTAAATTACGGGGCCCCCATCGGGGGGCTTTTTTGTTGGGTTGAAAGGGGGGATATGGTACAATGCCCGCGAGTAGCGCGAAGACAAATCTGGGCTGAATGAGGAGCAGTACGTGAAAAAGGCGCTGAAACTTGTACAGAAGCCGACGGGCAACGGGATACTTGGTCACGTGACCGTAGATGGAGTGGTTGTGAGATACAACACCGCCACGAATGATTTCGTGAAGGGACGACCGAAGAAGGGCGTTATTTCAATGTTCAAGTCTACGCCTAAATATTACGTTGAGCAACGTGAAGGTGATCTGAGGAATGGTGGACGAGCATAAATTGACCAAAGGAGATTACTTCGCGAAGGGAAGATTCCCTGTCGAAGCGGGAAGGGCACATAAGTGTCCTGTCTGTGAGCGGTATGTGTTCCCAACAGGAAATTCGCATGAAATTTGTGAAGTATGCCGATGGCAAGACTGTGGAATATGCGAAAGCGACCCGGACTATAGAGGTGGACCGAACGACATGAGCCTGAACCAGGCGCGAGAGGCGTACAGAAAAGGGATACCGCTGAGGAAACGTTAACTCCGCGCGTATGGGATGAACGAGCCAGAGACAAGGGCGCTCTGGCTCGTTTTGTAGGTGTGAAGTCACTCCATATGGAGCTTTGCCCCCTAAACAAAACCCCGCTAGGGGTCGTGGACCAGTCCGCGCTTTCTTAATCACCAGATCTCAGCGGGCGAAGCTTCCTCTCTCGCGCGACACAAACACAAAAAACACTAACCACTGCCTTTAAAGGAGGTGATGAAGCGATGTCCTTAAACGCTGGGCAGGTGTCTATTGGCCTGAGTCTGGACGACTCCGAATATTCACGGGCTTTAAGCAGGGCTTCCGGCGCTCTGGACGGCTTCGGAGCCAGCGCGCTTCGAATCACCGCCATCACGGGTGGGATTTTCGCGTCTGGCGCCGCCGCGATAGCCCGCTTCGGTCAAGAAGCCCTTAGGGTCGGCGGCGCGTTCGAGGCGTCTATGACGCGCGTCGCCGCCATCACGGGCGTGGCCGACAAGGAACTCGCGGCTTTGACCGCCAAGGCCCGCGAGCTGGGCGCGACGCTGCCGATCATGGCCAGAGACGCCGCCGACGCCATGGGGGTTTTGGCCACTCGCGGCTACGACG
>JAITGK010000115.1 GCA_031280635.1 Synergistaceae bacterium
CCCTTGAGCAACTCCGGTTTGAGCTTCTCGTCCAGGAATGTGGGCGCGTAGGTTTGCTTGCCTATCTCGTCGAGGCCGCGGGTTCCGGCGTTCGAAAGCTGGCTCTGGCTGTAGAGCGTTAGCAGGTGCGTGACAAAGGGATTCGCGTTGTCTCCGCCTGGCGTCAGCTTTATCTTTTCCTTACTGTCGCGGCGGGTTTTGCCGCCTTCCGTGGAAATCGGCGCGCGATAGACACTCACTTCGTCTAATGCCTTAAGCAATTCCTCAACAGAAGTAAAACGGTCTCCTCGGCGTGGAGCGATCATTTTCATCAGCAGTTTTACCAGCGATTCGCTGATGCCGGCGCAGCCTTTACAGCTCCGAGGGTCTTTCGGAGCCGCGCCCGGCGACGGTGATGACGCGTCAAAGGGATAAGCGTAGTTCGTCACGCACTCGTAAAACGTAATGCCCAGACCGTACAGATCCTGGTCGATTCTGTCGAGAATGTCCAGCTCCGACGTATAATCCAGGTCCGGCGGCATATAGCGTCGCGTCCCCCTAATGCCTTCCTGATCCTGGTTTTTCTCCGTGACGGAGACGTTGAAGTCGATGATCCGGACGCCTTTTTCCGTCCATATCAGGTTATTCGGTTTGATATCCTGATGATAGACCCCATGCTTGTGCAGATGCAGCAACCCGTACGCCGTTTCCTTGAGGATTCGCACGGAGTCCTCCAGGGACAGCGCCCCGGCGCTGATGAGGTCGGAAACGTCGATTCCCTCTACGTATTCGAACACGATATAGGGCGTCTTATCCCTGTCCATCATGTGGTCGGCCCATATCACCCTGACCACGTGAGGGTCATCCGGCAACTTGGCCAGAATCTGATACTCCGCGCACATACGCTCGTAAACGCTTTTCCGGTCATGAGTGACCAATTTCAAGACCCGGACAATGTCGCCCAAAACGTCAAAAACCTTGTACGTGACCGCGAATCCGCCCTGGCCTAACTTCTCCTGAATACGGAAGCGGTCCGTAAGAATGTAGTCCGGCGGCAGGTTTTTCATATCCGGCTGATTTTGATCGTCCGGCGCTGAAGTTTTATTCACGCCCTCCGGGTCCTCGTTGCCCTCCGGCATGACCAGGCTATGGAGGATTTGCAGCGCCACGGCCGCGCTCGGGTGCCGTTCCTCGGGGTCGAATTCGCATAACAGTTGCAGCCATTCGTCGAAACCTTCGGGCAGTCGCTTGTTAAGTTCGGACGGCTTTATTGGAAATTTGGCGTCGGTCTCCAACATCTGGTCGATGTTTTCAAAAGGTCGTTCGCCCGTCAGAAGTTCGTAGAAAATTAGCCCCGCCGAGTATAAATCAGAGGAAATGCTGGCCTGCGCCGGGTCTTTGTAACATTCTGGCGCTTGATAAGCCGTGTCCAGGTCGTCCACGATCTGCGCCGCTATGGTGGACGCCCGGCTCTTCCCGACCCGCGCGAAATCAAAGCTCGTCAGTTTCGACACGCCGCCCTCGGTCAAAAGAATCGCGTCCGGCGTCAGGTTGCGGTGAATGACCCCGTAATGATGGGCGTGATCCAGGGCCGTAAGAACGTCGCGCATGACTTGAAGCTTTTGGTCGAAGGTAAGGGCGAGAAACTGTTTTTTGAGGGACAGCCTAAGGGCCTGAGCGGGCAGATCCTCCGTCACCAGCACGACATAATCGTGGTCTTCCGAGACGATGATGTCTTTCACGGAAAGGATGTTGGCGTGGGAGGGCATGTGGGCCACGGCTCGGTAGGCGTTGCTGATTTTCTTAAACTCATCCTTCCGCGCGGACTCGTCCTGATAGGGGTCGGTGTGGTAGACCTTCAGCCTCGCCATGCCGCCGCCCTTGCCCAAAAGCACGTGCTTCGCGCGGTACTCGGTGAACCGGTCGGCGTCGCCGAGCTTTTCCTCCACCTGCCAGTTCTGGAACACCAAGGCCGTGTTCTTCGGCTTCGCGCCGCCGAGCACGCGGGCGATTTGCTCATGGAATCGCCGGATGTCCGTCAGCCAGCCGCCGCGGATGAAACGGCTCTTTTCGCTGAAATATCTCACGCAGTGCTTGAAGTCCGTAACATCTGGGCCGTCCTTCCCCGTAGTGTCCGTGAGGACGGCGGTTTCGTCGGTGAGCAGGACGGCGGCGTGGACGCAGGCCCCGTTGATCCCATATAGTCCTTTATTGGCGTCGCGGATGAGGGTAGCCATCGTCTTGGCGTGGCCGCGCAGTTTCGCCAGCGGTGAAAAAAAGGGCTGTCGTCCAGCGGGATACCACCTTGAGCCGTACACCTCGATGCTGCCCTTCGTCCCCTTGACGTCCACGAGAAAGACCGCGTGGGGGGCGAGGAGCGCGATGTCGATTTCGAAGAGTGTATCGCCCTGGCGCATTTCGAAGTTGTGGAAGATAACCCAATCGTCGCCCGGCAGGTGGTCGCGGAGGAAAGCAATTGCCCGGCGCTCGGATTCGTTCACGGGTTGTCCGATAGGTACGACTTTAGCCATTATTGAACACCTTCCTCGATGGCGCGCTCGACGAGAACGCGGGCTTCATCCTCGAGTTGTATCGCTTTATCTCGCATTTCATAGGCTTTATTTGTTAAATCGTTACAACGCCTGCGAACGTCAAGGTCAGGATAAGGAATGGGGAGTAACGGGAGGGCAGAGTAATGAAAATCTTGCAATTTACTTCCAGTCGAAATTGAACGGAACATACGAAAGGCCATTTCAGACCTTATAAAAGCAAAGAGCGCGCCTCTTTCTATTCTTTCTTCGTCTGCCACTATTCTTAGGAAATGTTGCGAATAAGCTTTTTTTATTGCGCTTCTGGTAATAAATTCTGAGCGACAAAACAATTCGCTTTCTCCGAGAGTACCTTGAGCCGCAACAAGAATACTTCCTGCGGGAACAAGTACTTCATCACCTATAGAATTTTTCGCGATCCAGCGTCCCTCCGGCCGTAAACAAAAAATCTGCTTCTGGCCGATTAATTGAAAAGAATGTTCCGGTTCTGCGTCAACTCTTTTAAAGCGAGGACCGCTTTTTAATGTATCGTCGATGCACAATTTACTTAACGGTTTCCACGGCCCTTGTTTGATGCGTTCGCAGAGATGATTGAACCGGGGGTTAAAGTTCAACGCCCGAAAAGAATGGACATCGACAGGCGCCGTGAAGCCGCAATCTGTCCCCCATGAATGCCATTCGGCGAATGTGATGTCTTTCAGCCCCACGGATTCAAAGAATAACGCCGTCGCTTTGTGTAGGTTGGCCTGATATTTTGTGAGCAGCTCCGCCGCCCGCTGCGCCAACTCATGCGCCTGTTCCTCCACCTTGCCGAGCCGAGGCACGGGGAGGCCGGCGATATGGTGGGGCTCGATGTGCTGAATGATCGCGCCGTAGGTGCCGGAAACCACCAACGGCACCCCGAAACGGCTGGAGAGAAAGGCGTAGATGTAACCAGGGAGAATTGTGTTTTCATCGGCTACGACGCGCATGACATCCTCAGAACAAGCAATGCCGTCCATCTCTGAACGCGCGTATGCCATACGGCCGACGGTTCCCGAACGGGTTATCAACGTCCACCCTTTGCGAATAATGAACGAAGGTTTAGAAGCGACCTGTTTCTTTGAGATCAAGGACAAGTTGGAGAGATCCGCCGCAAGGATGTCCGTGCTGCCCATAAAAGGGACTCCGTATTCAGGCGAATCCACCCACACACGGCTTTCCCTGCCAGCGTGAAAGATTTTCGTCGTCAGTTCACGCAAAGGTATCGTCGAGTGCTTTCGCAACAACGCTTTTGCCTCGGTAGCCCCTGACATATACGGCCCGCAGTCGAGACGGCGGCCGTTTTGTTCGAGCCACGCGCTGGGGACCACTTTGTATTGAAATTTTCTGGTCATCGTCCGGCCTCTTTCCTGCCGTTCGTCGGGGGAAACCACACTTTCAACGTTTTTTTCAGTTCGAGAAGGGCGCTATCCCGGCAGGCGCGCGCCGAGACGCAGGATGTTATCTTCTTATATATGGAAGAAGAACGCGGGATACGTTTTTTCCTGAGCAATTTTTCAAACAGCCCTTTCGGCGCGTCCGGCTTGCCCTGTCCTTGCGGCCAGTTTTTTTGAAAATCACCGTCTTCGGCCATATCCGCGTCACTCTCGAAGCCCAAACCCTGCGGCAGCGCGACGGTGACGTTTTCCAGGCAGCGATAGCGGCGGGCTTCCAATCGTGTCAACATTCGTCCTGCTCCTTGCAAAATTCGCGGTATTTCTCCGCGATGACCGGCAAGTCGTTGTCGGGAATTTTTTCTTTTCGGGTAAATACTCGCTCCACAACTTGACCTCCGATGCGAATGCGTTCTTTTTCCTGAACAACATGAACGATTTCTTCCCCCGACGGAGTGCGTTTGAAAAGTTTATTGCCGCGCCGGTCGACTCCAACCTTCTCGGCCACCGCCATAAATACGGGATATTCTTCCATCTTGCCGAAGGCCTCCCGTTTTTTCTCCCCTTCGCTCTTGCGCCGTAAAAACAGCAGGCTCGTGAGAATATTGACGTTGGCCTCAGCGATAAACGCTTCCACAGGAAGGTCGATGGAGGCCAAAACTTGAGTCTCACGCATTATCCACCAGCGAATATACTCAGCCGCCGGATTGCCCAGCACCCCGTCCGGGAGGACGATACCCATGCGTCCCGTTCCGGGTTTGAGCCATTTGATGCAGCGTTCTATGAAAAGAATCTCGGGGGAAACGCTTCCCTGGCGGCGGCCCGTGGTGCGGTATCCGCCCTCTCCGTCCGACTCCCACACGGCGGCCAGTTCGTACTGGTCGAGGATGGTCGTGTCGGTTATTGGGATGTCAGAGCCGAAGGGCGGATTGGTGGCGATGATATCCATCGTCCCCAAGGGGATGTCTTTTGTCGCGTTCGCCAAATCCGCCAGGCGTCCCAATGGGAACTCCAGGGAATTGATGTTGTAAAGGTGTCCGCACCCGTCGCCGGCCATGACCATATTCATCTGGGAAGCCCTGATGAGGAACGGGTCGAAATCCGCGCCGAAGACGTTGGTGGCGGCGTACTCCCTCAGGCGTTCATGCGCTTTGAGAAATTCGGTGGTGTTCTCGTTCTCCGCCGTGATCTTGTCCTCCCCGCGGAATTTGTCGAGCATATAACCCAGCGCGGCCACGAGGAAACCTCCCGTCCCGCAGGCAGGGTCCAAAAGTTTCTCATTTTCCTTGGGCGCGAGCATTTTTATGACGAGTCCCACCACACCGCGCGGCGTGAAATACTGCCCGCGGTCCCCGCGCAAGTTGACGCCCACCAATTCTTGATAGGCCGCCCCTTTCGCGTCCACGTCGGTTCTCGTAAAGTCGTACCGGGCCAGCTCCGAAACGATGAAGGCCAGGGCTCTGTCGGAGAGCGAGATCTCCTCGTTGCCGCGGAAAATGTTTTTGTATTCACTTTTGACCTCCGAGAAAAGCTCGACGATGCGGGCGCGAATTTCCTTGCGCCCTTTCTCGTCGAACTGTTCCCTGGGGCCAGCCCAGAAGCGCCTTTTCCACGAGGCGCGCTGCCTGGAGCGAAGCCCTTCGTCGTGCATCTTACAGAAAATGAGGTAGAGGAACTGCCAGAAAGCCGCGTCCTTGGGCATTCCTTCGTTGCCGTGGATGTAGTTGTGACAGCGCCGGAACGTGATTTTCAGCATCTCAGCGTCCGCGACGCGGGTGTGAGCGTCGGAAAAAACATCTCTCGCGCCCTGGGACTCTTCAGCCATGGGCCAGTCTCCGATGGGGTTGAACTCCGGCTCGAAGCGTCTGCTTATTTTTTCGACGTAGAAAAAATCGAGGCCGTTGGTCCATAGGCCATATTTAATCGCGTCCACCTCGCACATAATGGTCTCAAGCTCTCCCAGGTCCTTTTCGGCCCGCTCGAAGTCTCGTATACGGACAACGTTTCTTCCCAATGTGGGTTCGGGCCGGCAGATAGTAACGCGCCCGAGGTTTTCA
>JAITGK010000118.1 GCA_031280635.1 Synergistaceae bacterium
AGAAAAGAGCCGAAGCTGGCAAAGACACTTCGAGAATATTGGCTTAAAATGAGAGTTTAAGCTGCAATTGAAAGATCGAAATGAAGTGTAGTGCTAGAAATTTCTCCATTTTAGGTTTAGATTATAGACGTCAAAAGCTCAATATGCGAAAAAAGCCGCACTTTCGCGCGGCTCTTGTGGTGGGATCGCTGTTTTTCTTTTCGTCAATTTCTGCTTTTGCTGAGACTCAACTGCTGGACAACGTCGTCTGTAATATCTATTCCCCCGAAATAGACGGAAGCTTTTTCCAAAACAACGGTCACGTTTCGCTTTTTAGCGACAACACGAACAGCCTCTTGGCAGTCCTTGGCAATGGGCCCCATCAGACGCTCTTCTTCCTTCGCCAGTTCCATACGCTTGCTCAACATAACCTGGTTCTTCTGAGCAGGGTCCGTTTCCTTTTCTGCGGCAGTCCTTGCTTCGCTCTCCTTCTGTCTGGCTATTTGCTGAAGCTGCTTGGCCACGTTCTCAAAAGAAGGGTGTTTGGTGAGGATCATCTGCGAGTCGATCACCCCAATCGTGTCTGCGGCCGCCCAACTCTCTGCGGTGAAAAGCGTCACCAACGCCACTACCAACAACGCCATTTTCCAAGACCACATTTCCTTCAACCGAATCAACAACCTTCCTTATAAAAAAGACTGAAAGACAATAACTCCTTTACAGATGCTACAGGAGACATTGTATCATAGAGCCCCAGCCTGTCCATACATTTACGGCGCATGGCGGATTTGCGATTGTACTAGGGTGTGTTCGAAAACTAACTGCTCCAACAAAAAACAGACGTTTTCAGGCACTTTTTTAATGTATTTATAGTCAAACAGGAATTTTAGAGCCGTTGGTTCTCTTATGACCAAAACTTTTGCGGTAGCTATGGGCTTTTTACATGCTATTTTGGTGTTCATGATTATGCAATCCGCTATAAAACACGCCCTAGAGCCATTGGCTCTAATAAATATTGGATAAAAATCAGGGACGCTCCCACGTCCCCGAAAAGTTTTTTTACCGCCTTTTCCCTTTACCCACCAAAAGCCCGGTCACCAAAATCAACGCTCCCACGCCCAAACCAGCGTCGCACCCGCCACCGGGCTCGTCACCACCGCTGGGCTTGTCACCGTCGGGGTTGAGCTTGACAATCCAGGCGTCTTGCTGCCCGTGAAACCCGTCCACGTTGCCATCGTTAGAGTAGGTACCCCCGCGATGATGTATCCTCCGTCCCTCGTTTGCTGGATAGAATAGGCATAGTCCTCGTAAGAACCGCCCAAGCATTTCTGCCATTCGACGACCTCAGCTTCGGCCACAAAAGCGAGGGCAAGCGGCAGCATAGCCACAAATACCCACAAATTTTTCATAACAAACCACCCTTTCAATATGTTTTTTGAGTCAAAATTTTTGAGTAAAAGACGCCAAAAGCGACCGCGAAGTCAAAACGTGGTTGCCCCTAGTGAGTCCCTGATGTTCACAAAAACAGGACTGGATTGGATTTTAAAAAAGGAAAAGAAAAGGACCTGTGGACATTATACCAGCTTAAATCGGTAGCGTCATCCGTAAAATATACTATATTGAGCCTTTTCCGTAGAATTTTCACGCTTGTCTAAGCAAAACCCCGCAAGGGATTTTGCGTTATTATACATGCCTTCGTCAAAAAAACAAGCCTCTTGAACCCACCCCAATTTCGCTAGGAGTTTTAAAACGCACCCTAGACAAAAACGAGAAGACATGAGATTCTATCTTGCAATGAGTACCTTAAAGATAGATAAGGGTAAACGTTATGCCCATGAGCGTCTGTATCACAATTTAGAGCCGTCGACTCCTTTATGAACAAAGCTTTTGCGGTAATATGGGAGCGGAACTCAGGTTATCGGGTCAGGGGGACTTGCTCCCCTTGTGGGGTTTGGGGCGGAACCTCAATTCTTTGCAGGACGGTGAGAACTTTGGCCGGTAAAGTCTGGCTGGTGGGAGCGGGACCGGGAGACCCGGAACTATTAACGCTTAAAGGACGCCGAGTGCTGGGAGACGCGGACGTGGTAGTTTACGACCGCCTGATTGGCGATGGGGTTTTGTGTCATGCCAAGCTGGCTGCGGAGCTGATCGACGTGGGCAAAAAGGGCGGCTGTCACCCGGTACCCCAGGAGGACATCGAAAAAATTTTGGCCATGAAGGCCCGCGAAGGGAAGAAGGTGGTACGTCTAAAGGGCGGTGACCCGTTCCTGTTTGGACGCGGAGGGGAGGAAATGGCCACTCTGACGGAACAGGGCATTGCCTGCGAGGTAGTTCCCGGCGTGACCTCGGCCATAGCTGTCCCAGCTTACGCGGGGATTCCAGTTACGTTACGGGGCTGCTCCTCATCGCTCCACGTGCTCACGGCCCACAGGAGGGAAGACGTCCAAACGGAGGCGGGGATCGACTATGAGGTACTGGCCCGGCTGGAGGGAACGCTGGTTTTTCTGATGGGCGCTTCGAAGCTGAAAGAAATCTGCAACCGCCTGACCGCCGCCGGAATGGACGGAGACATGCCTATCGCCGTCATCGAAAACGGCACGACGGCGCGCCAAAAACAGGTTTTCGGAACCCTAGACAACCTGCCTCAACGCGCGGAGACGGAAAATATTCAGGCTCCAGCGGTCATTGTCGTGGGTCGCGCCGTCACCCAGGGGTTGAGGAAACCCTCTCTCCTGCCTCTGGCAGGGAAGCGCGTACTGATTCCTCGCGTCACGCGAAAAGACGGGGACAAGAGCGGGCGTCTCGCCGCCATCCTGCGTTCACGCGGGGTGGAGGCCGTGGAAGTTCCAGTCTCGCGAGCGGAGGCAATCACCACCCCCCTGCCTCCGCTGGGGGGGTACGAGTGGCTGGTCTTCACCAGCTCCGCCGGAGTGGAGGCCTTTTTCGCTCGACTGGGAGCAGAGCGCCGGGATATCCTGGAGATTGGGGGGGCAAAAATCGCCGCCGTGGGTCCCGTGACGGGAGAGGCCCTCGAAGTGCGGGGACTACGGGTGGAACTGATGCCCACCACCTACAATGGGGCCGCGTTGGGGGAAGCGTTGAGCGCCGTCGCCAGGGACCGTCTTCTATTGCTCCGCGCGGAGAACGGCGCGCCGGACTTGCCAAAGGTTTTACGAGCCAAAGGTCTAAGCTTTGATGAGGTTTCCGTCTACCGCACTGTTCCGATTCCATGTCACGTGAACGCGGAGGACTTTGACGCCGTCGCGTTTACCTGCGCGTCGTCGGTGCGAAATTTTACGCGCTCCCGCCCCAATACGGACGTCAAAGCCGTATGTATCGGCGAGCGAACAGCTCAGACCGCCCGGGAAGCGGGAT
Organism: Synergistaceae bacterium; assembly: GCA_031280635.1. Lineage (GTDB taxonomy): Bacteria > Synergistota > Synergistia > Synergistales > Aminobacteriaceae > JAITGK01. The sequence continues at coordinate 3,355 of JAITGK010000118.1, forward strand.
ACGCCGCGTACACGGCGAACAGCGCGGCTTTGGAGGCCTTGGCGGACGCGGTGGAACGGTGCTTGTCCTCTCCGCCGTGCTGTCACGCATCATTCCCAAAAATTGAGGTGCACAGTCTATGATCACCAAGGAACATCATTTTTACAGCAATGGATACAAATTGAAAGCCGCTTTGTATTTGCCTGACAATCACGCGGCAGGTGAAAATGAAAAAAGGCCTTGTATCGTTCCCAACTCAGGATATATGGGATTAAACGCCATTTATCCCGCTCTTTTCGCGCGGGCCATGACCGCTCGGGGATATGCCGCTTTTGGCTTCGATTACAGAGGGTTTTTGGACAATGAAGGAATCGCGGGCGTTTGCAAGCTCGAAGAACAGGTTGAAGATATTCGGAACGCTTTGGTCTATGTTCAGGCTCTACCGGAAGTGGATGTTGACCGTATTGGACTGATCGGTTGGGGCATGGCGGCGGCGCTCGTGATGGTGGCCGCCTCGAAAGAGTCCTGCGTCAAAGCTGTCGCGGGACTCAACGGATTTTACAACGGTGAACGCTGGCTCAGGACGGTCTACTCTTACATGGATTTTCGCGAGCTCAAACAGGAAATCCAGGAAGAACGCTCTCGTTTTGTCAGAGAAGGGACAAGGCTGTACAAAAATCCTTTTCACTATTACCCTCTTGACCCTGAAACCAATGGCGTAGTCAAGGAAAACCTCTATACCGTGACCGGCTACGGGCAGGAAATTTCGCTAGAAATGGGGCAATCTCTGCTGGATTTCAACGCGGAAGAACACGTTGGTAAAATCAACGTTCCTGTGCTCATTTGTCACGGCAAGGACAACCTGCTGCACCCCCTGGAGGAATCTTTGTCTTTTTACGAGCGGCTCAACTGCGCAAAAGAGCTCGTCATTCTAGACGGCAAACACAACGATTTCATGTTCGACAAGCATCCTGTGTTCCAAACCCTCGTCAATTCCCTTTCGAGTTTCTTCGAAAAGGCAATGTCTTGAGTGCAATGAACCTTATAGCGGGTTGCGCGTTATGCGCGGAAATAAGAGATCAAAAGCCGAATATATGGCGTTTTTCATAATCATACGCGGAAATAAGAGGCCAAAAAGCGGATATAAACAGCAGAAACTTTCCACAGAAAAGAGCAAACCGCTCTAAACGGTAAAAACTTTGCGCGTAAAAGAGCCGACGGCTCTAAAAATCGGCGGGGATAACACGGCAGTACCCCAAAAACGACAGGAGGCGAAAGCTTGGCGTACGAAATTACTCTTCCGGGCAATTTTAGGGGCGGAGGTCGGAAGATAGGCGAAGGACATCCTTGTTTCATCGTCGCAGAGATCGGCGCGAACCACAACCGGTCTATGGCTTTAGCGCGGGAGCTCATTGACGCGGCGGCGGACTGCGGCGTGGACGCCGCTAAGTTTCAGATATACACCGCCGACGCTCTGTACTCCAGGCGAACGCCCGCTCATTCGGGCTACACGAAAAACCTTCACACCCTCATCTCCGAGATCGAGACGCCGAGAGAGTGGATCGAGGAGCTTGCGGCGCACTGCGCCAGGCGAGGACTGGTCTTTTTCGCCACGCCCTTCGACAAGGAGGCCGCCGACCTGCTGAACCCCTACAGCGCCCTGTTCAAGATAGCCTCCTTCGAGCTTGTTGACCTTCCCCTGATCGCCCACGTGGCCGCCAAAGGGAAGCCTGTGGTCTTGTCCGCGGGGCTGGCAAACATGGACGAAGTCCGCGATGCCCTAGACGCTTGCCACACGGCGCAGGCGATTCTGCTGCAATGCGCCTCGCTCTATCCCGCGCCGCCGGACATCGTGAACCTGCGAGCCATGAAGACCATGCAGGATACCTTTGGGATACCTACTGGTCTGTCCGACCACACGCTGGGGACTCACATCTCCGTGGCGGCGACGGCCCTAGGAGCCCACATGATCGAGAAGCATTTCACGCTCTCCCGGTCGCTAGAGGGGCCGGATCACCCCTTCGCCATGGAGCCCGCCGACATGAAGCGCCTGGTGGAACAAGTACGGGACGTGGAGGCGGCTTTAGGAGACGGGGAGAAGCGAGGCCCCAGCGAGGCGGAAAGCGAAAGCTATCGGATCGGGCGCCGCAGTGTTCACGCCGCGCGCGGCATTTCCGCGGGAAGCGCGATAACGGCGGACATGCTCTGTACCAAGCGCCCCGGCCTGGGAATTGCGCCCAAACACATCGGAGAGTTGATCGGAAAAACGGCGTCCCGCGACATCGCCGCCGACGAGTGGCTGACGTGGAACATGTTGAATGCTTGACAGACAGAGAAGGACGAAGATGCTCACGTACAAAAATATTTTGGAGGTCAGTGAAGAGCTTCAGGAAAAGGTGAGGTTGTGGCGCGGCAACCCCAGGGTTAAGGCCGGGATGTTAGATCCATCGGATATATCGAAAGAGCGGCACGGACGTTGGTTGGAATCCCTCGCGAAAAAAATCGGGACAAACGAGGTTCGGATCGCTTTTTCAGATGGCGTTCCCTTTGGCGTCATCACTTTGAGGGATATAAAAATGGACGTCAGTTCCTGCGACTCAGGAGCTTACATTGGAGAAAATGCTTTTGAGGGGCGAGGACTCGGCCTGCGTCTCATCTATGACTTACTGCAATGGGGATTTGTCGAGGTCGGGGTCAATAAAATGTATTCTACGGTACGCTCTGACAATTTGAAAGTTTTGAACTATGATTTACACGCGGGCTACTATATCGAGGGGTTTCTGAAAGACCATATGCGCGCCGAGGACGGAGAGCGGATCGGCATCTACCTGATCGCCCAGTTTCAGGACGAGTGGCTGAAGAACAGGGAAAAAATCGCCTCGTGGGCGAAAATCGGGAACTGAGTTTATAACGGAGCAAACAAGCAAGAACAAAAGGAAGCGCTTGGGGCTCCGCCCCAAACCCTGCTTAGGGGTCGTAGACCCCTAAGAACCCTATGAGGTTCACGACCCCTTTATAAGGGCGTTTCTTTAGAGGTAAAGCGCTTTTTACATATGAAAGAAGTTGATGCCCTTGTGCTTTCCTGTCTGGAACCGTCTGCGTTTTGCGGCGCTGGCGTTTTTTATTGTGGCGGCGCTTGTGTACCCAGTGCTCGTCAGCGCCGCGCCCCTCAAAGTCCCAGATGTGCGGCGGGACCTTTTCCTATCGCGGCTCATGGAGGCGCGCGGTTTTGCCGACGGCTCTGACGCGCGGGAAAACGCCGCCCTTGCCCTCAAAAGCGGCGTGGTGCCAGAGGCGATTTCCGACCTAGCCGCTCCTGTCACCCGGCAGGAGGCTCTGCGGTGGGTCGTCTGCTCCTTGGGGCTCGCGGAGGAGGCGCGAATACTGTCGGAACTCGAACTTCCCTTCGAGGACGCGAAGGCGCTCCCTGAGTTGGATCGAGGCTGTCTCACCGTGGCGCTGCGCATGAGACCTCCCCTACTTAAAAACACGCCCACCCGATTTGGACCCTCCGAAAAGCTCTCTCTGGACGAGGCCGGCGCGTTACTCTCTCTCCTAAGCCGCGCCAGTCAGTACTTGAAGCTGGAGGTTACTTTTACCCCCGCGCCGGGGATGGAGTTGGAGATCTACCGAGAGGGAACGTTCAGCGCGCTTCCGAAATGGCGGGTCTACGTGAACGGGTTCGATGAGAAGTCGGAGGCTGAGGTACTGCAAAAATATCTCGCGGGTCAGGGTTTCAAGACGACGATGAACAACCCCAACTACGAGTGGCGACTGACCAGTGGACTCCTAGATGACCACGGAGAAGCGCGCCGCCTCGCCGCTTTGGCTCGGGAGCGGGGGAAGCCCGTCCGACTCCTGCCCTCCGTGCGAAACGTCAATTTGGAAAACCAGCCCTTCTACTGGGCCCTTCTAACCATCGACCCCTCACGTTACGCCTTGAGCCCCATAACGCCGCCGGAGGGCATAACGACGCTGGCGCCCCTTTCGACGATGGCGAGGGCCAGCGGCGCGCGGGCCGCGATCAACGCGGGGTTCTTCTCGGTCTCCGGGCGCAACGTGGGCTTCCCTATCGGAACGCTCCGGATCGGGCGTATGCTGGTCAACAAACCCTACCAGGGGCGCACGTGCCTGGGCTGGAACACGGAGCAACGCGCGGCCTTTGGCGAGGTCGCGTGGAGTGGTAAGGCGCGGCTAGAGAGCGGCTGGCTCGCCATCGACACCCTGAATCACTTCGTCAAGGGAAACTCCGTAACGCTCTACAACGTTTTTTACGGCAGGTTCACGCCCGTCCACGCGCAGGCGGCGGAGGTGGTCGTGGAGAACGGCAGGTGCGTGGCGGTGACGTTGGGTGGTGGAACCCCCATCGGACCGGGCCGGTATGTTCTTTCGGGGTATGGGGCGAACGCGGCGCTCCTGGCGGGAGGGCTGAAGCCAGGGGACAAGGTCTCGATAGAAAGCGTGTTCAACGAGGGCGACGCACTCTGGAGCGGCATGGACAACATTATCCAAGCCGGACCCTATCTGATACGGAACGGAGAAGTGCGGATCGAGCCCGAGGGGTTCCCCAATTCGCTGCTGAACCTACGTCACCCGCGCTCCGTCATGGGACTGACGGGCAAGGGGCAGTGGGTTTTCTTCGTCGGCGACGGGCGCGACGGGACGCACAGCGCTGGGTTCACGCTTGGGGAGGTGGCGAACATCCTCAGAATGAAGGGCCTGACCTACGCGTTGAACCTGGACGGCGGCGGCTCCACCCAGCTCATGGTCGGCGGGAAGATCTACAACTCCCCTTCCGAGAAACGCGAGCGCTCTATAAGCTACGCCGTAGGCGCCAAGGATCGAACCCAATAGTCCGTTCACTTCAAATATCGGGCGCAGACCTCCAGCAGTTTGTCGTACTCCAGGGGTTTCGCCAGGTGGGCGTTCATCCCGTGGCTGATAGCCCTGTCCACGTCTTCCTTGAAGGCGTTGGCGGTCAGGGCCACGATGGGCACCGTCTTCGCGTCGGGTCGATCTAGGGCGCGGATAGCCTCGGAGGCCTCGTAGCCGTCCATGTTGGGCATCTGCACGTCCATGAAGATAATATCATAGACGCCAGGAAGGGACTTCTCGAACGTCTCTAGCGCTAGCAGTCCGTCCTCAGCCTCGTCGATGGCAAGTCCCGTGCCGTCCAGCATCTCCACGGCGATGAGTCGGTTGACCAGCACGTCGTCAACCAGCAGTGCCCTCTTGTTTTCGAACAGACCTTCGGTGTCGGCAATGGGCTGTTCCTCCTCGAACACCGCAGCGGAATGGTTCAGCCACAGAATAAAGCGGAATGCGCTGCCCTCGCCCTCTTTGCTCTCCACGGCAATGTCGCCGCCCAGAAGCCGCACGATGCTGCGGCTGATGGCAAGCCCGAGTCCTGTCCCCCCGTAGCGCTTGGAGATGTGACTGCCACCCTGCTCAAAGGGCTGGAACAGCTTTTCCAGTTTGTCCGCGGGGATGCCGATGCCCGAATCCTGGACGGAGAACTCCACCAGGCTTTTGCCCTCTTGCCGCTCCTTCTGCTTAACGCGGAACTCTATCCTACCACACTCCGGCGTGAACTTCACCGAGTTGCCGAGAAGGTTGATCAGCACCTGGCGCAGACGCAGGGGGTCGCTGACGAAAGCCGCCGGGGGCGCTACCTCAAAGACCGTCTCGAAGACGATGTTTTTTTCCTCACAGCGCGGCCCGATGATAGAGCTCACGGCGCTCGCCAACTTGGCCAGGTCCACGTCCTCTTCCGAAAGATCGATCTTCCCCGCCTCGATCTTGGAGATGTCCAGAATGTCGTTGAGAAGTCCCAAAAGGTGCTGAGAGGATGTCTCGATCTGACGCACGTGGGCCTGGATGTCCGACATGTCAAGCGCCTCCGCTACCAGCTTTTTCTTGACAATGTTGGTCATGCCAATGATGGCGTTCATCGGGGTGCGTATCTCGTGGCTCATGCGGGCCAGGAACTCTCCTTTGTACTCGTTAGCCCGGTTTGCCTCCCGCACAGCCATCTCCAGCTCAATCTGCTTCTTCGCCAGCTCCGTAACGTCCGTGGATACCACGACGTAACCCACACGGCGGCCCTTTTTGTCCTCCAGGTAGGTGGCCTTGCCCTTTATATAAAGCTGATACTCCGGCAGATACAGGACTTCGGGCTCGAATCCCTCCTCCAGGGCCGTGACGGGACAGTACTTGGAACCGCTGGGGTAGACGCTGTTTTCGGAGTAGGGTTTGCCCAGGGCGTCGGGCAGGGTTTTGTTTAGAAGGGCGAGGGCGTCCTTGTTAACATATATAACCTTGCGGTCCATCCCAATGATGACCAGGGGGCCCTTAATACTAGACTCCAGGCTGTCGGCCATTTCGTCGAAGGAATCGGCTAAGACCCCCAGTTCGTCCTTGATGGGAGCGCGGAAGCGGAAGTGTCGATGACCGGATCGGAAGCGGGATATGCCTTTGTTCAGTTTGGTAATGCTACGCGTGAAGGCGGAGGCCATCCATATGGCGATCAGCACGACCAGAACGATCATGATGCCCGCGGAGATGGCGATCTGCGTGGTGGTCGCTACCAGGTTTCTAGATATGGCCTTCCGGGCGTCGCTGGTCATTTGGGAGAGGTTGTTGTCGCTGGCTTGGATCAAGAAGCCCAGTTCCGTCTCCGTCTGCCGGGCCGGGCGGTGGAAATCGTCGAGACCCGCCCCGACGCTCACGAAGCCGAATCCCCGTTTGGAGCCCCCGTACTGACCCGTGTAATAGGGGATAGCGGCCGCGGTGGTCAGTTTGGTCAACCCGCTCCAGTAGATCACGAAGGAGCCTGACCCGCCCTCGCGAGTCAAGTCGAACCACCCCACGCACTGGGGCGCAAAGTTGAGGTACCGACCATCCAATCCCAACAGACCCCGTTCGGTCAGCTCCTTAGCGGGTTTTTTCTTGACGGACTGCTCTACGAAAACTGAGGCGTCCTTGATAAACTCCGCGTAGCTTTTGCCGCTGGCCTGCCATTGCTCGTAGACGCGCTCCTCCAGCCAGGGAATCTGGGGCTCCCCCGTTTCTGGGTCGTAGCCGACGATGGAATGGTGACGAGGGTGCACAATGTTGCGGCATTTGTAGTCCCAAATAAAGGCGTAGTTTCCTTCGTAGGCGTTGGGGATTTTCGTGTAACGCGTATCGGAGGGAGTGATACGGGAGGTGAACTCCATGATGTGGTCGTGATCGAGGGCGAGGGTCACGTAACCAACGACGCGCCCCTGCTCCACCACGGGCGTCGCCCAGCGAATGATCCCCTGGAAACGCTTGCCCAGGGGGTTTTCCTCCCCAGCGTAGGCGGACTTCCGCGGCGCGTATTCTTCGCCGGCGGCGGCGGCGCTCTCCGGCGTGTAGATGCCAACGACCCGCGAGGAAACGTAGGCCCCGATCACGTCGGAAACGTAAATCTCCCCCGGTTTGAGCTTCTTCAGGTCTTCCCAGTAGGTTTCGGCCCGCACGTAGGTGTTGCGGCGGTCGGAGACGTTCTTCTTCCGCAGGTCCATGCGGGGGGACGTGGTGACCTTGAGTTTCTCGTTTCCATCAAGGTCCACGAAGGTTATCTCCGCGTACAGAGGGCGATTTTCGTAGGTGAACGCGTCGGGAGGACGGTAGTGGAAACGCTGATTGTTCTCCTCATTGGAGGAGACGATCTGGCGAGGCGGGGGCGGAACCTCCTCTGGAACCCAAGATTGCCCGACCAGCTTCCACCTGCCTTGTTTGACGAGTTTTCCCTGTATTCTAGAGACGAAGTGGCGGTAGACGTCGGGGTCTCGTTTCAGCGTGGCGGCGAAGAGGATGTCGCTGTCGCGCTCGTAGAGGAAGTCCGCGACGCGGAACGCCGTGTCGGTGGTAATGCGCTCAATGTTTTTGGTGGCGCGATCGTCGAGGGCCGCTACAGCGTCGTTGACGGCAATGTTCCCCATCCTAGAGAGCGACTGGTTGGCCTTTTCTCTCAAGTCCAGCGTCAGGCGGGTGAGATCTTCTCCAAGGATCGAGGACTGTCTCCAGGCGATGTAGGCGAGCAGGACGAGAGGGATAACCTTGATGAACACGAAGAGGATGATGAGCTTTGCGCGCATCCCAAGGCCCCAGCGCGCGAACAGCCGTTCCCAGAGAAGAAATTTGAAAGAACCTTTGGCTTTTTTCATAGCTCTCCGCAGCCCTTCTTTCATATTTCGCGAAAAGCATTATAACACAGCGCCAGACGGCGTTTCATCTGGATAAAATACTCTATAATGGGAGAAAATCAAAGAAAATCGGAGGGATGCGAGAATGGAAAAAACGGCGGCGAAGAAAAAATTGGTGGCGCTGACCGGCGCGGGCGTCAGCGCGGAGAGCGGCCTGAAAACGTTCCGGGACAGCAATGGCTTGTGGGAGAACCATGACGTGATGGAGGTCGCCAGTATTGAGGGCTGGCGCAGGAACCCAGGGTTGGTGCTGGAGTTTTACAACCAGCGGCGGCGTCAGTTGGAGTCCGCGCAACCCAACGAGGCGCACAAAATTCTGGCGGAGCTGGAGATGTATTTTGACGTTTACATTGTGACGCAAAACGTGGACAACCTGCATGAGCGGGCGGGAAGTATCCGAGTTCTGCACCTACATGGGGAGCTGACGAAGGCGCGGAGCGTTCAGGACGAATCTCGGGTCTACGACATCGGCTACAAGGACATTGCCCTGGGGCAGACAGGGGAGGACGGGGCGCAGCTTCGCCCCAACATCGTCTGGTTCGGCGAGGCCGTCCCTCTGATTCTAGAGGCCGAACGCCAGGTTCAAGGCGCTGACGTCTTCGCGGTCGTTGGGTCGTCGTTGGTGGTATACCCCGCCGCGGGGCTGGCGACAGCTCTCCGTCGTGACGCGAGGGCGTTCCTGATCGATCCCAAGGGCGTGGACGTGTTTCTTCCCGAAAACTTCACCATCATCAAGGAGACAGCTACGCGCGGCGTCGCGAAAATGCGCGACATTCTGCTGGGACATTGACATGCCTCCCTGTCCCATACCCTATTACAGCGTGTTGCATAATTGTAGAAATAAGAGACCAAAAATCGGATATAAACGGCAAAAACTTTGCGCAGAAAAGAGTCAATGGCTCTAGGCAGAAAAGAGTCAACGGCTCTAGGATGAAGGGATTAGGATGAAGGTTCTGGATATTCTTGGAAGGATTGATTTTGTCGCGCCGTTTCGTTTGGCGGAGGAGTGGGACAACGTGGGTTTGATGGTGGGAGACCCTCAAGGGGAGGTGCGGCGGCTGGCGCTTACCCTGGACCCTCTGCCTGAGGCGGTGGAGGAGGCGTCCCGTCAGGGATGTCAGGGGTTGCTCACACATCACCCGCTTTTCTTTAAGCCCATCCGCGGTCTCGACCTGTCGTCAGGGGGAGGGCAGACCGTGCGAGCGGCGGTCAAGGCGGGAATAACGGTGCTGGCGGCGCACACAAACTGGGACAAGGCAAAAGGCGGGGTCAGTCAGGTTCTGGCGGAACGGCTGGGACTGACTGGCGCGGTTCCTCTGATTCCTACGGAGGAGGGCGGCGGGCTGGGGGCTGTGGGCGACCTCCCGACCCCAACGCGGGAAGTCCTCGACATACTGAGAAAGGCGTGGAACCTGACGTGGCTTGACCTCTACGGCCAGACAGACCGTGAGACGCTGCGGGTGGCTTTGTGCGGCGGCTCCGGTGGGAATCTGTGGCCCACGGCCTTAGCCGCCAGAGCGGACCTTTTCGTAACGGCAGATATGAGATACCACGACCTTTTGGACTGCACTCGGTCTCACCTCCCCGTCGCCGTCGCCGATCACGGAGAAATGGAAAGCGCGACTCTGCCCGAACTCGCGCGCCGTCTCGCCGTTCCGGGAGAGCTGGAGGTCATCCTCCTCAAAGGATGTCCCCTGACCCGCGGCCCGCTACGCGTAAACACGTGAGACATACGGCGATGTCATGAGGGCCAGCATGGCGGCGTAGTTTACGGAGAAACGCAGGCGACTCCCCCACTCTATGGGCTCGCCTGTCACGTCAAGGATTGTGTGGTCGCTGGAAGCGCCCAGTACCTTCACGCCTGGCGCCTGGGGCTCTAAGGCTTCCGCGGGGACGTCTTGCCGCCCCAGGGCAACAATGGCGCGCCGCCGAGGACCCTCGTCCATGAAGGTTCGCAGGTTCCCGAAGGCGTCCGCCCCAAACTCCCCCTCAGGCAGAGATGACTTGACCCGAACCTCCACCACCTCCGCCTCCAGCCAGGCCGTGTCCTGACGCAGCCACGGGACAAGACGCTGACGCGACACGTCCTGTCCCAGTAAAATCGCCTCGCCGACGCGCAGGTGGTTCACACCCACCGGAAGTTCCCCGCTTTCGATCAGGGCCAGCGTTGAAGTCGAACCACCGGAGCAAAGGGGAATCGGACGACCCAGGGCCTCTTCCAGCGCCTGATGGTGGAAACACAGACGACTAAGGGCAGAGGGACCCGGCAGGACGCCCGCGAAACATCCAAAGTTTGCTCCCACCCCCGCCAAGGTCACGCGGGAGGCCTTTTTCAGGGCGGCGATGAAGGCCCTCATTTCCTCGCCGTGTTCAGGTATCCCCTCCCGACGGTCGCCCAGGTCGAACATCAGGAGTACCTCGTGCTCCGTGCCCAGCGTCCAGCACCAGTCGTCCAACGCCGCCACGCTCTCCGGCATGGAAACCAGAGAGCGTGTAGTGGAGCGCACGACGTCTTCTAGCTCGCTCTTCATGGGAATGCGAAGCAACGTCCTTGGGACGGTGGGGAACTCCTTTTTCAGAAGAACCAGGTTCTGGACGCGACTGTCCGCCAGGGACGCACAGCCTCCCTCCAGCATAGCGCCCGCCACGCGGGGGTCCGCGCACACGCCTTTAACGACGCCCTCTACCATCACGCCGCGCGCCGCGCAGAGCCTCACCACCTTGGCCGCATTTTCCGCGATTCGGCTTAAGTGCAGGATAAACCGGGGGCAGCGTTCCATCACGACATCCCATTTTTCTTCAAGGCGACCTCGATACGATCCGCCGCCTCGGCGAGCTCCTCCAACGGGCGGCAGTAAGCCATGCGCAGGAATTCACCCTGAGCATGGAACACGTCGCCGGGAACAGTTGCGACGCCCGCTTGGTCCAGCAGCCATGTCGCCAGTCCTGGAGCGTCTAGGCCCAGGCGTTTCGTCAGGGCCGACACGCGTGGAAACAGGTAAAACGCCCCTTGGGGCATGTGGAGCTCAAATCTGTCCCTCAGTCGAGCGGCCAGAAAGTCGCGGCGCTCCCTATAGCCTTCTATCATGCGCTTCACGTCGGCGTCGGCGCTCCTCAAGGCCTCAGCAACTCCTGCCTGGGCGAAAGAGGAGGCGCAGGTCGCCAGGTGCTGATGGCATTTAGCGGCGTAAGGCTTCACCTCCGGCGGGACGATCATCCAGCCCACACGCCAGCCCGTCATGGAGAACGTCTTGGACGCCGAACTGAGTACCACTGTTCGCTCCCGCATTCCCGGTAGGGACGCGATGGAGACGTGCTGTCCATCGTACAAAAATTTTTCGTAGCATTCGTCGCTCACCACCAAGAGCCCGTGTTTGTGCGCCAGCGCGGCGACGCCCTCCAGCTCTTCGCGTTCCATCACCGCTCCGGAGGGGTTGTTCGGCGTGTTGAGCAGAATCAAGCGCGTTCTGGGCGTAATGGCCGCCTCCAAGTCCGCGGAATCTATCCGAAAGCCATTTTCGAAGCGGCAAGGCGCCTCGCGAAGAACGCCGCTCGCCAGCGCGATCTGCGCGGAATATGCTGGAAAAAACGGAGTCGGGACGATCACCTCGTCTCCTGGCTCCAAAAGCGTCAAAAGCGCCGTCGCCAACGCCTCTATCGAGCCCACCGTGACGATCACCTCGCGATCTGGGTCTACGTCCATTCCCATGCCGCGTTTCCACGCATCCGCTATAGCGCGCCGCAGAGCGGGCGTTCCCGCTGTATCCGTGTAATGAACCTCCCCCTTTTCCAACGCCATAGTCGCGGCTGTTTTTGCGCAGGCGGGGGAGTCGTAATCGGGTCGCCCGATCTCCAGGTGAATCACTTTCTTGCCCGCGCGCTCCAACGCCTCCGCTTTCGTCACAATCTCACGTATCCCTACGCCCTTCAAAGCGTCTCTCATACGAAAAACCGGCAAACGATAATCCACCGCCAACTCAGTCATACCCCATCGCCTCACTGTTTGTTTCGATTTTAAAACTGTGGGTTCTTTTCTACACAAATTTTTTATCATAATTACAATTTTTACCATAATGACCTCTGATTCTTGAACTTATATTTCCGTGTATAATTACGCAACCCGTCATAACTCACGTCGAATATATTAGACCTCTTCGAAAATGAGCGAGCTAGCTCAAAGTCAGATACCCCCGGCCGAGCCGGGGGCTTGATTTTTGAACCGCTCAAAGCGGTTAAAAACCTTGAGCCGCTAAAGCGGCTACCCCAGCAATTCCTGTTGTTCCAACTTTCGATCTTCAGCTTCTTGGTTTCTTATGTAGGCTTTGATCACTTCCGCGTCTCTGCCTACCGTAGGTACATAATAGCCTCTGGCCCAGAAATTTTCTCCTCTAAAGTTCCTTTGCCTATCACCAAAGTTCCTCGCTATGTTAATCGCGCTCTTTCCTTTGATGAAACCTTAATACTCGCGCTACCGCGTATTTCGGCGGGATGGATATATACATGTGGACATGATCCACCGCCACATGACCCTCCAATATTTGGCATTCCTTTTGTCGGGCCAGTTCATGAAAAATTTCTCCTAAATAATTTTGGATATTGCCAAACATAGCCTTTCTATGACATTTGGGAATCCACACTATGTGATACTCGCAATCCCGACTGCTCTGGCATAGACTGCTAGATACTGTCGTCACGAGACATTTATTATGTTATTATCTTTCCATAAAATACAACAGCGCAGGGATAGTAATAAAACGGTAGAGGAAGTTAGAGAACTCTACAGTGGGGAGGTATTGATATGGAGCAAAGGGCGTGGCATACAACTGAGGGAGCTGGAAGGCAGAAAAGCGTCTGAGATAACGGAAACCCAAAAAATGGATAGTGGGGAAAAAGAGCAGTACCGCCCTCCTGTGCGTCCCCTTTGGAGGCGGGGCTGGAAACGGAATAGTTACGCCGCAATGGGAGTTGGTGAAATTATACCCAACTAAAGGAATACAATCAGCTTGGCGAAGGCGTCAGCTAAGCCGGTAATTTGTGCTAATTTTCAAAAATCTTTATATGCACAATGGTGCTATTTTCTTGCTAAAAATCAGTTTTTAAGGTATAAAAATCTCGATATCGTAACGTTTTGGGATTTTGAAAAGCCGAATTTATCACTAACTCCAC
>JAITGK010000013.1 GCA_031280635.1 Synergistaceae bacterium
TTCCACTATACTTTATTGGATACGTAAATTCGCAATTAAAACCTATGAAAAACCTACACCGCCAGGTCCGGTTATCATAGAACTTGATGAAATGTGGCATTTTATTAAGTCAAAAAAACCAAGTGCTGGATATGGAAGGCTTATTGCCGTACTACCGGCCAGCTCGTTGACTGGGAATGCGGAGATCGTAGTGGCAAAACTCTGAGTAAATTGCTTGAACGTCTGAAAAAGCTTGAAGTTGTTTTATTTTTTACAGATAACTGGGAAGCTTACGCGGAACTTATCCCTGCGGAAATGCTAATTCAGACAAAAGCGGAAACTCATGGTATTGAACGCGATAATTTCAGGCAACGTCATTGGTTTGGTATATTTCGCCGGAAGAACGCGCATTGTGTCAAGGTCGTTAAAAATGGTGGATTTGACCATGAATCTTTTTGCGCGTTTCCATGTTAATAGCACTATCGATAAATTGGCGCGGATGTTTGGATAAATCATTATTTATACAAAACTACCAAAAAGATATTATAAGGCTCATATGAGCCTGTATAATATTTCCGTCTAAAAAACGGTGAACGGCCCTCCTTCCGCTGGCTGTAGCCGCTCCGGAGGAAAGAATGACAACGAAGACCAACTTCTGGGTACGCTTTTTGGGACTCGAAGCGGGGTACGGAGAAGGGTTTATCCTGAGCGAGTTGTGTGGGACGATCCGTCCTGGGACCTTGACGGCGCTCATCGGCCCCAACGGGAGCGGTAAGACCACGCTGATGCGGGTCTTCTCCGGCCTCTTGCCATACAGCGGAAAGCTGACGCTTGGTGAAAGGGAACTTTCCAAGATACCAAGACGAGAGCTGGGCCGTGTCGTGGGGGTCGTTCCTCAGCAGACACGGATGAACGCCCCCTTCACGGTCTACGAAGTCGTGACCTTGGGACGTCTGCCCCATCAAGGAACATCCGATGAGGACGATGGCTTTGTTTTGAAGGCCGTGGCGCGGATGGAGCTGGAACGCCTTTTGTTTCGCGATGTGACCCGGCTTTCAGGGGGTGAGGCTCAACGGGTGTCCGTGGCCGCGGCGCTGGCGCAGGACCCGCCGGTAATGCTGCTGGACGAGCCCGCGTCCGCCCTTGACCCTCGACACACGACGCGGTTGTTTTCCCTATTGCGGGAGCTGGCCGCCGAGGGGAAGACGGTGGTCGCCACCGCGCATGACGTGAATCTTGCCGCCGCGTTCGCCGACTTCATTCTCGCGATGAAGGGCGGAAAAATTTTGTTTGACGCGCCAGCCAAAGAACTGAATGAGGCGGTTTTAGAACGGGTCTACGACACTCCCTTCGAGCCCTATATCTCCGTCGCGGGAAAAAGAGCCTGGCACGCGACGCTCTCTTCCACACGCGTTTGCCCTGTCAAGCCTCCGATAGCGCGTAATAAATGAACCATGATATACTACCCCACGCGCGTGAGGATGAATCTCGGCGTTTCCACATTAGAGCCGCGGGCTCTTTTATAAACAAAACTTTTGCGGTAATTATGAGTTTTTTACACGCTATTTTGGAGTTCAATCCGCTATAAAAATCACCCTCACGTAAGTGGGGATGAATTGGGTGACGTATATGTCGGAAAAAACGCTGAAGTATGGAATAATTGGGCGCTCTGGACGAATGGGACAGGAGATCGAGAACGTCTTCACCCAGGCGGGGCACGAGCTGACGCTGGCCGCGGACTTGGCGGGGACGGAGTGCTGGAGTTCGCCGGATGTCCTTGTGGATTTCTCCTCCCATGCCGCGCTTGCCGGAACACTCTCGTTGTGCGGGGAGTACGGCGCGGCGCTAGTGGTAGGCACCACGGCGCTTTCCGCCGAGCACATCGCCGCGCTGAGGACGCTCTCCAAGGAGAGGGCTGTGGTGCAGAGCTTCAATTTCGCCACAGGCGTTAACGTGTTGAAGATGATACTGCGGGACTACGCGCCCCTCCTGGCTGACTGGGACATGGAAATCGAGGAAACGCATCACAATAAGAAAAAAGACGCGCCATCGGGAACGGCAATCCTTCTGCGAGAGGCGAGCGGGCGGGATTGTCCCACGCGCTCGCTGCGCTTGGGCGGGGTTCCAGGCGACCACACCGCCCATTTCGCCAACGACGGCGAGGTGCTTTCCCTCACCCACCGCGCCTTATCCCGGAGCGTCTTTGCCCTGGGCGCGCTACGGGCCGCCCTGTTCGCCGCGGGCGCGGAAAAGGGCTTTTACACCTTCGAGGACGTTCTGAGAAGCGCCCGATGACACAACTAGAGCCAATGGCTCTAAGGAAGGAAAGCGGGAAGAAAAGCCATGAATGGAACAAACGGTATGAACACTGAGGAGATCATCCGCCTGATCAAAGAGTCGAAAAAACGAACTCCCGCGCGGGCCTTTGTCGCCGGAGACCTACGGAACCTGGACTGGGGAGAGCTGAAATTCGTTGGGGGCGCGGACTTCGGCGTTATCAGCGGGGACTACGCCGTTCTGATGGAAGCGCTGGCAGGGCACAAAGGGCGCGTCTCGGCGTCGGAGGTGGAGGTGAGCGCCCGCAACTCCGCGGTGCCCCTGACAGACCTCACGCGCTACGAGGCGCGGATCGAGCCTGGCGCGGTCATTCGGGACAGGGTCGAGATAGGGAAGAACGCCGTTGTTATGATGGGGGCCGTGATCAACATCGGCGCGTCCATCGGCGAGGGCGCCATGATCGACATGAACTGCGTCCTGGGCGCTCGCGCGCGGATTGGCGCCAAGTGTCACATCGGGGCGGGGGCGGTGATCGCGGGGGTGGTGGAGCCGGCCTCCGCGGTACCCGTGATCATCGGCGACAACGTGCTGGTCGGCGCCAACGCTGTGGTTCTGGAGGGCGTTCAGATCGGGGACGGGGCCGTGGTTGCCGCCGGGGCCGTGGTTACGCGGGACGTTCCTTCTGGAGCTGTGGTGGCAGGCGTCCCCGCGAAGGTCGTCAAGACGGCGAACGCTCAAACGCTCTCTAAAACGCGAATTGTGGAGGACTTGAGGAAACTGTAATGATTGAAAGGCAGGACAGCGCGAATACGCTGGTGGTGCAGAAGTATGGGGGGTCCTCCGTGGCGACCCCCGAAAAGATCAAACACGTGGCGACGCGCGTCAACAAACGCCTGACGTCGGGCTTATTGGGCGTCAAAATGGCCGTGGTGGTCTCCGCCATGGGCAAGGCCACGGATGAACTCATCGCGTTGGCGAAGGACGTCTCGCCGAACCCAGGCGCGCGGGAGCTGGACGTGCTCCTGGCCACAGGGGAGCAGGTCTCGGCCGCGCTTTTGACCATGGCCCTGCGAGACGTGGGGGTTGCGGCGGTCTCGCGCAACGCTTTTCAACTGGGCATCAAGACCAGCAGGGAGCACAGTAACGCGCGCATCCAAGATATCGACTTCTCCCTGTTGCGGCGCGACTTTCGAGACAACAGCGTCGTGGTCATCACGGGTTTCCAGGGCGTGACGCCCGACGGCGACCTGACGACCCTGGGGCGCGGAGGCTCGGATACGTCCGCTGTGGCTATCGCCGCGAAGGCCGCTTCTATAGGGATGGAGACGGTATGCGAGATCTATAGCGACGTCCCCGGCATCTTTACCTGCGACCCCAACAAGACCCCAGGCGCGCGCAAGCTAGACTACATCACCTTTGAGGAAATGCTGGAACTCGCTTCCCTAGGGGCGAAGGTGTTGCATACGCGGGCTGTGGAACTGGCGCGCAAGTATGGGGTGACGCTTTACTGCGCGTCCACGTTTTCTGAAGAAAGGGGTACTTACGTGGTCAAAGAACTTCCCAAATGGCTGGAGGGCTCCATTGTGACGGGCGTGACCGTCGCGCGCGACCAGATGAAGTTCGTCGTCAAACGGATCCCAGGCGAAGGCGACGTGCTCACCGGCGTCTTTCAGGCGCTGGCGTTGGCCGGGGTGAACATCGACATGATAGCGACCGCCAGCGACGAGGACCTTTCGTTCCTGACCTTCACTGTGCTGGACGGCGACGCTGAGACGGTGATGAAAACCATCCGTGTTTACATGGAGGAAAACGGCGTGGAGGGTTGCGCCGTGGAGTCCGGCGTTCCCGTCGCGAAGGTCTCCGCCGTGGGTGACGGGATGAACGCCGCTACAGGCGTAGCGGGACGGGTGTTTTCCGCGTTGCGCCGCCGCTCCATCGAAATACGCGGAATATCCACCTCCGACATCAACATTTCCGTGTTGGTGGACGGCGCGAAAGCCGACGAGGCCGTTTCTCTTCTAGCCGAGGAATTCGAGTTAAAAAACCCTTAGAGCTTGTTTAGAGCCGTTGGCTCTTTTCCGCGCGAAGTTTTTACCGTATTATATCCGGCTTTTAGTCTCTTATTTCCGCGCGTGATTGCGCAAACCGCTATAATGTCTTTTCAGCGGAAGTAAAATAAAGGCAAGAACAATCATGTGTACAGAAGCGCGTAGCTTACGTTCACAGTTTTTCCAAAGACGACGGGGTTTTTCGAGTTACGCGAATGTCCGCTCCACCACCTAACGCCGCGGAATCACAACAAATATAAAGGAAGGTGTAAAAATATGAAAAAGTACTTTATTTGGGCCGTGGTTCCGCTTTCGTGTTTTCTGATGTCGCGCGTTCAGGCCTGAGCCATGTCGGCGCACGACTTTTTGCGGTTGTGCAAAGAAGGAACCTACGATGAGGTAGCGGTCGCGCTGGAGGGTGGCGCGGACGTTAACGCAAAGAACGAGAAGGGCTATACAGCCCTCATGCTGGCCGCCGCGAAAAACCCCAACCTTGAAGTGGTATCGCTTTTGCTCAAATACGGCGCGGACATTAACGCGGAGAACAAAAACGGCGATACAGCCCTCATGGGGGGCGCCACGAATAACCCCGATCCTGAAGTGGTATCGCTTTTGCTCAAATACGGCGCGGACATTAACGCGAAGAACAAAGACGGCGCTACAGCCCTCATGCTGGCCGCCATTTTTAACCCCAATCCTGAAATGGTATCACTTTTGCTCAAATACGGTGCGGATGTTAACGCAAAGACCGTATACGGCGATACAACCCTCATACTGGCCACCGCCTTGAGAAATTGCAATCCTGAAAAAGTATCGCTTTTACTCAAATATGGCGCGGATGTTAACGCAAAGGACGAAAACGGCGCCACGGCTCTTATGGTGACCGCCGCGAATAACCGCAATCCTGAAGTGGCGTCGCTTTTGCTCAAATACGGCGCGGACGCGCGTGTAAAGGACAAAGAAGGCAAAAGGGTGATCGAATAGAACAATCCAGAGTTTATAGCGATTTGTACAATCACGTGCGGAAAGAAGAGACCAAAAGCCGGATATAAACGGTAAAAACTTCGCGCGGAAAAGAGTCGACAGCTCTAAAGAGCCCAAGATTTTGGAGGAACTTCGCCAAGTCAGTAAGTGACGCGTAGCTTGGAAAAGATAGATGTCTTGCGCGCCAAGCCAAGCGCGATTTACCCCGGCCTTCAAAGCGCTGGGGAGTACCTGAAAGCCGCCCCGTTCTTGTTGACATTGCTGTGGCTATTGCTCATAATTATCGAAAACGCTGCTTTAGGGAGGGGTATTCCGTGGCGGAAGCGCGGCAGTTCTACTGGCCCTGGCCGAACATGCCAGCGGAGATGCTGTTGCAGAGGGCGCGAACTGTGGCGGAGCGAGCCTACGCGCCATACTCGAATTTCAAAGTCGGCGCGGCGTTGTTGACAGCGGACGGGAGCGTGACGCTGGGCTGTAACCTGGAAAACGCCTCCTACGGCATGACGGTTTGCGCCGAACGCAACGCTATCGCCAGTATGGTCGCGATGGGACGCCTAGACCCCGTGGCCATTGCCGTCGTGGGAGGGCGTTCGGGCACACCCTGCCCGCCCTGTGGGGCCTGCCGCCAGGTGCTTGCGGAGTTCAACCCGGACATGTTGGTGGTGCTGGAGTCCCCCAACAAGATCATCATCATGACAGCCAACGAGCTTCTTCCCTTGAGTTTTTCCCTTACCGAAAGGACATAGGGGCCGCCTCAAACGCTACGACTACTCTTTCCTCACTTCTCCCAGCCGGCGGGGTGAAATTGGAAGAGATCTTGGTTTCGTCTCAGGAATAGGGTAAGCTCTTCGGTGGTCCAGTCTGTCGCGTTCATGACAATGGCCTCTATCTGGTGATTCCGGCGCATGTTGTTGTGCCACGCCCGATCTCGCGTGTACATCCTGTAGGTGTTCCGGTTGACCGGAAGCCCCCGTCGCGAACGCCACAGGTTGTAGCCCGTTTGGTATTGCCATCCCGCGGGACGGGCGTTTTTGTTGTAGATCAGGTTCTTCCGATACTGCGCCCGCGTCATGCCTGCCGCCCAAGCGGAGTTCGTCAGGAGGGTCGCGAGCAAAACAGCGGCTAAAATCCACCCCATAGGCTTTCTCATCGTCACTCTCTCCTTTCGGGTTGGCCGGCCTCAGCCGCTTTCGCCTTTCGGGCCTGCTTGTTGGCGTACATCGCCTCGTCCGCCTTGTTGATGGCGTCCGCAAGCGTGCCAGGGCATTCGGAGGAAAAGAACGACACGCCGAAGTCCAGCACAACCTTGATGGCTAGGCTTTGAGGGTCGGCGTCGTCGCCGCGTATGTCCAGGCTTACCAGCTCCTGCTTGATGCGCCCAAGCACCATATCCGCGGCTTTTTCCGAGATATTGGGCAGAAGCAGAACAAACTCGTCTCCCCCATAGCGCCCCACGCTGTCGGTCTGACGCAGGTTGCGTCTGATGACCGCCGCCGTCTTGATCAGCACCTCATCCCCCTTGGCGTGCCCGTAGTTGTCGTTGGTGTGCTTGAAGTTCCCCATGTCGCCCATGGCGAGGCAGACGTTGCCGCCATAGCGAAGGACGCGCTCGCTTTCCTCCTGCATCCGGCGAAGCATGTAGCGCCGGTTCCATATCCCCGTCAGAGGGTCAATGAAGGCCTCCTCTTCCCGTATGGCCAAAATGTCGTACAACACCCAGAAACCCGACACATAGTCCACCAAAAGCTGGTGCGTCTCCAACTCTGAGGGCTGTAAACCCTCAGGTTTGCGGAGGTCAAGAGCGCCCACGCTCCGCGACTGGAAGATAAGAGGGGACACCACTCGCGTCGCCAGGCCGCTCGGACCGCGCTCCATAAAGGGGGCTTTGCTGGCTACCGCCTGCTCGACCATAGCGCAATCGGGAATGGTTACGTCGTCCGTCTCATACCAAGCCACGCGCTCCAACCTCACTTTTTTATCGCGCGGTTTATCCTCCACGGACCGATAGACGGCGCAGGTGGAGTTGGCGACGGTGCTCTTCAGGTACTCCAGCATTCCTTCTACCAGATGGTCGCGCTGCTGGGTGCGTAGCAGGGAGTGTACCAAAAAGTGAAGCTGCTGAAGTTTCAGAGTGCGCTCCTTTTGCAGGGTCACGTCCACGCCGGAAAAAATGTAGTTCTGAACGTTGCCGTCAAAGTCGTAAATGCGCGAAAGTCCGTAGTTCAGAACGATATCCTCTCCACCACGGCGGACGAAGCGCTCCTCAATCTGGCGCGCGTCCCCACCGCCGCGCTCCTGAAGCGCCTCCCCTATGAGGTCCGCTCCCTCCCTGTCCCGCCGGTTCTTGGCCAGAGACAGAATGGGGATACCCTGAAGCTCTCCAGGACTGTAGCCCAGCACGTCGTGAAATGCCTGATTCGCCTCTAGCAGGCTGCCCTTGCCGTCCGTGACGGCCATAGCGCCAGGAGCGCTCTTGAATATCGTTTCTAGTCGCTTTTCCGAGTCGCGCATCGCGTCCACGGCGCGTTTATAGTCGTCGATGTCCAGAAACGAGCCCACCAGGGTCAAGACCGTCCCTTTCAGCGCGTGTCTGCCCGTAGCGCTGTTACGTACCGCGAACCACCGCCAGTCGCCTTTGACGCTCTGCATCCGAAACTCCACGTTGAAGTCAGGGAAGGAAGAGGTTTTGGCCGCGTCTTGGGCGATCTGCCAAAAGATATGTCGGTCGTC
Organism: Synergistaceae bacterium; assembly: GCA_031280635.1. Lineage (GTDB taxonomy): Bacteria > Synergistota > Synergistia > Synergistales > Aminobacteriaceae > JAITGK01. The sequence continues at coordinate 8,019 of JAITGK010000013.1, forward strand.
GGGGTGCGTCAGCTCCGACAGCTCGTCGAGGGTCTCCACGTTCCGTCCAAACACGGCGCTTCCCTCTGGAGAGAGTCGGATGCGTCCTGTCTGCACGTCCCATTTCCAGCAACAGCCCCCCGTGGTCTCCGCCAAGATGGTGAGCTGGAGGGTCGCCACCTTCAGCCTTTCCCGCTCCCGGACAAGCAACGTGAAGTGCGCCAGCAAAATCGCGGCGAAGGCAAGAAAGAACATGTAAGTCCGCCCATCCGCGTGGAGAGTCAGCGCCGCCGCGCTTGCCAGCACCACCAGCGCCGCCGCGCAGGTCGCTATCTTGACGACGAAGTCCCACGTCAGCAACTTGTGGTGTACAAGTAATTCCATGTCGTGTTTCCCGCTTCCATTACCAACGCTCTTCTCGCTCTTCTCCATATCGTCCCTCCCACCGCCTCACCATACCCTAACGCATCGCTATTCCAAATATTCCAACGCTCTTAGTAATTCAGAGAAAAGATGAAAACAAGTTTGACATACTCCCCTCGCTAAAGCAAGGGGATTGGCTTGACCTCAGGGCAAACGCGTCAAGCCAAATATACATGCCTTTTTTCATGCGTTTGCCCTAAAGACAAAACCTTATAGATAGTGATGAATGAAAAACAGGGGGCTTTTTAGGCGCCGCTCACTATGGCGGGTTGCGCGCGGAAAGATAAAGCCAAAAACTGGATACAAACGGCAAAAACTTTGCGCGGAAAAGAGCCAACGGCTCTAACCACTAGTCATTTGTGGCTTGACTACTTTGTAGGCGGGCCCTTCTGGTCCCACGTCCACGCGGATGTAGTGATGGAACGACGCGGGCGTTCCCTTGTCGTAGAGTCCGCCGCCGCCGCCGCCCGTGATGATGTAGGGGGTGTTCCCCCACTTGCCGGTGTAGAACGAGTGGATGTGCCCTGTAAAGACCATCGTCACGCCGTACCCGTCAAAAAGGCGGTTCAGGCGTTCGACGTTTTCCGGATTCCCACTCATGTCGTGAGGGGTCCGCTTGGGTCGCGGATCGCGCAAAGGGCGGTGCATCATCACAAAGCGCCACGGGAAAGCGCGGGCTTTTTTCAGGACTTCTTCCAGCCACCCAAATTGCGACTCGTTCAGAGACCAGTCCTGCCCGTTGTCCAACACGATGAAACACGCGTTTCCCACCGAGAAGGAGTAGTAGTGGGGCGCGCCGAAAAGTCGCGAGTAGTTGGCCGCGTTCTTGGACTTGAAGTGGTCGTGGTTGCTGGCGCAGGTCAGGAACGGCAGGGTCAACCCCCGGACGTGGCGGAAAAAGGTGTCTTCGTACTCCTGTTCCGTGGCGTAGTTCACCAGGTCTCCTAGGTTGAAGACAAAAAGCGGACCCTCCTCCGCCAAAATTGAGGGCAAAACCTTCGGAAATTTGGAGTTCGGCCCCTGGGTGTCTCCCACCACCACGAACGAAAACTCCTTCTGGTCCTTGGGAATCCTCGCCAGGTTGTCCTCGTTCCACGCGGGCTCGGCGGGCAGCGGCAGCAGGAGCAGAAACAGCAAAAGCAAAACCTTACGCTTCAAAAAAATACCTCCTTAGAGCCATTGGCGCTGCCCCCTGGAGTGAAGCCCCAAGGTCAGTAACCGATGGTGATTTGATTTAGAAGATTGTCGAGGAGCTGCCGCTTGAACTGGTCGCCAGCGCTCTCCTCACTCGATCCGCCAGGGCCCACGGGAATCTTGATATTGAACTGTAGCTTTTTCTCGATCTCCTTGCTGATGGGCTCGCCGTCCAGCTCGTCCATAGGCAGATAACCCTCCAGGGACTTGTTGATTTTCAGGTCCAAAAGCCGCAAGTCCCGCCAGTTCCCGACGATTTGAAACGACACGTCCTGAAAGTCCCGACCGGCGAGGCCCATTAGGTTACCCAGCGCCTCACGGGCTATCTGGATTCCTCCCGATAGTCCGCCAGTTATCAGTTGAAACGCTCCCCTCAAAGCCCCCAACACGGTACCCAGCGCGGCCACGTTGAAACGCCCTTGACAGTTCAGCGCCAGGCCCTCACCCCGTATCCCCAAGGCGCCGTTCACCGCGAAGTTTTTGTAAAGCGGCTCTTTGGGGTTGGCTGTGGCCTGAGTCCCTGGATTCAGCCACAGATCTCTGCCGTTCCAGAAAAACGAGCCGCGTATTTCCTGGAAAGAAAGCCTTCCCTGTTTGGAAATAAGCTTGAGCGTGTCCATCTGGTGGAGGTACCCCTCGCCAACGTGAAAGCTGCCACTGGCGAAGGTCGTCATCAGGACGCCGTAGTCTCCTTTCGCCTGAACGTCCACGTCAGCGCTGCCCACCAACGCCCCCACCGCCATAAAGGGCTTGGCCGCTTGTCCCAGGTCGAGTCCCTTCACCTTCACCGCCCCCTCCCATTGGCGCTCCGCTAAAAGAACACGGCCATCAATGGAGAGCTTGCCCCCGTAGGCGAGACCCCTTCCGTCGGACACGTCCGCCTGCCCGGTTCTCACGTCCACGCTCACCGGCAGAAGAACGTTCTGCAACTGAGCGCCAAAGGCCGAGGCTGATGGGAAGGACACCAGGACGCTGATGGGGCCAGAGCTGCCCCGTCGCCTGGTCAACTGCCCGGAAAGGCTGGCCTGGACGCTGCCCGTGAAGTTTCCTTTCATAGAGGGCATCTTCGCTGACACCAGCCGATCTAAATCCAAAACGCCGCTTTCGATAGAGTAGCTCCAGCCATGCCCCCGGCCCCACCAGTCCATATGTCCCTCAATGGGGACGGTCAGGTCTCCCAGATAGCCAGTGGCGTTCAGTAGCAGCGTGTACCTGGGCGTGGCGGGGCGTTCGGTGGGGACTCGGCGCCGTTCTCCCGGTTGCCTGGCGGCGCCCGACCCGCGTCTGGCCGCGTAGCTCTGACGCCTGGCAGCGGAGGCGGCGGCGACCGTGGCGTCCTGAGATATGGTGATCGCCGCTGTCAGGCGGTCTACCAAAACCTCGCTCACAGTCAAGGGGGACGTGACCTCAAGCGCCATCTCCGGCCTCATGAGCGAACCTCGCAGCTTCAGGGAGCCGTCCAAGTAGCCGCCTATCCCGGCGTCCATTTCAAACCCGGCAAGCAATGAACGCACCTCGATCCCCTTCACCGTCAGGTTCGCCTGGAGCTGACGCAGCCGCCGGCGCCCCATGGTGATCTTGCCGCTGCCCTCGACTGTCCCGCCGTTGACCTTTGCTCTCACGCCGCGGATCTCAAGATTCCGCGCTGTCCCCGAAAAATCCACGCGGAGCCCCCGCACGTCGGCGGAGCCCACCGAAACCGCCTCCGATTCGAGGATGCCCACGAGAGAGGCGGAACTCACGGGGCCCAAAACCTTCAGAGTCCCCGACAGTCGTCCCGTCGCCTCCAAGTCCGAGGACACGGGCAAAGCCGCTAAGTCCAATCCCAGCACGGCGCCCGAAAGGTTCAGGACGGGCTCGCCCCCCTTGGGTAAGACGGCTTCGCCCTGAAGCGACAGGGATCCGCCCGCCACGGAGATCTCCGTCTCCGGAATGGTGATTTTTCCGTTCGCGTAGACCGCGGAAAGCCGTGGGTACTTTATGGGCAGGCCCGCCAGTCGGTTGTTCTCCCCCGCTATGGAGACCGTGACCCTGGGGGACGCCAGAGTCCCCTGAACGGAGGTCGTCACGTCACACCGCCCCTCCATGTCCGCCAGCGCCGGCACGGAGGCGGGCTTGAAACCCTCCAGAAACCCGGAGAACCCCAGGGCAGTCGTGGACAAGTTCATGCCGCCAGAGAAACGCAACGGGGCCCCGTTGACCTTGGCCTTCAGGTTTTCCAGCACCAAAGCCCCTCCGCTGTAGCGCAACGAGGCCAGCACGGACTCCAACCGCGTCTTGGCGGCGTCCGACCCCACAGTGAGGATCGGAGCGTGAAGCTCCGCCACGGCGGAAAGACGACCTTCTTGTTCCTCGGCTCGAAGGGTCAAATCCAGCGCGCCCGAGGGACTCAAAGAAGCCAGGGCGGGGAACGCCGCCGCCGCCAGCGCGCTGTCCAGACCTTTGACGATGAAGCTCATTGAGGGACGCCAAGACGCTTCTAGCGAAGGGGCCGCTTTTAGCCAAGGCATTTCCGCCGCGCCCAACCGAACTCCGCCCGCGCCTGTGACCTTCGCGCCGAACACCTGACCCTCGCAGTCCAGCGTCACTTCCCACTCCGGAGAGAGCGATACCCGCGCCTTCAGGTCCTTCACGATTCCCGCTCCGTTTACCTTGAGCTTCGGTAAGCCCAGGGAGATTTCTCCAGCGCTTCTGGTCCCTAGATCGGAGGAGACCCAGAAGTCCAGCGCGCCTTTTTCGCCCTCTAGGTTGACGCCAAGGGGCAGGACACTTCCCAGTTTTTTCATGGAGACACCCCGCGCCGCCCCACGCGCCAGAAAGCGGTCTCCTATGGGCGTCGGGCGCAGGTCGGCGGAGGCGCTGAAGCCGATGTCGGCCGAGAGGGTTTTCACCCTGGCCCCTGAGATGGCGAAGTCCCCGCCCCGATAGCGCCAAGGAAGCGACGCTTCTACCGGAATACCAGCGGTCCGCCCTCGCGAAAGGCGGAGCTCGCCCCAAACCTCCAAGTCCTTGTCCCCGCCCTCCAAGCTGACGGCCCCGTCGATGTCTCCCTCCGCTCCCGTGAGCTTGAGGGCTGCCAGCAGTTCGCCAAGCCTCACGCCACTGGCCTGGCACTGGAAGCCCAAGGGCGCGGCCAGCCTGCCGCTCAGAAAAGCGCGACCACTGCCTATCGTCGCGTCCACGGAAAGGACTTCAAGGGGAGCGAAGGAGAAAACGCCCTCCGCCCTCAAGGGAAGTCCGCTCAGGTCGCCGGAGAGCGCCAGACCGCCTTCTGGCGTAAGGCTTCCCTCGCTGAGGGTGATGGAACACAGAGGAGCGTCCAGCGTGACGCGGCTGAAATCCACGTGAATGGGTTTGATGGGGGCTCTGGGCTTGTCCTTCCCTCCAAAACGAGCGATGAGAGTCGAGATGTCCTCCGCACTCGTCCGCACGCCCTGAACCTCCAGGGTCGAGAGCCAAAGTTCGCCTCGTAAAATTCGACCCCATGCGGGACGAAGCGCCACACGGTCGGCGCTTAAGAGGACGGCGTCCCCCGAAACCAGGGCAATGCCGTTCAGGACGAAGCCGGAATACAAGGAACCCTCCGCCCCCGCAAGCCTTAGGCCTGGAACGAAAGACTCCCCGTACTGGCGCGCCAACGGAGTCAGCAACAAGCCCACCGGTCCCCAGATAAGCCACGCGAAGAGCAAAAGGAAAAGCGCCACGATAACGGCACTGACGCGCAAAAGCGCCACGTGAACCGGTTTTACCAAAGTCATAACTCCTAACCTCGAATTATGTTGTCGAAATCGACGCGCTACAGCCACGCCCGCCGCCTGAGTTCGGTCACAGGGAAGGCAGCGCTTCGGTCATGATAGAGCCAAGACCGAAGTCCCAAAGGCACGGGACTTGAAAATCAAATTTCAAGGCTCCCTTGTGGATAAGTGGATAACTTTGTGAATAAGTTCTAAATTTCCTATAAAAACCTCCCTTATTATGTGGATAAGTGAACGATCTTAAATCTTAAAATAGAGAAAAAGCGCAAGACCCAAACGCAAGGGTAGAGTTTAACACTTTTTTATTCATTTGTATTGAGGGTTCTTACCCAGAACAGCTAGCGCTTCGTGATAAGCTCCCCAGTTTTTGCTGTTTTCCGTAGTGGGTTGCGTAATCATGCTGGAAATAAGAGACCAAGAACCGAATATAAACGGCAAAAACTTTGCGCGAAAAAGGGCCAACGGCCCCAACCACAACTCACTAGTTCCTTTGGTATAATCATTCAAAAAAGGTGGAGTTGAGGGCGGTATGGACGAAAAGCGCGACGGCGCGCGGGCAAACGAGGCGTTGAATCGCATGAGAGCGCTTCCCTTTGAAAACGTGGCGGAGGACGTGAAGCTGGACACTCACCGGTCCGCTCGCACGGGCTTTTCTGAGATCATTTACTGTCCGGGCAAAAGCGACGAGCAGCTGGCGAACATCGCTCAGGCGCTTCGGAACACGCGGGAGAACGTCCTGTTTTCCCGCGTGTCGGAGCATCAGCACCAGGTCATCGCCTCCGTTATTCCCGGCGCGGTGTCGCATAGGACGGCGCGGCTGACGGGCGTCCGGCGTCAGGAAAACCCCCATTACAAGGGCGTCGCCGTGGTGACAGCGGGTAGCGGCGACATCCCCGTCGCCGAGGAGGCCGCCATCACCGCTGAGTACATGGGGTGCGACGTCCTGCGCCTCTACGACGTGGGTGTGGCGGGACTGCATCGCCTGCTGGCCCATGTAGATGAGCTTCAGTCCGCCCAAGCCATCGTGGTTGTGGCTGGAATGGAGGGCGCTCTGCCCACCGTGGTGGGAGGGTTGGTCTCCTGCCCCGTGGTGGCTGTCCCCACCAGCGCCGGCTACGGCGCGAACCTGGGCGGACTGGCCCCGCTCTTGACCATGCTCAACTCTTGCGCCATGGGCGTTACCGTGGTGAACATCGACAACGGGCTCGGGGCGGGTTACACGGCGGCGACCATCGTCCGCCAATGTCACCAGGCCTTGAAAGCTCAGGCTTCATCGGGAGCGGAGGAGTTATGATCACCCGGGCGCTTTTGGAGCGCGTTTTCTCCGCCGCCAGCATAGAGCGCTGGAACGACTGTCCTCATCCTGCCGTGTTCACGGAGTTGGGCAAACAGGGGCACAAGATGGTCATCGCCTGGGTGCTGGGCTGTCACGAGGAAAACCAGGGGCATGCTGTGGACTGGCTGACGCTGATTGAGGGCGGAATTTTCGAATTTCTCCACCGCGTGGTCGTCACGGACATTCGCCCCCCGGTGTTCCACAAGTTGATGCGGAACCGCGACACCCGCGAGGAGCTAAATGATTGGGTCTCGCGCAATTTGGAGTCGGAGTTGGCTGGCCTGCCGGGCCTTTTCGCGCGTCGCTTCCGCGAGTACCACCACTCTCAGGTCGCCACGCTGGAGAGGCGCATCCTACAGGCGGCGCACTACTTGGCTACTAAGTGGGAGTTTGGCTTCATTCTTCATTGGAGCGCTGGTATGTATGGCATTGAGCAGACCCAACAGGAGATAGAGAGCCCGATCGAGACCATCGATTTGGTTGCCGCGCGGGAGATGCTCCTTGCTCCGAAATCCTCCAAACTGTGGAGGTTTGTTTCTCTGGTGGGACAGTTGACGTTCCAGAAGCGCTGGGCCCAGACCCCACGGATTCCGCAAACCTCCGTGCTGGGGCACCTGCTTTTTGTCGCCGTCACCGCTTACCTGCTCTCCATTGAGATCGGGGCGTGTCCCCGACGGGTCTACAACAACTTTTTCGGGGGGCTGTTCCACGACCTGCCGGAGGTTCTGACGCGGGACATTGTCTCGCCCGTCAAGGCCTCCGGCCTTGGCGAGCTGATCCACCACTACGAGCGGGAGGCTATGGAAAGCCGGTTTGCCCCTCTGCTCCCCCAACCTTGGTACGAGGAGCTGTGCTACTACACCGAGGAGGAGTTCACGAACAAGACGTGGCGGAAGGGTCGCGGGACCCTCCAGCGCCACAAAGGCGACATTCCCAAGGAGATGAACCAGGACGAGTACAATCCCATTGATGGGCAATTGATCGAGCTTTGCGACAAACTGGCGGCTTATATTGAAGCGTCCGCTTCCATCCGTCTTGGCATTCGACCCCAGGCGCTCGAAGACGGCAAGCGCGGCATCTATGAACGTTTCTCCAGCGCCATTCTCTACGGCTATCCCGCTGGGCGGCTTTTTGACCTATTCAACAATGATAGTGACTAGGGTGTGTTTGAAAACTAACTACTCCAACAAAAAACAACCGTTTTTAGGCACTTTTTTTTAAATATTTATAAATGGGTATCAAGGAAAGGCGGCGCCCGTTAGAGATGTATCTCTCTTCGCTGGAGTTCTCCAAAACGTTGGAGTATATTTTTGAAAAACATGGGGCCGCTTCGCTTTGTTTTCACACGGATATGCTGGCGTTCGGTTTCCTAGATTCCTCATCAAACCCTCGGGATGCCGTCCGGCGTCACGCTGAAGCGCTTATGAGCGCGGTTGGCGCTCGACCGCTTCTTTTCCCGACGTTCAATTACGACTACACCCGAACGCGCGTCTATAATGTAGAAACCGACCCCTGCCAAGTGGGGGCTTTGAATGAGCATTTCAGGAGGCAGTCTTTTTCGTCGCGCACGCTGACGCCAGTGTTCAATTTTTGCGCGATGAACGACGTCAGTGGCCTTTTTTCACTGAAAGCGGCTTCCGACCCGTTTGGAGAGGGTTCCACGTTTGAGGACATGCGCCGGGCCCAAACGTGGATATGTATGCTGGGGGCCCCGCTGGCCCAGTCCCTGACCATGAATCATCACGTCGAACAAAGCGTTGGGATAGGGTACCGCTACCCCAAAAACTTCCCCGGCAAGGTCGTGACGAAAGAGGAGGCCTTCGAACTTTCATTTTCCTTTCGCGCGAGGGTACTGAACCACGCGATGCCCCCTTACGACTTCGCGCGGTGGGATTGGGAGCTATCGTTCGGGGGACTGCTTTACAAATACCCCCTCGGCAAGGGAGAGGTTGCCATGTTGCGTTCCGATTTATACTTTGATTACTGGTACGCGAAATTGAAAAAAAACGAGCTTCACCCCTTCAGCCTGGAAGGTCAAAACGCGGTCCGCGCTCTTTATGAAAAATATGGCTATCCCTTTACCCTTGAGATGTTCGAGGCGCCGCAAGCATGTTAAGGAAGCGCTGATTAAATGGGGTTCTTAGGGGTCCACGACCCCTAAGTCAGGGTTTGGGGCGAGGCCCCAAAGTGTTTAATCAGCGTTTCCTTATGGCGTTTTTCATAATCATACGCAGAAATAAGAGGCCAAAAACCGGATATAAACGGCAAAAACTTTGCGGAGAAAAGAACGAACCGCTATAATACAGCATTGAAAAAGCGATAAGAAATTTTAAGAATATTTCATGGGTAGCAGAGCTGCCGCTTAACACCTTTAACGATATTTCAATACTTGGGTGTCGTCCCGTTGGGAGAAAAGATAACATGCGCGAGCCGAAGTCACTTGCGTTGCTGGAACGAGCGCTTGATAACGAACAGACGAATCTGTCGGATCTAACGTTTTTGCGACTGGCACGAAACTGTGCTTTTCGCGGTAGCTGGAGATTGAAGCCATGATGGGAAGGTCAATGCACGCGCTTCTCTCCCGTCTTTATCCTATATGCCGCTCGCTCACCGGCGAGGGGGTGAGGCGGACGCTCTCCATTCTGCGGGAGTACCTGCCCGGTCTGGAAATTCGCGAGGCGTCGTCGGGAACCTCTTGCCTGGACTGGACGGTACCGCGGGAATGGAACATCCGGGACGCCTGGGTCGAGGACGAGACGGGGAAAAAGTGGGTGGACTTCCGCCAGTGCAACCTGCACGCTGTAGGCTACTCCGCGCCTGTGGACGCCTGGCTGACGCCGGAGGAGCTGGACGCCTGCCTCTACTCCCTGCCGGAACAACCCAGGGCCATCCCTTACGTCACGTCCTACTACGCGCCCCGGTGGGGCTTCTGCGTCCCCCACGAGCTTCGCGAGAAGATGAAAAAACATCCGGGCCGCTTTCACGCCGTCATCGACAGCGAGCTGAAGCAGGGCTCTTTGACCTACGGCGAGCTGGCGCTGCCCGGCGAAACGGACAGAGAAGTACTGCTCTCCACCTACATCTGCCACCCGTCCATGGCAAACGACAACCTGTCGGGCCCTGTGACGATGGCTTTCTTGGCCCGCTGGTTGTCGGAGCGCCCGCGGCGCTTGACCTACCGGGCGCTGTTCATTCCTGAAACCCTGGGCTCCATCGTGTACCTGTCACGGCATCTGGAAGCGCTGAAAGCGAAGGTCGTCGCCGGATACGTGCTGACCTGCTGCGGCGACGAGAGGGCGTGGTCGTTCCTACCCTCTCGCGCGGGGAACAGTCTGGCCGACCGGGCAGCCCGCCACGTGTTGAGTCACCATACTCCCGGCTGGGTGGAGTACTCGTTCCTCACGCGGGGCAGCGACGAACGCAACTGGTGCGCCCCCGGCGTGGACCTGCCCGTGGCCTCCATCATGCGCAGCAAGTACGGAACGTTCCCCGAATACCATACCTCCCTGGACGACTTGAGCCTGGTCACGGACAAGGGCCTGAGCGAGGCGTTGGAGGTTTACAAACTCTGCCTGGAAGCGCTGGAAGGGAACGCCGTCTGGCGCGCGACGCGCCTGGGAGAGCCGCAGTTGGGCAAACGCGGACTCTACCCCACGGTGAGCTTCGCGGGCAGCGCCGAGGGCTGGGTGCGGGATATGAAAAATATCCTCGCCTACAGCGATGGGGAACACGACCTGCTCTCCATTGCCGAACTCGTCGGCGCGCCCTTCACCCGCTGCCTCGAAATAGCGGAGAAGCTGACCGCCGCTGGACTGCTGGCGTATAGTAGTGACTAGAGAAAAGCGAAAAGCTCCATGGGTTTTGCTAGCCACTGTCCGTTTTCGGCTTTCGGCTACCAGCGGCCCCAAATTTTTGTGACATCAGGCGTTTCCTCATGCCTGAGATAGACCTTGGCTCCTTTTACGCGATACCCGTCGAAAGGGAATTTGAAGTGAGAAATATTGTTTGTGAGCTGTGGAATGTCGTCGGATTCAAGCCATTTTTTTACCCCAGCGCATTTTTCGCCCCGGGCAAATCCGTGTTTTCGCATCGCGTCGAGGAACGCTTCCAACGCTCCATCACGTGGAGAAACGCCGAAATTGACGCCAACATTGGACGAAATTTTTTCCGCGAATACATCGAAGTCAACGATGTACAACCCATCGGAGTGGGATACGGACCATTTCAGAAATTCCTCCAAAACCGGTTCAGCCCCTTGCCAGCCGGCGGCGCGCAGAAAGGGAACGACCTGCCCTGCCCCCATCTCGCCCGTAAAGAGCCGCGTAGACTCTGGGGTTTCATCCCTGCTCAACATTACTCCAATCTGGAACAAACCCGTTTCCAATGGCAGCGCGCGTATACAGCGCTTCAGGTTATCGCGCAGACCGTCCGGCGTTTGGCGTCCTAAAAGCGCCGAAAGAGGTCCCGCACATATATGGCGCAGTTCCACGGGGTCTTGTACTGTCTCCGCTCCAAAAAAACAACATGGTTTTGGATACCCCATCTTGAGCGTTTCATAGTCGAACTCAAGCCAAAACTCACCGAGCTTCGAAAACGCTGGTTCTGTTGCCCACCGCGATAGAAATTCCCGCGCCCTCTCCCAAGGAACGGCGCCGGCGCTCCAGTCGCGGAAGGCGGTTTCGCGCAGTTCTGATACCCATGAGGACAACTCGCCTTGCGTGATTCGAAGAGAGTAGTCCCCTTCCACCTCTGGACGATACAATTCACACTCGAAAATACACGAGCTCACATCAACCGTGGGCAACAGTCGCTCCAACACAGCCGCCCCGGCGACAGCGGAATCCGACACAACAGCGTTGTGCCTGTTTTTAGGAAAATGATCAAAATAATCGCGCAAAAACACGAGACTCCCCCTCTATTTGCCGCTGTATCGCATGCCGCTGATACGGAACAAGTTTATAATTTTGAGCACGCCTCCACATAGAGGTTCTCTGGACGCGCCGCCTACGATCTCCTCCAGTTCCTCGTCCTGCAGGTTCATCATGCGGATAGCCACTTGCTCAAGTTCCTTTACGGTAAAGTCATAACCATAAACGCGCGCCACGCTCAACAACTCGTCCATGGAGTTAACGTCTTCCAGTCTGCGCAAAAAAATTTTATCGTTCCCTGCCCGGCATACGAAATCCTTCGCCATTTCAACCGACATACCGTACCCCGTTTTCCACGCTCACTACGTTACGAGATTCACGAGCTGCGTTCTCTTCTTAAAATGCCAACGTTGCAACATACAGGAGATGATATTTTTGATCGTACCTGCGGCCAGGCCGAGTTCATCGGCTATTTCCGTGTTGTCCATGCCATTGGCTAGGAGTTCTACGATGTGCCTTTCTCGGGGTGACATTTTCATGGCGTCGTTCCGGTACTTTTTACTCAGCAGAAGAAACCTGCTCAACATAGAACGGTCGAAGACGCAGACATCCGCGCTAAGCTTTCGTATGATTTTTTTGAGAGCGCGCTCTGAGATACTGCTCAAGACGTAGCCATCACAGCCGGACGTCACAACCTCCAGCAGATAATTCGCGTCAGTGTATTCAGATATAACCAAAATTCGAAGGTCGGGTATCTTTTTTCTCACGCTGCCGATTATCTTGGCGTGGGCGCCGGCGTCCTGCGAGGACAAATGGAGTAGTAACATCTCTGGCGCAGCCAGAACGCAGTCTTTTATGCTCTCGTTTGAGTATTCGACAGAGCCGGATATTTCCAGGCTGGTCTCGTTTTTCAAAACCTGAATGAGCCCTGCCCTGAATATAGGGCTGTCGTCAATAACGAATAGTTTGATCCTGCCATTCATAAATAAACCGCCCCTCCTTACGCTTTGTTGTGATGTTCTACCTCGCGTTGACATACTCCCACGGCTAAAGCCAATAGGAGATCAACAAAGACAGCCGACCGAAGCCGGTCTTACATCTTTTCCCTTAGAGTGGTTCGCTCAGATGTTTTGTCTGTCCTCCGCCGTGAAGGCGTCCAGGTCGCCCGCCTGCAGCGTCAGCGCTTCCTTGTCCCGAAGGCTCTTTAGCACATCGTCTCTCCGTCTCCCACCCCAGCTTCTTTGGAAACGGCGCTCCCTTGCTGGCTTGACGCGGTTTTAGTCGTCTCCTCCACTGAATTTTGCGGATTCGCGTTTGCCTCGATGACGGCCTTGAATGCGGCGTTTCGCGCATCCTTTTCGACATGCCAGCGGACTTGACTTCCGCCTTGGCCATACATTTCCCGCAGGACCGCGCCCCGTTTGCCGGGGACTTTCAAGAGCTCCCGCGCCTCTTTCTTTATCTTGGCGCTCTACTTCTCATTGGGTTTTGCGGATTTTTGATTGTACCCATTCCAGTTATTGACAATCCCCAACGTCTCTTGGGCAGGGTCGCCTTCAAGCACAGGGTCGTCCTCACTTGGACGGCTCCGCGCTTTGGTGTTTATTTGGGTTGGAGTTCCTTCAGAAGCGTCACTCCGTGTTCTCGAAACCATTTTTGGTTTGACTCACTGGCTTCCTCGCGCCTTAGCTCGTCTATTTCTTCCCTCGTCAGAGGGCTTCCGATTCCGTGAGGACTTCGTAGTTTCCGCCATAAATTCCACTCTCCTTAAGAAAATCATTTAACAGCGTCATATCAACACCATTTGATAATCTTATACCAAAAACTCTTTCAATGTTAAATTTTGTTGCCGCGATCATGGCTACTGTAGCATTTCGCTCATTTCTTGTACTGAGTGTTATCATATCGACGACCTTGCCGTCGCGAGATTCAATGTAGTGCCGCATATCGCCTCATGTTCCACCCGTATGTTACCATGTCTTCAACAATATGTATTACCGACCTTTTTGTACCTCTCCCTTGAAAGCCACACGATTGTAAAGCCTGACGTTTTGACCGGCGCTGGTATTGTCCCACAACATTGGTTTGAATGATATTTCTATCGACTTCAAGCCCCGTTTTGCTCCCTATAAAATCAACCAAAGCTTGTAGTTTTCTCGAATCCACGCGACTCCCTCCTGCTCCTGGTTAGAGCCGAAGCGCCTCACCAGCTCGTCAACGGTGACTTTTCTCGGAAAAACGATAATTTGGTTGCGCAATGGTGTTTATGAAAGTTGGCTTGTGGAGCTTATTTAAGAGAAGGGTAATTCTTATCATATGCGATCGGTCGGGGTCAATTTCCCCGGTTTTTCCGATTTCCGCTCGGATTTTTAACTTTTGAAACCCTGACCATTTTAAGGTTTCAAAAAATGGTAGTTTTGTATAAATAATGATTTATCCAAACATCCGCGCCAATTTATCGATAGTGTTATTAACATGGAAACGCGCAAAAAGATTCATGGTCAAATCCACCATTTTTAACGACCTTGATACAATGCGCGTTCTTCCGGCGAAATCTACCAAACCAATGACGTTGCCTGAAATTATCGCGTTCAATGCCATGAGTTTCCGCTTTTGTCTGAATTAGCGTTTCCGCGGGGATAAGTTCCGCGTAGGCTTCCCAGTTATCTGTAAATAATAAAACAACTTCAAGCCTTTTCAGACGTTCAAGCAATTTACTCAGAGTTTTGCCACTACGATCTCCGCGTTCCCAGTCAACGAGTTGGACGGTAGTTCGGCAATAAGCCTTCCATATCCAGCGCTTGGTTTTTTTGACTTAATAAAATGCCATATTTCGTCAAGTTCTATGATAACCGGACCTGACGGTGTGGGTTTTTCATAGGTTTTGATTGCGAATTTACGTATCCAATGTGGAAACATTCACAAAGTATAATGGAATAGTCTTGCTATCGCTCGCATTGATAATTCAAGAAGATACAAGGCTATTGCCTTGTTACTCTCTGATTCACTACGGTCGCGAGGCTCTTCTTTGGTGTATTGAAAACCACAATCTTTACATTTATAACATTGCTCTCCACAGCTTTTTCCATTTTTTACACTTTCTGAACTCCCACATTTTCTGCACACCACTGCCCATCAACTCCTTCGGCGTAATTAGCTTCGAAATTATATTAAGATAGCATCTATTATAAAACAATCTTGCTGTATGATATAGGCCCACGTAACCCACGGGCTCGCAAAGGCGTTCAGGTGGAATCCTCGCGTCCGTTCCCCCGACCTCTCCGCAACCCAAACACCCCCACTTTGACCGGACTTCCACGCCGCCTCGTTGTTGAGCGCCCCGCAATGGGCACATTTCATCAAAGGCTCAACAACATTTTTATAGACAACCCTGTTCCAATCATAGGGCTGGAATTCTCCGCAGGTAGGACAAGGAACACACCAACGCTCTTTCGTGCTGGCCTCGTAGGCTTTTTCAATCCTGGATATTCCTAGGTACTGTCGTCACGAGATATTTATCATGTTATTATCTCTCCATAAAATATAACAGCGTAGGGGGAGAAGTATATGGATAACGCGCGTCACCGCCACGATATATCAGACAGAGTCT
>JAITGK010000025.1 GCA_031280635.1 Synergistaceae bacterium
CGACTAGACTCTATGTTCCTTTTATTCGATAGCAAAAGGTTTTTCGAATGGTTTAATGTTTTAAGCCCCTTATAGGGGCGGAATTTCAAGCCACCGCTTGAAGCGGTGGTTGGTGACTTACGTACTCCAAATCGCCAAACTTTCGACGGATAACACCGCATTATGTTGGATTGGAAATTTGGGTCCAATGCACCCAGTTGACAAAAACACCGCGTTTCAATAAAGTAAACTAAAGTAGAGTGAAGTTCATTTTTCATCGTTCAAAATTCTTTGGGCGAGAACGGGCGCGCGAGGCGTATGTTGTTTTCATGTCGGATAAACGGGCCAAATTATAAAGTGGGGATAGGAATGACCATGCAGCTGCTTCAAGAGTTCATTCGGGACAGGCTTGACACGTTCCCGACGAAAGCGCGAAGGGTCATGGAGTACTTCCTGACCAACTCATCCGAGGTCGCCTTCCACTCCATCACCGACGTGGCGGAGCGTCTCAGCGTCTCTAAGGCCCAGCTCGTGCGCGTGACGCGCATGTTAGGCTTCAAGGGATACTCAGACTTCAAGGACTTCCTCAAACAGTCCCTGCTCGAACGACTCAGCCCGTCTTCTATCGCGGAGAGCTTCCAGAACAAGGACATTCCGGGAACCCTTTGCCGACTGGAACACGCCAACATCGACGAGACGCTGAAACACCTTTCCCCGGAGTTCATCGTGAAGTTCTGCGAGGCCGCGAAAAACGCCGCGACGCTCTACTGCATGGGCTGGGGCATTTCCGCCCTGGTTGCGGAGTGGTTCCACACGCGCTTCGCGGAGCTAGGGATGAAGGCCATCCTCGTGCGGCGCGGGTCGTTGTCCCTGATGGAGCAGACCAGGGCCCTAGACGCACGGGACATGCTGATCGTCTGCGAGCTGCCCAGCTACGTGATCGAGGTCACGGAGGCCGTGGAGAGAATTTACAAAAAAGGCGCGTATGTGGTCGCCTTGACGGACAGCCCCGCCGCCCCCATATGCCGTTGCGCGCACCTGCCCCTCTGCGTGGGGGACACGTCTCCCACCTTCGGGAGCAGCCTGCTGGGCCCCATGTTCGCGGTGCACGTTCTGACCTCCGTTCTGGCGTTCAACCTAGGCGAGGAGGGGCGCGCCGCCTTGGCCGCGCAGAAGGAGGGGCTCCACGACCAGCGCGTCTACTACCCCGCCTACGGGCTTAGGTACTGAAAGGAGAGAGCAGCGATGCTGGAAAGCTTCTGCGCTGTAATGGTACTCTTGGCCTTGGGAGACTTGATCTCCGCCAAGACAAAAGGAGTGCTCCCCTCGGTATTCGTCATATCCGCACTCTTCCTAGCGGGCTACTGGTCGGAACTCCTCCCTTGGGACGTCGTAAGTCGGGTGGGGTTGGGAGCGCCGCTGGCGAACTTCGCCCTGTCCGTGATGGCGGTGCAGATGGGAAGCATGGTCAGCCTGAAACGCCTGGCGTGGGAGTGGCGCTCAGTGGCTATCGCGGGCACGGGGCTGGCGGGAATGATGGCCTTTCTGTTGATCTTTGGGAAGATGATCATTGACTGGGAGACCGTGGTGGCCGCTACCCCGCCGCTGACAGGAGGGCTCACCGCCGCCCAGATGATGGCCCAGGCTGCGGCCGAACGCGGGTTTTCCAGTCTGGCGGTTTTAGCGACAGTCATCTACGTTTTTCAAGGGTTCGTGGGATATCCCCTAGCGGCGTGGTGCCTTCGAATGGAAGATCGCCGTCTTTTAGAAATCCGTCAGACCGAACCCTGTGCCCTACTGGAGGAGGAGGCGGCGCGCCCCTTCTTTTTGACCTTGCAGCGCACGACGGCCTTCACGCGGATCACCCTGATCGCGCTGGTGGCTCTGGCCGCCGAGCTGACCAGCGCCGCGACCCGCGCCCTCCTTACCCGCCTGTCCCCCACGTTGGCCATTTACACCCTCCACCCCTTGGTGCTCTGCTTCTTGTTCGGCTGCCTCGCCACAAACTATCGAATCACAGACCAGCGACCTCTGGCCCGAACTTCGACCATAGGGTTTCTCGCCGTTATCGTCACCGCGCACGCGATGGAGTTTTTGTCCGGGGCAACGCCTGAAATGGTGCTGGCGTCCCTTCCCGCGCTGGTGGCCGCTATTGGGGTGGGAACGGCGGGGCTTGTGTGCTTCTCCGCCGCGGCCAGCCGCTTTTTTGACACCTCCGTTCCCCTGGCCGTGGCGCTGTCCCTGACGGCGTTTTTCGGCTTTCCCGCCAGTTTCCTCCTGACCGACGAAGCCGCGCGTCACCTGGCCTCCAACTCCAACGAGTACCATTTTCTGATGCAGAGAACCCTCCCCCAGATGATGGTGGGAGGATTCGTTACCGTCCTAGTCGCCTCGGTGCTCATCGCCGGGCTCTTTGTGAAAATACTGGGGTGAAAGACACATGTACGCGCGCTGACCCTGAAGCGTCGTTTTTTTCCCACCCTGCCCGCGCGTATATTATGAAAGCGGTGTAAAATTTTGAAAATAATGAATTTTATAAAGGAACACATCGCAATACAATGTCACAACATCCCCGACGCCGATGCCTTAGCGTCAGGTTTCGGCCTTTTTCGGTTTTTCGAGTCCAAGGGAAATCGGCCCAAGTTTTTCTACGGCGGTCCCCCCATAACCAAACCCAATCTGACTGGAATGATCGAAGACCTTGGGATCCCCGTGGAGCACGCGCCTGACCTGAAGGAATGGGACGGGCTCCTGGTGACAATCGACAGCCAGCACGGGGCTGGGAACGTCATGCGCGTCTCCGCGCCGCGTGTGGCCGTCATTGACCACCACATTCAGGAGGCCAATCTGCCTGCTCTTTGCGACCTGCGTCCCTGGTTGGGAAGTTGTTCCACGCTGGTGTGGAACCTTCTGCGGGAAGCTGACTTCTCCATAGACGTTCGCCTGGGCACAGCCCTGTACTACGGGCTTTTCACCGACACGAACGGCTTTTCGGAGGTGCGCCACCCTCTCGACCGGGATATGTGGGACACACTGGCGGTGAATCAGACGATTCTCAGAAAACTCAAGCACTCGAACCTGGCCCTTTCCGACCTGACCTTGGCCTCCGCAGCTCTGAAAGACCTTTATTTCAACGCCGATAAGCGTTTTGTGGTCATCTCTACCCCTCCCTGCGACCCCAATCTCTTGGGCTTCGTCAGCGATCTGGCCATGCAAGTGGACTCGGTGGACCTGGCCGTTGCGTACTCGGAGGGAAGCGACGGCTACAAGTTTTCCGTTCGCACCGCGGCTAGAGAGGCGAAGGCGTCGGAGCTGGCGGCGTGGCTGTCGAAGGACATAGGCTCCGGGGGCGGTCATCGCGAAAAGGCGGGAGGGTATATCTCGAAGGCGAAGTACGATGGGCGTTTTGGCAAGCAGAAACCGCAGGCCTACTTCGACGCGAACCTGAAAAAATATCTGGAGGCCTTCAGGATCATGGACTGCGAGAACCCCACAGCCCTTGCCGACGCGGGTGTGGACGTGACCGCCATGAAAGTCTACCGCAAGCTGCCAGCGCGTCTGGGGTTCGTGCCCTGCCGTAAGCTGTTCGAGGGGAGCGCCGACCTCCAAATTCGTATGCTCGAAGGAGATGTGGACATCACCGCCAACGAGGAAACGGTCTTGATGATTGGCGTCAAGGGCGAGGTTTACCCCATAGAGCTGGCGAAATTCATCGAGTCCTACACCCCTACAGGTGAAAGTTTTGCCTTGGAGTTTCCCTACTCTCCCACAGTGCTCAACAAGAACACGGGAACGCGCCTGACCCTCCCAGAACACGCCAGCGTCTGCGTGAGCGCGGGCACGGGTACGGTGCGGGCCGCGCGCCTCGAACACCATGTAAAAATTTTCACCCGCTGGGACCCCGAAAACTACCTTCGTGGAGATCCCAGCGATTGGATCGCGGCGCGTTCGCCGGGCGACCTCTACGTTGTCACCGCGGACGTGTTTGGCAAACTTTACATTCGGGACTGCACGGGCGAGGACGTTTCCCTTCAAAAAGGGGCACTGCGCGTTGTCAAAAAAAATTACCCAGTACCCGTGACCTTCGCGCGGGAGACGGGGACACTCCAGACCAGGGAGGGAAAGGTGTCCTATGAAAGGGGAGACGCGCTGCTCACGGGATTGGAAGGGGAATCCTGGCCCGTGGCGCGGGAGTATTTTTTCAAGGTTTATGTTCCCGCGTCCGCAAGTCTGAAGCCCGGACAGAATGGCAGCTACCTCAAAAAAGAAATTACCCCTTGGGCTGTGCGTATGGAAGAGTCGTTCGTGGTGGAGCTTCCAGGGAAAAGGGGCGTTCTGCGTGGGGCAGCCGGGGACTGGCTTTTGCAGTACGCTCCAAACGAATACGGCGTCGTGGACCAGGAGATATTCAAGGCCACTTACGTTTGGGCAAGGAAACGCGATTAGAGCCGTTGGCTTTTTTCCGCTGGCTTTTTTTCCGCGCAAGGTCGCCCAAGTCCCTGGTTGCGCCCTGGGGAGTAAGGATGTACAATGCTTTTCGGTTGATAGAACGTCAATGGATTGAAATTTGGTTTTGAGAGCCGTTGGTTCTTTTCTGCGCAAAGTTTTTGTCGTTTGTATCCGGTTTTTGGTCTCTTGTTTCTGCGCATGATTATGCAACCCGCTATAAAGCCGCCCGAAAGGGCCATAGGGGAGGGGTACCAGTGAGCGCCGCCGATGTAACAATAAAGGATGCGGATGACTATGGGGAGAAGTGGTTTGCGGACCTCTCCACCTTTGAGGAAAGTCTGCTTCCCGCCTGGGGACGCAGGTGGAGCGTTTCCTCCGAGGTGGGGAGGTTGCGGGCGGCGCTTCTGCGTCGTCCGGGAAAGGAGATCGAGGCCGTCAAGAACCCTGCCGATTGGCGTTGGAAGGACGTGATGGATCCTCAAAGGGCCCGGGACCAGCACGACGCTCTCGCGGAGACGTATCGCTCCTTCGGCGTGGATGTCTTTTACGTGGACGAACAGAGGGAAGACCGTCCCAACGCCCTTTTTATGCGGGATAACGTGCTGGGGACGCCGGAGGGAGCCATCCTCTGCCGCCAGGCCACGGCGTTCCGCCGGGGCGAGGAGCGGGCTGTGGCGCTGGCGCTGGCGAAGATCGGCTGCCCCATCGTCCGTACCATCTCCGGGAAGGGCGTGTTCGAGGGGGCCTGCGGAATCTGGTTGGACCGGGAGACCATCGTCCTCGGCACAGGGGTGCGCAGCAACGAGGAGGGCGTTCGGCAGGTAGAGGACGTCCTGCGGGCCATGGGGGTCGTCAACTTTCTGCGTTTTCAGATTCCCTGGGGACACGCTCACCTGGACGGGCTGATGAACCTGGTGGACCGGAAAAAAGCGTTGCTTTTCCCCTGGCAGGTTCCCTACGACGTGGTGGACGCTCTGATACGCCGGGGGTTTCAGATCATCGAGGCGCCCTCCGTAGAGGAGGTGAAGCGCGGCTCCGCCGTCAACCTGGTGGCTCTGGAGCCGGGCCGGGTCTTGATGTCCAAGGGCAATCCTCTGACGAAGGCCGTCTTAGAGAAAAACAGGGTCGAGGTTCTCGAAATCGAGGTTGACGAGTTGATGAAGGGCTTTGGCTGTCTCCACTGCATGACGGCGTTCCTCGAACGAGACCCGATATAATCCCCGCTCCGAACTTGTGGGGTGAGGCAAAAAAAACTGGGCTGGAGGTCCGTCTAACGAGGCCCTAAAACTATAAGGAGGCTCGAGAAATGAAAGTAAAGAAGGTAAAAAATTGGGTTGTCATGGGACTGCTTCTCACGTTGGTTTGCGCCGCGGTTCCGGCGTTGGCGGTGGAGGGAACGCTGGAAAAAATCGCCCGCGAGGGCAAGATCGTCATTGGGTCGGCGCCCGGCTACTACCCTTTTGAGATGATGGACAAGCAGGGCGAGTTCATCGGCTACGACATCGACGTGGGCAAGGCCGTCGCCGACGCGCTGGGCGTCAAGGCGGAGTTTCGTCAGTTTGAGTTCGCGGGCCTGATCCCCGCGCTCCAGGCGGGCGAGATCGACATTCTGATCGCGGGCATGTCCATCACGGGCAAGCGCGCGCTTTCCGTCAGCTTCTCCAACCCCTATTTTGAGACGGGCCAGGTGCTGATGGTACCCAAGAAGGACACGGCGACCAAGAGCTGGAAAGACCTAGACAAAAAGGGCAAGAAGATCGCCACGCCCCAGGGGCAGACCAGCGCGCTGCTGGCGGCTTCTATCATAAAAGAGGCGGAGATACTGCACTTCCCAACTTTCCCGGAGACCTCTCTGGCCCTGGTAAACGGTCAGGTTGACGGGGTTATCTACGACCAGCCCGGCGTCATCGTGTACGAGGCCCGCCACCCCGACGCGGTGCGTGGCGTTCACGACCTCATCAGCCTGGAAAATCTGGGTATCGCCTGCCGACTCAACGACCAATCAATGGTCCAGTGGCTGAACTCCTTCCTGTTCCAGTACAAGGGCAGTCCCAGGGAGATCGCCTCCCGAACCAAGTGGATGGTCAACGCCAGAGACTGGCTGAAGGAGTTGGAATAACGCCCCGCGCATAGGCGGGGGGCGTTGCTGGAGGCGAAAATCCGCGACGGGGGAGGCGCGCGCTTCTCCTTTTTCCGCGTTTGTGTGGTGAAGTCATGGATAATATGAACTGGTCGGTCATTTATCAAAACCTGCCCCTCTTTTTTAGGGGAATCCGCGTCACCCTGTCAGTCTCGTTTTTCGCTTTGCTTCTCAGCATCCCTATAGGGACGGTGGCGGGGCTCTTCAGGGTTTCGCGCTTCCGCGTCCTGCGCGCCGCCGCCGCCCTCTACGTGGAGTTCTTCCGCGGGGTGCCGCTTCTGGTGTTGCTGATATGGATTTTCTTCGTGCTGGGGCGCTTCTTCAGGCTGACTCCTTACTGGTCGGCCGTGTCGGGCCTGGGGATTTTCTCCGGGGCCTTTGTGGCGGAGATCGTCCGTTCCGGCGTCCAGTCCGTGCCCAAGGGCCAGATGGAGGCGGCTCGCGCTTCCGGCATGACCTACCTGGAGGCCATGCGCTACGTGATCTTACCCCAGGCCCTCCGCAAGGTGCTGCCCCCAATGGCCTCGCAGTTCATCATCCTGGTTAAGGACTCCTCGCTGGTGTCGGTCATCTCCATTGTAGACCTCTCTATGGTGGCGAAGAACCTGGTGGCGACAACGTTCCGATCCATCGAAGTGTGGACTTTCGCGGCTATGTTGTACTTTTGCGTCACCTACGGCCTTTCCCAACTGATTGCCTTCTGCGAACGCAGGTTTCGCATGGACCACTGAGCGCGCCCCGCCGGGGTGAGAGAGGGGGATGAAGATGGGCAGTCAGGCCGAGATTATGGTTTCCATCAAAAACGTGTCGAAGAAGTTCGACGCGCTGGATGTGTTGAAAAACGTTTCCGTGGATGTGCCGCGCTCACAGGTGTTTGGCTTCATCGGACCCAGCGGAGCGGGCAAGAGCACCCTCGTCCGCACGGTCAACGCCTTGGAGGATATTGGAGCGGGCGAGATATGGGTTGACGGTGTTTCCGTCCACGCGCCCTCCACCAATCTCAACCGACTGAGGGCGAACATTGGGTTCGTGTCACAGTCGTTCAACCTCTACCCTCACTTGAAGGTCTTGGAAAACGTGGCGCTGGCGCCCATCAAGGTGAAGAAGACGCCCCGACCCCAGGCGGAGGACCTTGCGTTGTCCCTCCTGAAGTCCCTAGGTCTGGAGGACAAGACGGACGTTTACCCCACGCGCCTTTCCGGCGGACAACAGCAGCGCGTCGCCATCGCCCGCGCCCTGGCCATGGAGCCCCGCCTGATGATCTTTGACGAGCCCACCTCGGCTCTGGACCCGGAGCTGATCAAGGAAGTACTGGACGCCATCCGCGGCCTGCTGAAAACGGGGATCACGATGCTACTAGTGACGCACGAAATGAACTTTGCCCACGAGATCTGCGACGTCATTGTCTTTATGGCCGACGGGGAAGTTTTGGAGACCGGCTCGCCGGAGCAATTTTTCCAGCGCCCGCGGACGAACCGCGCACGGGATTTTCTGAGCGCCATTTTGAACCACTAGCTGGAGCCAGAGACGTGCTGATTGACGGATTTTTAAGTACCTAGTAACCCTTGGGCTTTTGAAATTTAAAATCATATGAGTGACGCTTGTTTTTCCGCTTAAAATGATTTATAATAGACCTAATGCCGAAATGCCAGTAGCTTTTCCTTCCGGCTTCTCCTTAATTATTCAGGCCTGTGTCTCGACTCCGCAAAGCGCGCGCTTACGCGCCTTATAGGGTCGGGATTTTTGCGCGCGGCCAGCTAGGTTTTCCCCTAACTTGCCGCTTTGCCAAATTCGATAGAAAGGCGAATATTAAGAATGTCGGAACTTGAAAAATGGGAGAGTATTAGGGAAAAAGTCACCAACCACCGCTTCAAGCGGTGGCTTGAAATTCCGCCCCTATAAGGGGCTTAAAACATTAAACCATTCGGAAAACCTTTTGCTATCGAATAAAAGGAACATAGAGTCTAG
>JAITGK010000122.1 GCA_031280635.1 Synergistaceae bacterium
TAGAGCTCCTAACATAACCCACCTGTTTGGGCCTTCAGGCTATAAAGCAATTTTTATAAATGCAGTATTTCAAAGTAAACTTTATCAAGATAGCATGGTTATGATAGATACTCTTAGAAAGCTCTTATTAAACGGGGTTCTTAGGGGGCCGCGACCCCTAAGTCAGGATTTGGGGCGAGGCTCCAGTTTGGAGCCGTTGGTTCTTTTCCGCGCGAAGTTTTTGCCGTTTATATCCGTTTTTTGGTCTCTTACTTTCCGCGCGTGATTACGCAACCCGCTATAATCACCAGCAAAGAGGGAGTGGAGCGACCCCCCATATCACGCGGTTACGTCCAGACTGGCCTCTCGCTCCTCCTCGAGGTCTCGCAGGAACGTCAAAAAGCGGATCACCTCGTCGGAGGGGATTTCGCGGACGACCCTTTTCTCCAAGCCGTCCCGGACGACCATCTGAATCCGCGTCACATCGCCCGCTTCCTCAATGACCTCGTATCTCAACTCCACGCTCAACGCCGACAGCGGCTTCCACCGCTGCGGTTCCGCTTTAGCCTTTTCCCCGTCCGTCTTTATCGCGAAGCCCACGGGCGCGGAAACAGGACCCGCCGAAACAACAACGGCGCCGTTGGTTGAAAAAACACCAACAGGAAGCGGGAAGAATCCTTTCCTCACTCCGACCTCCATGTCGTTCTCACCTCTTCGGTGGTTTGTTCGTTTCAATCGACACGTCGATGAATAGATAAATAATCGACATGCCCCAACTCTACTTACAAGAAGAGAATTTTATTTTGTTCCACATTAAGATTGAAGGATTGAAAAAATGAAAAAAATGAAAAAACGAAAAAACTCCTCCGCCAGGGCCTTCCCCCGGCGGAAGAGAGGAGGGCCCTTACGGGCCCCCTTTGTTGTCTACCGGATAAGGGTAAGGACGTTCTGCGGCATCGCGTTGGCCTGGGCCAACATGCTGGTGCCCGCCTGCATAAGGATCTGCAGCTTGGTGAAGTTCATCATTTCCTTCGCCATGTCCGTGTCGCGGATACGGCTCTCGGCCGCCGTCAGGTTCTGCCCGGCCACGGTCAGGTTGTTGATGGTGTGCTCCAGACGGTTCTGGTACGCGCCCAGCTTCGCCCTCTGGGTGGACACTTTGTCAATGGCGTTGTCGATGATGGTGATGGAGCGGGCCGCCGCCTCCCGGTTGGTCACGATGACCCCGTTGAGTCCCAGGCCCAGCGAGCGCATGTCGCCGATATGGACGCTCATGTCCTCGCCCTCGTTGGCGCCGATCTGGAACACCGTGGTGTTGTCCTTCAAGTGCAGGTAGAAGGAGTACTCCTGGGGGCCCGTTGCAGACAGGACGCCGAAGGCGCTGAAGATGACGTCCACGCTGGGGTGAATGAGACCGATCAGCCGGTTCCCCGTGACGCTGAAGGTACCTGTGGTAATGAAGGGTATCGGGCCGCTGCCAGGAATTGTCGAGTTATAGGGTCCGTGGGCGTTCGATACCGTAGCGGAGTACACGACCTCGCTGGGCTTTTGCAGCACGGACAACCCAAAGGCCTTCAGCACGTCTTCGTCACCCGCGAAGGACATCTTTCCATCAGATCCCAAGGTCAGAGACCTAATTTCAATCGTGCCAGGCACGTGACCTGTGCTACTCATGGCATGATATGTCGCCGAAAGAATCTGGGTTTTATTTGTTGGGTTCTTCAGATTGTTAAGTTTACCTACCAGAGAATCCAACGTATCATCACCATAAAGGGTAAAGCTGTCCTTCGTGCCGTTGCCCAACGTAACCGTGATAGTCTTGGGGTCCTCCAGCAGGAAGCGTCCCTCGCTGTTCCAGAACTGCTGGATGTCGCGCAGTTTGGTATTCCCCGTGGCGACAGAGCCAAGCTGCCCGGCGGAAGTGTGCTTGATCGTGAAAATGTTGGTCTTCAGGATCTGCGCCCTCCCCGAATGGAACTTGATGGTGATCTTCAGGTTGGCCTCGGCGGCGCTCTTCTGGCCGAACTGGTCGATGGTGCGCAACCCCCCGTGAATAACGGCCTTGGCGCCCAGCACAACGTCGCCATTAGCGCCGCCTGTGGACCAAATGACGCCGGCGGAGCCGTCCAGCAGCTTCTTTTTGTTGAACTGGGTGGTGTTGCCGATGCGGGTGACTTCCTCGCGAAGCTGGTCGACTTCCTCCTGGATGTAGGCGCGGTCCTGCTGGGTGAGGGTGTCGTTGGCCGCCTGCACCGACAGCTCGCGCATACGCTGCAGGATGGAGTGGACTTCGTTGAGGGCGCCCTCAGCGGTCTGGATCATGGAGATGCCGTCCTGGGCGTTCATGGTCGCCCGGTCGAGGCCGCGGATCTGCGCGCGCATCTTCTCGGAGATGGCGAGCCCCGCCGCGTCGTCCGCTGCGGAGTTGATGCGCAACCCCGTGGAGAGTTTCTGAATGGATTTTTCCAGCAAACTAGTAGTGTAGTTCACCGCGTTGTAAGCCTGAAGCGCGGGGATATTGTGATTGACAACAAGAGCCATATGAATTGACCTCCTTGTAGGTTCGGGCGTCGGCTTCCCTACCGTGCCCGTGTTTTACGTCCCCGGGGCCATCCATGCCTCCGCGGAACCGATCCGAATGGTGCTTTCGCCTATACGCTCTCGCGCCGCCGTATTGCCGAATTTTTCCACGCTTTTTCCCGCGCCACCTCCTTTTAGCTAACCTGGAAGCCCGGCGAAGCGCCTTGGTTTCCGTTCTCTACCCGCCGCCGGCTTGGACCCTCTCTCCTGTCCTTTTCACGCCGACGACTGGGTTTCTCACTATCGCGGCGCCGCGAATTTCCCTTTGGCGGTATCCTCTACCACCTTGGTTTTTCTTTTATATCACACCCGTCTCTCTCCGTCAAGGGATTTCCGCTCCAGGATAGAACCGCCTAAAAGGCCGCTATAGCTCGCGAAGACCGCATGCGCGAACTTTACTTAGGCGTTTTCGCGTAAAAAGTCGGTTTGCCGCGCCTGAAAAAGAACCGTCCGTTTGCCCGGCGGCCTACGGCGCGAACGCTATAATACATCAAGGGAGAAGGGATAGTCTACGACAGTGATAAACGAAATAAACGCGGTGAACGCCAACGGGGAAACGAGTTTGAGAAGAAGGAGTCCTTTGATCACGACGGTTTCTGGAAAGACCTGGTGGAACGTTTTTTCTACCCATTGCTGAAATGCGCCGTTCCGAAGCTCCGGGCGGCGGCTGACACAAGTCAGAAAGCACGTTTTGAGAAAATCCCAGCCATCTTTTTTCTAAAATTTGACTTGCTTTTCCCATTTCAACACCACTACAACCTTATAGGCATTTAAAGAAAAAGCGCAACTAGGACGGAGAAGACGCCCGCAACTTCAGCGTGTCGCGATTCGCTCCGCGGACACGCCGTATTCAAGCGGGGGCTCAATCCAGCGCGTTAACGCCTAAAGGGTCAAGGCAAGCGCGGCGTCAAGAGATGTTCGCGTTGCCGTACGGCTTCCTAAGGGTCTTCGCGGAGACGGTAGCCGACCCCGGCCTCAGTGAAGATATACTCCGGTTCCGCTGGGTTTTTCTCGATTTTCCGCCGGATGTTCGCCATGTTCACCCGCAGGATTTGGTTTCCGCCTCCCGAGATCGGTCCCCATATCGCCCTTAGAAGGTAGTCGTAGGTGATCACCTTGCCGGCGTACCGACCCAGCAGGGTGATGATCTTGTACTCGTTCTGCGTGAGGCGGGCGTTGACTCCGGCAACCAAGACTTGGTGTTTGTCGTAGTCGATGAGCAAGTCGCCAACCTGATACTTCCCTGTTTGCGCCGCGTCGGGGTGGGGACTCCGGTTTCCCCCATGCCGGATCGCCGCCCGTACGCGAGCCAACAGTTCCGATGGCCCAAAGGGCTTTGTGATATAGTCGTCGGCCCCCATATCTAGGGCCGCTACCTTGTCCCGCTCGTGCGTCCTGGCGGAAACCACCACGATCGGAAGCCGCGACCACTCCCGCACCGCTTTCACGATGGAAATCCCGTCCATGTCTGGAAGTCCCAAGTCCAGCAACACCAGGTCAGGACTCTGCGACAGCATCATACGACGTCCTTCCATCCCCGTGCGCGCGGTGAGCGCGTCGTAGTTGTTGGAAGTCAAGACTGTGGAGATAAAGTGGCTGATGCCGTTGTCGTCCTCTACAATCAAAATCCGTTCTTTAAGAGACAAACCGCTTCCCCCCATCCAATGGTAGCGAAAAACGGAAACGGACGCCGCCAGAGTCCACGTTTTCCGCGAAAATATTTCCTCCATGGGCCTTCACAATCGAGGAACAAACCGACAGCCCGATCCCCAGACTGCGCCTGATCCCATTTTTTCCCCTCTCCTCCGCCCCAGCCGGGTCGCCGCCGTCAAAGAGATGGGGCAGCCTGCCCGCGTCGATGGGATCACCGTCGTTTTCCACGGAAAAGATCACCTCCCGCTCCGCCGCGGCGGCGGAAAGCTCCACGCGCGTCAGGTTCTTCCCATGAAACGCGGCGTTTTCCAGAAGGTTCATCAAGACCTGCTCAATGAGGATGATGTCCATCGGAACAAAGAGCGCCTGGTCCGGTATCGACACGCGCAAAGGCACGGAGGGGTGGCTTTTGCGGAACTTGTGAACGGTCGCGCCTACCAGCTCTTCAAGTACCTCCGTCTGTTTGCGGATTGCCGCGTCTCCACCCATGCGCGTGATGGACAGGAGATTTTCCACCATGCGGATGAGCCACAGGGCGTCCTCTTTGACCTCCTGGAGCAAGGCGCGCTTTTGTTCGTCGCTCAGGCGACCGCCATTTTCCAAAATCGCGGAGCTGGAGCCCACAATGGAGGTGAGAGGGGTTCTTAGGTCGTGGGAAATCGCCCG
Organism: Synergistaceae bacterium; assembly: GCA_031280635.1. Taxonomy (GTDB): domain Bacteria; phylum Synergistota; class Synergistia; order Synergistales; family Aminobacteriaceae; genus JAITGK01. The sequence continues at coordinate 4,879 of JAITGK010000122.1, forward strand.
CAGCAGGTTGGCGCGGAGTTTTTCCTTCTCTGCCTCGATGCGCAGTTTTTCCTGTCGCTTGATTCGCGTGGTGAGCGCACTGGTGATGAGCGACACCGTCAGCATGGTAAGAAACATCAGGGGATAGCCGCTGATCGTAAAGTTGAAGGCGAAGTAAGGATAAGTGAAGATGTAGTTGACGCCGAACACGGCCGCGATCGAGGTGAAAATCCCGTAAAAGTAGCCTTCCGTGAGCCTGGAGACGATCAGGACGGTCAGCACAAAGATCAACGGCACGTGAATATCCCCATCGGCGAAGAGGCTCAACAGGCCGCAAAAGGCCGAGGAAAGCGCGACAGCGGCGGCGGTTGTCAGCGAATCCCTGACGGACAAGCGGAACAGATCTCTCTTTTTCTCCAAAACACGCGACTTCATATTTTATTTTTATTAACCCTCCCAGGGCAAACGCGCGAGCCTCACGATTCTTTAATTATAGTTACTGCCTTCGCGTTATCTGTCTAGGTATTTTCGCTTAAAGAATTAACAAATTATGCCCCATATGTCTGTTCCCCAATCTCCAGCCATAAAAACGACAAACCTCGCGGGCCTGTTATGGCGACAGGTGTTAAGCTATTTCCGTGACAACAAAAACTTTCACCAGCGAGGTGTGAATATTATGGCTCTAACAATGTCAAATTTCCAGATGAAAATCAACAAAAACAGAAATTTTTCACCCCAGGAAGGTATTATTCTCATTAATGTTATTTTATATAAAATAACATAATAAGAAAAAAAATTGGAATTACGGATAAATAAAGAAGTGAAATCATGGAGTACTCTTTTCAAGAGAGGGCTCTGTTTTTTGCGCGCTTTAAGATATAATCCTCTCGGTCGGCAAAACTAAGGAGGACGAGACATGGCAGGAACGTCAAAATCCGTACAGGTGGTTCTTTCGCGCAGTGAGCGCCTGCCCGAGGTGGACGTGTGGTTGATCATCGATATTTTACGGGCCACCACCGTTATGGTGAGTTGGTTCGCGGCAGGGGGTGAGGAACTTTACCCAGCCGCCTCCGCGCGGGCCGCGAGGGAGCTGGCGGAGTCCCTGAGGCGCGAGGGCAAAAGCCCCCTCCTGATGGGCGAGCGGAACGCCGTCGCTCCTGAGGGCTTTGACCTGGGGAACTCTCCCCTGGACATAACCCCGGAGTTGGCGCGGGAACACCCCTGCGCCGTCATGGCCACCACCAACGGCACCAAAGCCATCCTGAAAGCCGCCTCCACGGGCGCGCCCGTCTTCGCGGCCTGCGCGCGCAACGCCCCCGCCGCCCTTGGCGCGGCCCTAGCCAGGGGAAACCGCGTGGGTATTCTTTGCTCAGGACGGGAAGAAAGACCTTCCTGGGACGACGCCCTCTGCGCGGGGCTTTTGATCGCCTGCTTGAAAGAGTACTTCCCCGAAATACGCCTCACAGACGGCGCTCGACTGGCTCATCTGACTTGGCTGACCTCCAAGGACTTCAAAAGCTCGCTGCGAAGCGCCGACCACGCGGTTTTTTTGGAAAAAATCGGCTACGGCGGCGACTTGGACTTCGCGGCGGAGATTGGCGTCACCCACGTGGTACCGGAACTCCGCGAGACGTCCAGCGACAGCCCGCGCGTCGTGTTGCGCCGGGCGGAGAGCGGGGCAAAGCCCTTGCCCACGTCGTGGTCTTATGAAAAACATGAAAACATGATTGGGGATAGCAAATGAAAACACTTTATTTGGATTGTTTCGCTGGGATTGCCGGCGACATGCTGGTGGGAGCGCTCTTTGAGCTCACGCCAAACCCAGATCGCCTCAAAGCGGAACTGGCGAAGATGACGAAGCTTCCGGCGGCGGACTACGAGATAGGCCTGGAAAAAGGGGAAAAAAACGGCGTCGCCGGCACTCATTTTCGCGTTCGCGCCCACGAGCGTCACCCGCGCCGTGGACTGAAGGAGATCGAGGATATCATCACCTCCAGCGCCCTTTCGCTGAAGATTCAGCGAGAGGCCACGCGCGCCTTCGCTCTCTTGGCTGAGGCGGAGGCCAAGGCGCATGGCACTACGCCGGACAAAGTTCACTTCCATGAGGTGGGGGCCGTGGACTCCATCTTGGACATCGTGGGGACGTTTATCTTGATCGACCAACTGGGGTGGCCGAGGGTGCTTTGCTCACCCATCAACGTGGGGTCGGGAACCGTGGCCTGCGCTCACGGAGTGTTGCCCGTCCCGGCCCCAGCGACGGAACTTCTGTTGCGCGGGCTGCCAATTCACTCACAAGGCGAGCCCATGGAACGCGCTACCCCCACCGGGGCGCTTCTGGCGCGTTGCCTGGCCGCCGCCTTCTGTCCGCTGCCCGACGGGATGATTCTGGCCTCCGGTTACGGTTTGGGCACGCGGGACTCGGACTTGCCCAACATCCTCCGGGCGCTTTTGATGGACTGCGCGAAGACGGGCGGCGCGCTCCACGACCAGGTGACGCTGCTGGAAAGCAACATCGACGACATGAACCCCCAGGACTTTGAATCGGCTGTTGAGCGCCTTTTCCAAGAGGGCGCGCTGGACGTTTGGTTGGAATCCATCGCCATGAAGAAGGGGCGACCTGGCGTGAAGCTCTGCTGCCTGTGCGAGCCGGAGAAAGCCGAAGCCCTTTCCTTGACCATTTTGCGAAGCACCACCACCCAGGGAGTGCGAAGGGCGGTGCTTGACCGCTCGAAATTATGTTATAAGATAGAGGAAATTATGAGCTCGCTGGGAACGCTTAAGGTCAAGACGGCTTTCGTGGGGGAGACGCCCCTCCGCCGCGCGCCCGAGTACGAGGACCTGAAGCGGCTGGCCGTTGAGCGTGGACTTTCTCTCCCTGAGGCGAGGGCTCGCGTCGCCCGTGAAATTGCCTTGGCGTGAACGAAGAGTCGTTGGCTCTTTTGTGAACAAAACTTTCGCGGTAGGCTTTTTACACGCTGTTTTGGAGTTCATGCCGCTATAAAAGATTGCGATTGCGCAACCCGCTACAATTAGGGCCAGCGGCTCTAAAAATCTGCAATATGGAACGGAGGGCTTCCCCGTGAGTGTTATCGTAACGTTGTTGTTGGTTGCTTCCATTGCGTTCAATGTGTGGCTTTTAAGACGGAAAACGAACCGCAGGTCCGCGCGCTCAACGCTGATGCAGAGCGTAAAGAACGTGCGAGAGCTGGCGACCATACGCCGGAATTTTCAGTCCATCGTTATATTCAGGGACGCGAAGGCTTTTTTGGGAATTACCCTGCCAGGGACGGCGCGTAAGTTCATCTTGAAGTACTCCGGCGCGCTGACTTGCGGCAATGACCTTTCGAAAATACAGATCACCGAGAGATTCGCCGTCAATCAGGTGCGAATAACCGTCCCCAGCGCAAAATTGTTCGACTCTTACGCGGACATGGATAATATCAAGGTCTACGACCAAAGCGCGGGGCTTTTTACGTCCATCAAGTTGGAAGATCAGAACCGGGAGATCGCCGCCAACCTGGAAGAGATGCGGCAGGAGACCTTGCGAGACGGAATCCTGCGCCAGGCGAACGAAAACACCCGCTCTCTCTTGACCTCGCTGGCCGCTTCGCTGGGCATGAACGCGGAAATCGTCTTCGAGGACGTCCCCGCGCCGGAATTCGCCGCCGCGGAGAAAAAAGCCTCCATCGAGCCGGAGTCTGTTCCTGTTGAGGAGTTCGTCGATCGGGAGCCCACAGCGGAGGAGGAAAACACCGCGCCCCCGCCCGCTCTTGAGCTCGCGCAAGAGTCCGCGCCGGAATTCGCCGCTGCGGAGAGAAAAGCCTCCATCGAGCCGGAGTCTGTTCTTGTTGAGGAGTTCGTCGATCGGGAACCCACAGCGGAGGAGGAAAACACCGCGCCCCCGCCCGCTCTTGACCTCGCGCGAGAGTCCGAGCTGGAATTCGCCGCCGCGGAAAAAAAAGCCTCCATCGAGCAGGAGTTTGTTCTTGTTGAGGAGCGGGTCGATGGGGAACCCACGGCGGAGGAGGAAAACACCGGGCCCGCTCTTGACCTGATGGAGGAGTCCGCGCCGGAATTCGTGACCCTTCTCGCGGAGGCGGAGGCAAAAGCAAAGGAAGCGTTTGGCTGTGAGCTTCCCTTTGCCGCCCTGGAGCCCGCGTCGCTACCCGTTCGTTCCCAACCTCACGAAGACTAGCCAGGAGCCTCTCGACGCCGAGGTGGAACTCGCGGCGCTTCTCGTTTTTCGTGAGTCTTGTGTTTTTCGTGAGTCTCGTGAGGGAAACGGAGCCCGCCCCGCGACGCGGTTGTAGTCAAAGGAACAGGCCGGGCCGCGATATCAAGAAAACCCCTTGACTTCATCAAGCAAGACGGTATAATTTATTATCGGCGTGGTGATCGGTTTCGTTTGGCGCGGCGCCTTTGGCACTATACAATTGAAACTCTTATCAAGAGAGGTGGAGGGACTGGCCCGATGAAGCCCGGCAACCTGTGATCAGGTGCCAATACCAGCAGCCCGCGGGGGCTGGATGATGAGAGGAAGAGAATCGGGTTACTCGAGGGCGCTCTTCCTGTGAGGAGCGCCTTCTTTATTTATCTTCTAGGAGGTTGATGGCAATGGCAGCACAGGAGAAATTCATCTTTTCTTCGGAATCCGTCACGGAGGGGCACCCTGACAAAATCGCGGACCAAATTTCCGACGGCATTCTGGACGCGATTCTGAAGGACGACCCCAACGGGCGCGTCGCCTGCGAGACGCTCTGCACCACGGGCATGGTGATGGTAGCGGGCGAGATCACCACCAAGACCTACGTGGATATCCCCAAGTTGACCCGTGAGATCGTGAAGGAAATTGGCTACACCCGCGCGAAGTATGGTTTTGATGGAGAGACCTGCGCCGTGCTCACCGCGATTGACGAGCAGTCCGGCGACATCGCCTTGGGTGTTGACAACGCCCTTGAGGTGCGGGACAAGGCGCTGACGGAGGAGGACATCGCCAAGACCGGCGCCGGGGATCAGGGAATGATGTTTGGCTACGCCTGCAACGAGACGGAGGAGTTCATGCCCATGCCTATCGCCCTGGCCCACAAGCTCGCCCGCCAATTGACCAAGGTGCGCCGGGACGGCCTGATCTCTTACCTACGCCCGGATGGAAAGACGCAGGTCTCCTTACAGTACGAAAAGGGCAAGGTCGCGCGGGCCGACACCATCGTCGTCTCCTCCCAGCACCATCCTGAGGCCACGCTCAAAGAGATTCGGGCTGACGTCATTGAGCATGTGGTCACCCCTGTGGTTCCGGCCCGCCTTATCGACGACCATACGCGCGTTTTCGTGAACCCCACGGGACGCTTTGTCAAGGGCGGCCCCATGGCTGACACGGGGCTAACGGGCCGTAAGATCATCGTGGACACTTACGGCGGCTGGATTCCCCACGGCGGCGGGGCTTTCTCCGGCAAAGACCCCACCAAGGTTGACCGCAGTGGGGCCTACATGGCGCGTTACGCCACCAAGAACATCGTCGCGGCGGGCATAGCGGATCAGTGCCAGATCCAGGTTGCCTACGCTATCGGCGTCGCCGAACCAGTCTCCTTGAACGTGGAGACCTTTGGCACGGGGAAAATTTCCGACGAGAAAATCGCGGAGCTCCTGCGAAAACACTTTGACTTCCGCCCGGCGGCCATCATCCGCGACCTCGACCTAAGAAAACCTCAATACCGCGCCCTCGCCGCCTACGGACACATGGGCCGCGTCGATATCAATCCTCTTCCCGGTTGGGAAAAAACAGACCGCGCCGAGACCCTCAGGAAGAGCGCTGGATTATAGCAAGTCGATTAGAGCCGTTGGCTCTTTTATAAGCCGTTGTTTTTTATGAGCGAAATTTTTACCGTTTACATTCGACTTTTTGTCTCTTATTTTCGCGTATCATCGCGCAACCCACTATAAATGGGGTTCTTAGGGGCCCACGGCCCCTAAGTGGGGTATGGGGCAAAGCCCCATAGTTAATCAGCGCCTCCTTTACTTCAGAAGAGCCAAAAACTTCCGGCTGGGGGCGGGAAGGGTCACGCGCTCCAAAGCGTCGGGGGTGTGAAGACCCCACTCGCCCAGGGACGTCTTCTCTCGAAAGACAGGGGAAAGCGCGGTCTCGCAGGCCGCCACCCAGGCCGTCACTCGGTAACGCGTGAAAGAAAAGCGCGCCACGCCCAATTCCCTGCAGGAAAGGCACTCTATCCCGACCGCTCTCGCCCAGGCTCCGACCTCCGCGAGAGCGTCTTCCCCCTCGCGCGGGAACCAGGGAACCTCCCACAGCCCTGACCAGAGCCCTTCCCGTGGGCGACGGCGCAGCAGGCAAAAATCCTCGTAGAAAAACAGCGCCCCCCACGCTGAGATTTTTTCCACGACGGGACGCGGCCTCGTCAAAGGACGCTGGGTCTGAACGCCCAACTTCCTCGCGAGGCAGAGAGCGCCCCAGGGACATTCCAGGCAGGCGGGGAGCTTGGGCAGACAGACAAGGGCCCCCAGCTCCATCAAGGCTTGATTGAAGTCACACGCCTCTCCTTTCGGCATCATAGCCAGAACGCTCTTCGAGGCCAAGCGTTTCAGCGCGGGACTCCCAGCGGGCTCCGTCAGGTTCAGCAGGCGCGAGGTCACGCGCTCCACGTTACCATCGACAGCGGGGACGGGCAGGTTGTAGGCGATGCTCGCCACGGCCCCCGCCGTGTAAGGACCAATGCCCGGATAACGCAAAAGAGCCTCGGTGGAGGGCGGCGGCTTGTCCAAACCCTCTTGAGTCATGGCCCGCGCGGCGGCCAGCAGACTGCGGCAGCGCGAGTAGTACCCAAGCCCCTCCCACAACTTCTCCACGTCCGCCTCGTCAGCTCGCGCCAGGGACGCCAGGTCGGGGTAACGCTTCACCCACCTGGTGAAGTAGGGCAGCGCCGTTTCGACCCGCGTCTGTTGAAGCATGAACTCTGACACCAAAATCTTATAGGGATCGCGACCCTCCCGCCAGGGGAGCGGCCTGGCGTTGCGGCGAAACCACCCCAGCGCCAGCGCGGCCGCCTCCTTTCGCTCAGAACTCGAAAAACTCAAAAAAACCCGCCTCCTTTAGAGCCGTTGGCTCTTTTCCGCGCGAAGCTTTTACCGTTTATGTCCGGCTTTTGGTCTCTTATTTCCGCGCGTGATTACGCGACCCGCTATAGACGAATGTGTTATTCTTATCAAGCTTATCAATAACGCGCGGCGCGGATTTATGATAAACTTTCTTTGATTGTAAGTGATTCATGTCATATTGAGGATTCATCGATATGTGAGATATGTGAGGAATGCGGGAGCGGACATGAAAACAAAAAAACACATTCGGATAGTGAAACTGGGGAGTCAAGGATTGCCGCGGCTCGCGTTTCTGGCCTGCCTTTTCGTCTTTCTCTCATGGCCCGTCCTGGCGGCGGAACTGCCGCGCGCGCAACTGGACGAGTCCGAGCGCCACTTCACGGAGGCCTACGCGCGATTCCTAGACCGAGACTACTGGGGGGCCTCGAGCTACCTGGACCGGGCGCTGAAGGCCAACACGTACTTGGTGGACTACTACCTCATGAAGGGGTTAGCGATGAATCGGGCAGGGGATTATGTATCAGGGCGGGAGGCCTTGGTCTACTACTTGGAAGTCCGCCCACTGGACGTCACCGCGCCCCGGATACTCTCCCACGCCATATCCCAGCAGCGTGACCTGCGGCGACTCCTGGGCGTCTCCGCCCTCTCCATGAGATGGCAGATATCCCCATTGGACCTCCAGACAGAGCTGGGGATGGGAACCTTTCGACCCTTCAACATCGTTGGGATGGGGAAGGCTGAGGCGTGGGGCTCAGTGTTGTGCGTGGCGGACACCTTGGGGAACGGCGTCGTCTACGCCAAGAAATCCTCGGGCAAGGCCCGCGGGTTCGCCCTGAACGCTCCCGTCACAGCCCTGCCCGTTGGAGACGGCGTTTTTTACGCCATTACGGTCTCTGGGGATATGTACTCCTTTAACGCTCTTTCGGACGCTCCGGCCTCCCCAGACCTGGTGGGAACGCTGGACGTGGCGGGCGCGCTCGCCGACGCGGCGGCGATTTCCGGAAGCGAGCTGGTCGTGGCTGACCCTGTGGCGCGGCAGACGGCCTTCTACTCCTTGGCCACTTTCGCGGGCACGGGCGTGTGGGCCCCGCCGGAGGGCGCGATGCTTTTCGAGCCCGTGGCCCTGGCGGCCTATGGCCCGTGGCTAGCCGTGGCGGACCGGGGCAATGGGAAGATTTTCTTCTTGAATGGGGCAAATCGGCGCGACTTTTTCTCCGCCGACGTGCCCCGTCCCAGGGACGTGGCCTGGTCTTCAGTGGGGGAGCTTTTTGTCATCAATGAGGACGGTGACCTGTACCGAATACCCACCGACTTCCGCGACCGAAAGGCTGGGACGCCCGACCTAATGGAGAGGGGGCTCCGCGACGGTTGGACGCTTTTTGCCGCTTCGGATCTGTACTGCATGGACATCTCCGCCTCCCGACTGTGGAAGGCGGTTCCCACGCCGGACGTGGAAACCGCCTCGGGCTTCTTGAGCCTCTCCCACCCCAGGGTGGAGCGCGAGGAGAACAAGGAAAGCTTCGTTCTGGAGGCGACCTTGTCCTCACCCTTTACGACCTATGCCAAAAAAACGCTTCCCGTGGTTCATTCCGTTTGGAATAACAGGTCGATTTCCTCCGCCGCCGCGTGGCTGGATGATTCGAGGAAGGCGGAGGTTCTCGTCTTCCACCGTCCCGCGTCTCCTGGCGTGGTTTACCCGGCGCTTCAGAACAGAGTGGCGGAGAACGGCACAGACATCCAGATTGCCCTGCCCGCCCTCTGGAACGAGCGAAGAGCGTCTTTGACGAACATCGTGGTCGACGCCTCCATTATTTTCTCGCCGGACGAGCTGGACGCGCTGGCTCTTTTCTGCCTGAACAACGGACTGGAACTGGACGTTTGGGCGAGAACCATTCCCTCGGTGGAGCTGTCGCGGGCCTCCGCGCTCACAGGGGGAAAAACCCTTCTCTCGCTGACCAACGCGCCGGACCTGGCTCCGCCGCGCAACAAAATGCGGGTACGTATTCCCCTGCCCCAGGAGCTTTCCTCGTCGGGCTATCCTAGCCGTTCTATGCTCACGGTGTTCCTTGACCTTGGCATGACGCACACAAGGGACTGGATACCTTTGTGGCCTGATCTTCTGGAGTGAGCCTGTCTATTCGCCCTCCTCGTCCTCATCAGTTGGAACCTCGCCGTAAAACTCCCCTCGGCGGCAGATGCCTTTCATGTCGCACCAGCGGCAGGACGCCGCGACGTAACATGGCTCAAAGCGTCCGGACTTCAGTATGGCGGCGGCGCACCTCATGGCCTCCCGCGCCTCCTCCATCCTCTCCTCCAAAAAAAGCTCGGTTTTTTTGTTTTTGCCCGGCTGATAACTTGCGGCCACGGGAGGCTCGAAGGAGCCAGCGAGTTTTCCGTCCCCGTGCCCCAGGAACCCCACGCCCACGACCCGCGGGCATGGCTCGGCGAACATCAGGGCGTAGGCGGAAAGCTGAAGCCCGTAGTGGAACTTCTCGCGACTGGTAAGAAGGTACGGACGCGAGGCGAGGTCGTTGAGCTTCTTCTCGTAAGACCCGCTCTTTCCCCACTTGTAGTCCACAATGACGGCGAACTCGTTCTCGAAAACCTCGATACGGTCGCACCGTCCCGTGAACGTTACCCCATTCGCCTCATAAGGAGGAAGCTCCGTCTCTACGCGGACTTCGCTGTGGCGCAACCCGGAGGCCGCCAGTCGATCCAGCGCCGCCTGCTGGGTTTGGGCCAGCCTCGCTACGTAGAAGCCGATGTTTTTCACGTGCCGCGACAGTCGCTTATCCTTCAGCAAGCGTCCGAACCTAGAATAATCCCCTTCCAGAGCCAGGGCTTTCTCCCATTCCTCAGCTGCCAGTTGGGGCAAAGACCCCGAGCGGCTCCGCCAGACCGCTTCCCAGATTTTGTGGGTCAGAAGGCCCGCTTCCGCCGCGTTGAACAGGGATGTGTCGCGCTCTCTCAGTTTCGCGTTCCGCCTGAGCCAGTAGCGGAAAGGGCAGTCCAAAAGTTCGCGCAGGTCACTGACGGGCAAACGCGGTCTTGCCAGGGGGCTCTCCTGAACAAAGGGCGTAGAGCGACCGTTTTCCTCCTCCGATCCGGCCTCAATAGCGGGAAACCAACCGCCCGGATTGCCGACCTCGGAGTATTCCCAGAGTTTCATGTCCTCGATGAAGGAGTCCATGAACGACGTGGGGCCCGCTGGACGCCCGTCCTCGTCCACGACAGAACGGGAGACCACGGTCAGCAGGTCGCCCGTTTGGAGCAGCCTGCGGAAGAGGGCCTCCTTCTGCGTATGCTTGTCGTGGACGGAGGGCAGGTAGGCGGACGCGGCTCGCAGAGTCTCCCGCTCCGGCGCGTCCAGCAGGGGCGAGGCGCGGATGAGGCCGGGCCAATTTTTTTGCGTTACATCGGTCATGATCCACACGGGGTGAGACGCCAGGACGGGGGGCGGGCCCGCGTAGAGGAGCGCCGCTCCGTCTAGCGGAGGAGCGGGACGCACCAGCGTTTCCCTGGCCCAGCTTTCCAAAAAATTAACGGCCGTCGCGCCTTTGAGGACAGCGCGCCCGGCGGGACCTAGGTCAGGCTGAAGCTCACGGAGGGCCAAATACTTGTTCCCCACCTCCGCTATGGACGCGGCCAATTCCCTGACGCTCCCGTCCAGCTCGGCGGCGCTGGCGGGCAGATCGAGCAGCGCGTCCGTCCAAAGGCCCGGCACGGTCAGAAATTCACGCAGAGCCTTGAAAATTCCCGAAAGCGACGCGCCCTTTTCCACCAAGCGGCAGAACTTCACCATCGCCTTGAAGGCGCGTCTCGCGTTTTCCAGGTCGGGAGCGCCAGCCAGCCACTCCTCCCAGCCCCTGACGCCCCGAGGTCCAGCGCGCACGGCTCCTTCTATGGGAAAATCCGACCCCGCCAGGCATGGTTGAGCCAGCAGAAGCGCCGTCTCGCCAGGTTCCAATCCCTGACTCCACGCCGCCCAAAGGGGTTTGAGCGCCGCGCCTAAGAGGGACTGGGACACGCCCCGTCCCCGCGCCAGAGAATAGGGAACGCGGTACCGGCGCAACGCGGCCTCCATCGCCGCCAATCGCTGGGGGGGCGTTGATATTCCTATGGCCCCGAAGCCAGGAAAGGACAAAAAACAAAAACCCTCTCCCGCGCGCCAGAGCGCCAAAGTACGCGCCACGGTTTCTGGTTCCAGGGAGTCTTCTGGCGCGACGAGGGCGACCACTCTGCCGGAGGTCAGAGGCGGGTCCAAGGTTGGGCTTTCGAGTTGCGCGGCGGCGTCCTGGAAATCCCGAAGCCCTGTGGCGGGCTTCAAAACGACCACCTCGCGACAGGTTTCTTCCAACTCGCGAAGCAGAGCGAGTTGCCCATGGGTGAAGGACATGAAACCAACAAACACAAACGCCTTGTCCCGCGCCCAGGCTGTCCCTCCGCTTTCCAGCAGCGCCAGCGTCTTCAAGGGAATCTGGGAGCTGTCCAGCAAGTTATATTCCCGCAGGTAGGCGAGGTAGCGCTCATAGAGTTCCGGCAATACCCGCGACGTGGGCTTCCCCTCGTCCACAGTGGTGGAAAGCTGTTCGGGGGAGACGGCCTCGTTGATCAGCTCACGGATGTCGTCGGAAAGGACGTCGATGAAACCAGAGCGCGCCAGTCCGGGCCAGAGAGCGAGCAGACCAGGTTTTTCCCTCAGCAAGCCGGCCACCAAATGCGACAAAATCAGACGGTGATCTGGGGGGTCAATCTGACGTAGGGCGGGCGCTTCGAGAAAGGCGGAAAGGTCTTTGTAAACATCCTCCCAGTTCCAGAGAAGGAAGGCGTTTGGCTTGTCCTCAAGGCCGAAGTCTTGAAGCCCCGCGCGAGAGCGCCACCATTCCCGGTCGCGGCGTGAGGGCACAACAAAACAAGCTCTCAGGGAAAAGTATTCCAGCAAGGTACGCAACAGAGCGTCGAGTTCAGAGACTTTGCGATACGAGATGACGCGCATGGATCAAGAACGCCCTGTCGCGGCTTCGCGCAAACGTTATTTCGGAGTCGCCTTGGGTACCGCCAGGGCCGCGCCATTGGCTGGCGCCAGCATCACGTTGGACGGCGGTACGGAGACGAACGCCTTCTTCGTAGCCTCGGAGGAGTTATCGAAGATGGTTCTGTGTATCACTTCGCCGTTCTGAGTGAAGTGAACCAGGTAGGTGACAGCGAACTGCTTCCCGTCATTGGTGTACTCATATCCGTACTCGGTACCGTAAAGCGCGCTGGCTACCTCTGGGGAAATCCCAAACTTAGACATCAGGAGGTCCACGGTGTTCTGCTTGATAGATTCGTTGGTGTAGTACTTCCTCGCCACGGCAAACGGCGTACCGTTCTTCGCGCCATAATCGTAAATCCACCACTTCATTTTAACGTGATCCAACCCCAAGTCCTTGATCCTTGGAGCCTCCGCGGCCACCGCGGACAGAGCGGCGCCAAGCACAGCGGCGGCCAACAACGTTGATACCATAAACTTCTTCACTGCCAAAACAACTCCTTCCATTTGTTTCCTCCTATATTGTTAAACAATATCACATGAGGCGTTTCTTACGGGAACAGTTTATCATAAATTTCGCGCGAAACCACAAAACGCTATAATCAGCGCTTCCCTAGCAAATGGCCTGCCGCCATGGAATATCCGCGATAACGCCAAAGAGCTGATAACGAACAACCAATGGGCTTGTCACCGCCGCGAATTTGGGTTTTCCATGCCCCCTTGTCTTTCGGGGCGTAAATATGCTATACTGCTGTAACTTGGCTTATAGGTATATACAGGGGCGTTTATGCTGTTGAAAAATAGGGAGGCGTATGTTTCGTGAGAAAAGGGACCTATCAGCCGCACAACAAGCCGCGTAAGAGGAAGATCGGCTTTCTCGCCCGTTCCTCTTCGGCTACGGGTCGCGCGGTTTTGCGCAACAGAAGGCGCAAGGGACGCAAGTGCCTGACGACGGCCTGACGATACGAAAAGGGTGGGAGTTCGACCTCATTTTCCGCACCGGTCTTCGGGTTCAAGGAGAGCTGGTGCGGTTGTTGTTTTTGAAAGAAACGGGAACGACCCAACCCCGTGTGGGATACGCTGTTGGCAAGCGCCAGGGTAAGGCTCACGTCCGTAACAGAGGCAAGCGTGTTCTGCGGGAGGCGTTCTATAGACTGCGCCCCTGGGTTCAGTCTGGCGTGACTCTTGTGACCTCGCTGAAAGACCGGGCTCTTCAGGTCAAGGCCCATGAGGTGTATTACGACATGGCCCGCGTCCTGCGGAGGCACGGCCTCCTAACCCCGGACTGGCCGGGGGCGCGCTGGACGTAAATGGGCGGCTTGGCCGCGCGGGCGGTCGTCTTGCTGATACGAGGTTACCAAAGGCTCATCTCCCCCTTCCTGGGAGCGCGGTGCCGTTTTTATCCGAGCTGCTCTCAGTACGCTATCCTCGCGCTAACGGAGTGGGGGCTCTTTAGGGGCGCGTGGCTCACGGTTAAGCGCCTGTTGAAATGTGGGCCTTGGCATGAGGGAGGCTACGACCCGCCGCCTAGCAGGATGGATATGGAGCGGTAGGGCGTCGTGTTTCATTTGGTATCGAGTCCGAATGGGTAAAACGATATAGGGCGGTGACTTCGGTTGGGATATCTTTGGCAGCAGGCCGGTAATTTTTTAATGTGGCTTTTGGTGACGTTTTATGAACTGGCGAGGCGCGTTTCCGAGGGAAGCGCGTGGGGCCTAGCTATCATCGCGCTGACGCTTCTGGTGAGAGCCGCAATGCACCCGCTCACCCAGAAGCAGATGAACAGTATGCAAAAAATGCAAAAACTACAGCCCCGCGTCAAGGTGCTCCAGGAAAAATATCAAGACGACAAGGAGACCATGAATCGTGAGGTTATGGCGCTTTACCGCGAGAACAAGGTGAACCCGGCCGCGGGGTGTCTGCCGCTTTTGATTCAGCTTCCGATCCTGATTTTGTTCTATAACGTTTTGAGAGACGCCTCAGCGCGGGAGGACTTCCTCAACGCCACGTTCCTGACCATTCGACTGGGGGGGTCGTTTATGTCCACCATCGCGGAGGCCGTCAACCTGGTGATGATCAACGCGGAGGGAATCCCTGTCCCTGTGGACACATCGCAGTTGGGGGCCTGGGTGGGCCCGGTGTCCGTCGTCTACTCCGCCTTTTCCAATTCCTCGCTTCTCTTTCAAAACGTGGCGATGTGGCTGCCCAACACCCTGTTGCTGGTGTTGATGGGATTCTTGACCTGGTACCAGCAGCGCCTGGTCTCATCTGGAAACCCACAGATGGCCATGATGACCTGGTTTATGCCTCTTTTCCTCACGTGGATCTGCCTGAACATCCCCGGAGGCGTGCTGCTCTACTGGGGGGTTTCGTCCCTACTGGGCGTGGCGCACCAGCTCCGCGTCATGCGCCGCACTAACCTGGAAATGAAGGAAAAACCCGTTCTGCTAAAGGAGAAGCCGAAGTAAACAAGGCGATGTTCCAAAGTAACGTTGACGGGTAACGACAAGGGAGGCAAAATAGACCGTGGAGCGGGACACGCACCTTGTGTTGGAGACGGGCTCTGTGGAGAACGCGCTGGAACAGGCCGCCAGAGCGTGGCGGGTACCGGTCGCCGGGCTCGACGCGGAGGTTTTGGTCGAGGAGCGCGGTTTCTTCGGCCTTTTCGGAAAAAAATTGAAGGTGAGGGTGACTCCCCGTCAACCTCTTTTGCTACTCAAAAGCATCGCGTTTCTCACCGAGCTCCTGGCGCTCATGGAATTCCGCGCGACCCCTGAGGAACAGGGCAATCATATGGTGGGCATTGAGGGGCCGGACGCGGACATCTTGGTGGGGCGGTACGGCGACGGCCTGAAGGCAATGGAGTACCTGTTGAACCTGGCGCTCCGTTCGCCAGGCGACGAACCGCGTCTGAGGCTGGACTCTGGAGGTTACCGAGAGCGCCGCGGTAAAAGTCTTGCCCGCCTGGCGGAGGCGTCGGCTCGTCAGGTCGCGGAACGCGGGGTGCCGTTGCGCCTCGAACCAATGCTTAGTTGGGAACGGTGGGTTATCCACACCACGCTGAAAGACCGATCTGACGTGGAAACTCAGTCGGTGGGCGAGTCGCCGGATCGTAAGGTGGTCATCATGCCGAAGTTGGGCGCGGCCGAGCGTCAGGACAGCGACGCCCGTCCTAGATTCAAAGGCGGAGGGCGTCGTTATAGACGCTAGGTCATGTACCCTGTTCTGTTCCGTAGCGTCGATACCTATTACGTCATCTGGACTGCGGCTCTGGCTCTGGCCCTTCTCTGGACCGTCCGCCGTTTGCCCCTTTACGGCGTTGACGACGACGAGGGGCGGCGGGTGATCGGCTGGGGCTTCTTTGGGATGCTTGTCGGAGCCCGAGCCTTCGAGTACATCGGGAACTTCTCCGTCTACTGGCGCGAGCCCGCCTTGCTCTTCGACCTGAACCGGGGCGGGCTCGCGGAGGTAGGGGCTTTCTGCGGGGCGTTCCTGACCACGGCGACTCTCTGCCGCCGCAATTCCGCGGTCCCCTTTATCGGGCTTTGCGGCGCCGGGGCCATTCCCGCTTGTTTCGCGATAGTTCTGGGGCGCTGGGGATGCTTTTTCGCCGGGTGTTGCGTTGGCGTTCCAAGCGCGCTTCCCTGGGCGCTCCACTTCCCCTACGACCCCGAGGGCGTGACGCGGCACCCCACTCAGCTTTACTACTCCCTTGCCGCCGCCGTTACGCTGGCGCTGCTCCTGCTGGTAGAAAAACGAGCGCTTCGCCTCCAGCGCTCCCTTGTCGCTCCTCTGGGAGTCCTTCTCTACGCCGTCATGCGCTTTTCGATCGATCCTCTGAGAGCCGACTCCGGAGTCGGTTTCTCCCACTACGCGCTGTTCGCCGCCTTGCCCATTGCCGCGTGGCTGTTGTCGCGTTCCCCCAAGGCGCGCTAGGTTGTAAAGATATTAAGGAAGCGCTTAAACCCCGCTTAGGGGCCTCGGACCCCCCCTAAGAAGCCCATTTGATCAGCGTTTCCTCAAAGCCGTTGGCTCTTTAAACCGTTGACTCCTTTCTACGCGAAACACAAAGTTTTTGCCGTTTATATCCGATTTTTGGTCTCTTATTTCCGCATGGTCGCCTGTTCAAAAAACTCTTGCTTTTTTGAGGGTTCCTTTATAAAATGCGTAAGTAAATAAACGTGTCTGGCGTGTCTGGCATGTGGGAGAGAACACGACGTCAACGCGGTTGTAAGTAGTACGTGGGAGTATCCACAAGAAGAAGGTGAAATCTTCCGAAAGAAAGGAGGCAATATCGTGAGTTTTACAGACGCGCGCTATGACTCAATAGGGTATAATTGGTCTCAGGTCTCAGGTCTCAGGTCTCAGGTCTCAGGTCTCAGGTCTCAGGTCTCAGGTCTCAGGTCTCAGGTCTCAGGTCTCAGGTCTCAGGTCTCAGGTCTCAGGTCTCAGGTCTC
>JAITGK010000137.1 GCA_031280635.1 Synergistaceae bacterium
TAGAGCTCCTAACATAACCCACCTGTTTGGGCCTTCAGGCTATAAAGCAATTTTTATAAATGCAGTATTTCAAAGTAAACTTTATCAAGATAGCATGGTTATGATAGATACTCTTAGGATAACATAACGTAAGCTTTACATTAAAATCAAGAAACCGGTTGTGCTGGAAAATTACTTGGAACCTGGCCACGTTCATTTCGCACCTTGACCTGTGGTTTCATATGCCGCCAGACAGCCCGTGCTCGCTCACACGCTTGACTCACGAAAAACCTGGTCGAAAAGCGTTAGAGCTTCATGAATGGTTTTGTCCATATCGTAGTAGCGATAAGAACCCAGCCGACCCCCAATGTGGAGATTGTCTATTTTTTCGCTTTCCTCTCGGTACAGCGCGTAGATTTTGTCGTTGCGCTCCACGTTGACTGGGTAGTAAGGCTCGCCACCGGCTTCCGGGTACTCAACGCACAGTACCGTTTTCCCCGCCGTGCATGGCTGTTCGGGGCGAAGGTGTTTGTACTCGTGAATCCGCGTGTAAGGAACTTCGACGTCGGCGTAGTTCATCACGCTCGTTCCTTGCCAGTCGTCGCGGTCCTCAACGCGCCACTCGAAACGGAGCCCCCTCCATTCCAGCGTTCCAAAGCGGTTGTCGAAAAGGCGATCCACAGGTCCGCTGTAAAAGACCACGCAAGAGGGAGGAACGAGAGCGCGTATATCGAAAAAATTGGTTTCTAGAGCCAGAGAGATGTTGGGGCGCGCCAGCATGTTTTCAATGAGCGTGGAATAACCCTTCGCCGGAAGGCCTTGCATGTCCCAGGGGTCGCTGAAATAGTCAAAATTATAATTCATCCTGATCGGCAGGCGCGTGATAATTGAGGCCGGGAGCGATTTGGGATCGGCGTTCCATTGTTTCTGAGTGTAACCTTTGATGAATGCTTCATACAGAGGGCGTCCAATCAGCGAAACCGCCTTTTCCTCAAGATTTCTCGGCTCGCCCGTTAGATCGGACCTCCGCGCTTCCTCTTCGATGAACGCCAACGCTTCGTGGGGTTTCAGCGCAAGGCCGTACCAGGCGTTGATGGTTGCCAGTCCTATGGGCATATTGTAGACCCTGCCTTTGCACGTCGTCAGAACTTTGTGACGGTAGGGGATGAAATCGGAAAAGCGCCGGACGTAGTCCCAGACTTCGGGGAAGCGGGTATGAAAAATGTGGGTCCCATCGGCATGACATTCGATTCCCGTTTCCTTGTGGACAAAGGATTGACACATCCCTCCAACACGGCGGCGTTTTTCCACTACCAGCACGCGCTCTTTCACTACCGAGGCGATACGTTCGGCTATGGCGGCCCCCCAGAGGCCGGATCCGACGACCAGATATTTCAGCCCGCTTAGATTCATAGCTTGACCTCTTTCACTTCTTTCGCAAAAAACTTGGTGGCCGCCTCATATAAAAATTCCCCAAGCCGACTGCCCGCCACAACGTGTACGTTCGTTTTTTCTTGTGGAGACAGCGCGGCGCTCACCGCTTCGTCCAAGACAACGCGCCCATCCAGGTAAAGCGCGTGGTCCATAGGGGACAGGGGGTAAGGCCAGGGCAAAACATCCCAACAGCTCATCTCTTCGCGCTTGTTGGGAAGAACCGTCCGGTAGAAGGCCTTGCTCGCGACCCCAAGGACAAACGCTCTTTCCGTCCCCTGGAGCGTCCGCAGCAGGCGAGTCATATGCCACGCCTGTTTCTGAAATTCACGAGGAGTGAAGGTCCGCATCATGACCAATGTCGTCCCGTAACGATCGAAAGCCGCTCTCAGGGCTTCGTTTCTGGAGACCCCCGTGAACACGATCAGCGGACTAAAAGCTTGGAGAGACTCGGCGATCTTCAAGAAAAAGCGCGTAGACGGCGCGTCGTGAACAAAGGGGAAAAACAAATAAAGCGTGGAGGGCGGAAAAGACGACCTCTCCAGAAAGTACAGGGCGTTATCCCATAATTTCGCGACGCGCGTCACAACCCCTCGAAGAAATAACATGGCAGCTCACCCACTCTCAGCTTGGAGGAAATTTCTTTCTTATAGGCGAGCCAGACGTTTAAAAGCCGCTCCGACAAAAAACCGTAAACCCGCCGTTGATAAGGCTCGCGTTCAGGAAGCGCCTTGCCTATGCGCCGTTCGACCTCGAAGAGGACGTCAAACAGCCATTGCGCGTACTCGTTCCAAAGCTCCGAACGCATCAGCAGCACGTTGCAGTAGTACGCCCGATCCGAACGCAAAACGGTTTCAAAAGCTCCGCGCATAGCGGGATATTTTTCCCCGACCACCGACAACGTTTCCTGGAGGTCCGATTCTATGAACCAAAGAGCATAGTAATGATAAACCGAAATAACGTCTCCTGCCAAAGGACCTGGCAAAACAACGTCATATTGGGCGCAGGCCTCGCGTATCGCGTCGTCGATTTCCCGCGTCGTCCGGGACGATAAAAGCGCTTTTTTCGGTTTCAAATTGAAACCGCGCCGCAAAGTCGCCTCCATTTTAGCCCAAAAGTGAGCTTTTCGGCCGGATTTTGAAGAAAGACCCAACAGTCTTCTATAATGACAAAGGCCCACGTAATCCGCGCCGTTCAGCGGCGTTGGATTTTTCCAAGCCCAGTAAAGCGCTGTAAGCTCGCAGAAAGAGCCGTTCTTGGCGGAGATATTGTCTCCTTCGTCATCCCCAGGCATGTCCCTCAGCAGTTTTTTAAGGGACTCCGACGCGCCGGCGCGTCCAACGTGAACCGGAAACAGCACGTTCGACCTAAATCGCGGCGTATCCTTGTGATAACAAACGATCATTTTTATGTCGTTCGAAGTTTTCAAAACTTCACCCTCCTAGCTATAGCGAGTCGCACAATCATGCGCGGAAATAAGAGACCAAAAGCCGGATATAAACGGTAAAAACTTTGCGCATAAAAGGACTAAAGGCTCTAAAGTAGAAGCCTTAATCTGAGAAACGGCATTGCGTGGACCGGCGGATGTTTGCCGTTGAATCATTTCTACCTCTCTCATTTTCTTCTAAAATTATCTCATATTTTACCTCTCGAGTCCCTGCTGATCTTTCGCGAATTCAGAGGAAGCTTTTGAAGCCTGCTTTTTCCCTATCCTTTGGAATAATGAAGTGGAGATTTTGGTGATATGTTTTGCCTCAACGGCCGGACGTGGTAAAATGAAGAAAATTCGGTTGATAGGGGTGTCCCGAATATGAACGTTACTTCCGTTTTATCCCGTGGTTATCTTCAGCCTTCGACCAAAAGCTTGGGTTACGCCAGTGAGCGGCAGGGTGATCCCTCGTCGTTGTCCTTGCAGGAGCAGCAGATACTCGCCCAAGAACAGGCCTTGAAGGCGACGTCGGCGGGGGCAAAGGTCTCCACCACGTACCGTTATTCTATTGGACCGGATGGCCGCCGCTACATTACCGGGGCCGAGGTCTCCATTCAGGGAGATGAGCAGACAGTCAACCGCGTGGCGGGCGGCGTCGTGCGCGAGGTGGGCGCCGAGCCCGTAAAAAACGCGGAGAAGAAGGAGCCCGTCCGCGAGGCTGAAAAACAGGCTCAAAAGCAGGATCCGGAGAAAAACCAAGCCATAGAGCAAGCTGTGCGCGAGCTCAAGCAGATCGAGCAGGAGGTCATCGCCCACGAGATGGCCCACAAAGCCGCGGGCGGACGCTTCACGGGCGCGATCAGCTACTCCTACACCCAAGGACCGGACGGAAAGAGCTACATCTCCGGCGGCGAGGTGCCTATTCACGTCCCAGCCGGCGGAGACCCCGAGGAGACCTTGCGGAACATGGAGCAGGTACAGCGGGCCGCCATGGCCCCGGGTGACCCCTCCGGTCAAGACATGAACGTCGCCGCGCGAGCCGCCGTTGCCGCCGCCCGCGCCAGGAGCGACGTCGCTGCCGCCAAGGGCGGGAACGCTTCGGTCTCCCCTCTGGACCGCAAAGAGGGCGAGATCAAGTCGGGCGCGGCATCCACTCAGGCAAACCTCCGTTTCGAACGGATACAGGAGGACGCGGAGGGACAAAGAATCTCGGCTAAGGAGCCCTCGCTCAAGGAAACCTGGGCCTTGCCGGAAATCAGCGAGTCCAAGAACGCCTACGCGCGTAACGCCTCCAAGTACGGGCTGTGGGCACTGGGGCGCGGCTTTGAGCTGCGGGTGGCGGCTGGCGGTCCCTTGCCCCGAATCGACCTAGCCGCCTAAAGCTCCTGGGTTCCGGTGAGCCCCCGTGAACGTGACGGAAATTGCTTCGTTCCCTCACCTAAAGGCCCCGGACGGCGGGCTAAGGCCTCCGTATCAGCGCTTCCTATTGTGTTTTCCGCTTTTTGGGGCGGCGCTTGTTGTGGGTGTTTTTGCCCGTCAGTGCGTTGTGTTCGTTTCAGACTTGTCCACGTTCCGCGCCAGGGGCGACGTGGTCGCTGCCCGCCAGCAGTTGGCCTGGGGAGCCAACCCCGACGAGGCGGGCTTCCCTTCTTTACGCACCATCCGCGCTGGGGTCTCCGCTCCCCTTTCCGCCCATTTTAAAGTCGTCGAGCTATTGGTTCAAGCCGGGGCGGACGTGAACGCCGCCGTTTCCGCGCCTGAGGACGAAAACTCCAACCTCACGACTCCCTTGCGTTGGTCGGTAGAGAAGGGCTCGGCCTTCTTGGAAATGACCCTCCTTTTATTACTGAAAAAAGGCGCGGACCTAACTTCTTGGGAGGAAAGGGAAGGCCGCTGGACATCGCTGTCTCCTCCGCGAATGTGGATTCGGACCACGTTCAACTTTTGCTGGAATGGGGCGCGGATGTCCACGTGGAAAACCCGTTGGGCGCCACGCCGCTGGTGGAGGCTGTGACGGCCTCTGCCCCTTCACGCGAAAAAATCGCGTTGTTGCTGGACGCCGGGGCCAACCTCCACGTCAGGTTCGACTGGAAGGGACATCGTGATTTAAACGTTCTGATGGCGGCGGCGATGAACGCCTCACCCCAGGTGGTTCAGCTGTTGCTGGACTGGGGAGCGTACAAGTACGCGAAAAGCGGTGACGGCTTGACGCCCTATGTCCGCGCGGCGCTGGCGGATCGCCCGGATAACGCGGAGCTTCTGCGGTGATATTGCCGAACGCCGACCACTACGCTGTTTTAGGGCTTCCACTTGGCGCCAACAAAGAGGAGGTGCGCTCCGCCTATCGTCGCTTGGTGAAGCTATACCACCCCGACAGAGACACCTCCCCAGAGGCGGCAGCGCGTTACCACCAGATACGCGTCGCCTACGAGACGTTGAGGAAAGACGCGGTTTTCCCAGGGTCCGTCTGGCAGACGCCGCCCTCTTGGGAGCGCGCCGCTCCGTCCGCCTCTTCCCAAGCGTCTTCTTCCTCTTCCTGGTCGTCCGCCAGGGGTCCTTCCTCGAACGCCAAGTGGCGAGGAAAACGTTTTGTCATCAGCGACGCGGCAAAGGAAGCCTTGTTCGAGTCGCTCCATGAGAACAGGGGCTGTGGGATCCCCTCCGTTTTTGGGTTTTCTATGGCTGTCATTCTGCTTTTTTTGGCGTTTCTGATTCTTGGGATAGGTAGCATATCCCCCAGGTGATGGCATGAGCGGCTCCAGCCTTCACGATCACTACTTCGCTCTTGACCTCAGCCCAGGAGCCTCGCCTGAGGAGGTGCGCTCCGCCTACCGTCGTTTGGTGAAACTGTACCACCCTGACAAGGACGCCTCCCTGGACGCGGAGGTACGTTACCGCCAGATACGCGCCGCCTATGAGGTTTTGATGAAAAACTCCCCGTCCCCTCCATCCCCTCACTCGGATCCCTGGCCTCCTGAAGCGCGGGCGCGTAAGGCGTCCCGCGAGGACAGAGGCGGCGGCGCCGGTCGGGAGTGGAGGTACGCGAAAGACGCGAAAGACAAGGAATACGATCCCTTCTGGCACGATGTGATCTATGGCGAGGAGCGGCGCGCTCGGCGCATTCCCTTTTCCCTGGCTGCCCTTCCCCAAATTTTCATGGCCTCCCTGGCGGAGTTGGCGAACGTAGGCGTCGTTTTGCAGACGCTCATCGCGGCGTTGTTTATCGGCTATGCCGTCCCCTCTCGGTTCCCAATGTCCCACAGGCTCCTGGTGTGGGCGTTCGCCTTGGCGTCTGGGCTAACGGCGGTGGTGTTGCGCTACTACGTGACGCCGCGGCGCAAGGCGAACCTTGCCAAATTCGTCGCTTTGGGCTACGCTTTGGGGGTCGAGCTGTTTATGACGCTCTTGTATCGTGAAAAGTGGAGGTTCGGGTCGGCGTTTGTCTCCTTCCTGTTTGCCGCGTTGTTCTTGATCCTAAACCCCTTGGGAGCGCTCTTTGACGCAATCCGCGACGTAAAGAATTTTCACAAGGGGCAAAATCCCTAATGACGGCATAGCGGGGAAGAAACTGGACAGACAAGAGTAGGAGGACTGACTTTATGCCAGACGAAACACTCGAAAAACAAACTTGCCCAGTCTGTCGTGTGGAGCCATTAGACCTGCCTCATGGCGTTTGTCGCTCCTGTTTGGAGCGTTTTAAGCGGGACGAAGCGCATGAAGACCGCGCTTACTGGGAAATTTGGGAAATGAGGTACTACAAGCGGGACGACATACAGAGAACGCCGGAGCAGCTTAAAAAAACAATCGATACGCATATAAAGTACGAAATGGAGCACTGGAAGAGCCTGACCGAAAACGGGCTTTCCGCGGTTCGGGTGATGATTGAAATCCTTGACGCCGTTGACGGGAAGCGCATGACCAACGCATGGCACCGGCGGCGAGTTGTGTTTATCAGCGAGCTGATTACCTTGCTTGACGAGGAGCTATTCGCGCCCGTGACCAAGGAACAGGTTCGCCGGTATATGGAAACCGCAATCGGGTATTGGAACGGTACCCTATCCGATAAAGAACGGCAAGCGGCGTTTGACGGGATGAAACGCGCTTTGCTGAGGGAAAAACATTCGACCTGGGACGCGAAGGCTCTTTTGCTCTGGATGACGCTCAAGGAAGAGTTCTTCGATTGGATGTGGTACCAGTGGTTCGATTGCGTTTGGTCGTGTTTGAAAAAAAAAGAGCTTGACGATAAAACGTGGCTTGGTCTATTCCAAAAGCACTTTGCCGATGTGATACGGGATTGGGTAACGGAGGTGAAGCACGCTTAGAACCACTGGCTTTTTTATCCAGCGTTCCGTAAAACTCCGTCCTGAAAGGCGGAGATATAGGGAACGTCTGCTTCCGGTGGAGAGGCGCGAGAAGATTTCATATTTTGTCTGATATATCGTGGCGGTGAAGCGCGTTATCCACGATAACCCAAAATCTCCAGTCATAAAAGCGACCAAGAAAACAGAAATTTTTCACCCCAGGGAGGTATTCTTCTCATTCATGCCATTCTTGTGGCAACGCAAGCCTTAGAGCTCCTAACATAACCCACCTGTTTGGGCCTTCAGGCTATAAAGCAATTTTTATAAATGCAGTATTTCAAAGTAAACTTTATCAAGATAGCATGGTTATGATAGATACTCT
>JAITGK010000139.1 GCA_031280635.1 Synergistaceae bacterium
TAGAGCTCCTAACATAACCCACCTGTTTGGGCCTTCAGGCTATAAAGCAATTTTTATAAATGCAGTATTTCAAAGTAAACTTTATCAAGATAGCATGGTTATGATAGATACTCTTAAGGCGCGCAAAGACTGCCGCCGCATTTTAACTTTAGGCCCCTGATTGCAAATTGGTATTATCAGATGTTTCAGCTGCTGATGCGGGAGGCGATTCTTCAGGCAAAATTTCATCGTCATCGTCTAAAAAACTCTCGAAATACAGGGTCGTTACGTCAAACAGCACTAATGATATTTTGTTATCGCAAAGCTTGCGTCCGTTATAGAAAGCGAGGTCTTTGACTTTATCGGTTTTCTCCGAGAGTTTATCCATCACGCGATAAAAACGGTCTTCAGAAAGCTGTAATCCTAAATGGTCCGACAGCCAAGTTGCTGAGTGTTTTTTACTGCCGCCGCCCGTCAGTTTGGCAATAATACAAAACTTGAGCGCGTTAGTACAACCGCGTCCCCGGTCAGATAATCCCAGGACGTCTTCGATAGCCAATTCATCGAAAATTTCGGATCATACTTCAAAAGGCCCTTCGAGAATATCTTCTATTTTGACCATTTTGTCTACATGTGTGGTCCGCTGAACGGGAATTTCTTTTTGGTAATCCCCGCTGGGAAAATGGAATAAAGGAGTTTGTCCTGATGTGGCTAATTTTTCTTCTACCGCGCGATGTTCTAGAGCGGGAATAAGGTTTTCGGCCATAGTCCAAAGTTGTTTTAGTCGCGGCTCATCGAAAGCGACGCCTGCGTGTTGAACGATACGCTGGCGAGGCAGTCCCTTATCGTTGAGGAAAGATTCAACGATTTGGACAGTTTTTGTGGGGCTCAATTTAGACGACTTAGTACGAATAAACATAATGGAGGAAGTATAGCGTTAGAGGAAGTATTAGTCGACTATAAAAATCACTAGGCACTATAAAATAAAAATCAGGGGAGCAAATTTAACAAAATAGAGTAATATCAAGCCTTTGCAACTTTGATGAAAGGCTTTTGCGGAGTCTTAGCGCGGAAGTCGGGGCTCTAAAAGCCTGGATTTTCGCTCTTGTAGTTGCTTAACTTTCGCCGCCGCAGGAGCGGATCATTTCTCGGAGGTTGGCGATGATCTGGACGGAGAGTTTTTCTGCCTCGGCGTAGACCTTCAGCGCCTTTTCTTTGTCTTGGCCGAGCGTGGCCAAGAGCGCCTTATGATAAAATGGGTGGAACCGCTCGTGCAACGCTATGGTTTTCTCCCACAGGCAATCCTCAACACAGGCGGGCTTGGGCATTAAGTTGAAGAAAAGCCCAAGGCCGCAGCGGTTGGGGTTGCCCTCCAGGTCGAAATAGGTCCCGCTGTCGATTCCTTTCTTCAGGTTTTGTACAAACATTTTGTGGGATTTCTCAGCGCCGCAGGCGACGGCCGCGAACTCCGCGTCGTCGGCCATGCGTATCGTCGCCAGATGCCGTATCAACGTCTCGGTCAAGAGTGCGGACTCCTTCGTCTTGTCAGACATGACGCGAGTCTGTTCCGCCAATGGCTCAATTCCTTCCTCGATGCGGCGGAAGTTTCTCTGCGCGTTGTCGCTGCGCAGGATGAGGTCTTTGGAGTTCTCGTCGAGCGTCTCCGACACGTTGGCGAGTTCCTCGGCCGTCTTAGAAACCTCTAAGGTGGAAGCCCCCACCGTTTCGATGGCCGGCAGAATCTCGGAGATCGATTTGATGGCCTGACTGATCTCCATGATCGAGGCGTCTACTGTGGAGGAAACCGCCTGGGTGTTGAGCGTGGCGTTTTCCACGTTGCCCAGAAGCCCATCTAGGGTGGAGGAGATAGTGACGACCGTGCGTTTGCTTTCCTCAGCCAGCTTCCGCACCTCGTCGGCCACGACGGCAAAGCCCTTGCCCGCCTCACCCGCCCGCGCCGCCTCAATGGAGGCGTTGAGGGCCAGCAAATTGGTCTGTTCCGCGACGTCGGTGATGTTTCCTATCACGGAACGTACCGTCCGGGCCTTCTCGTGCAGCTCCTCGCTGAGGCTCACCATAGCCTGCATCTCCTGCTTTATGCTGGATATACCTCGCTCCATCGAGCGCATTTCATTCATCCCCGACTGAGTTCTGACGGATATAGAGTCGCTTACGGATGTCAACTCCTCCACCAGGGCGTAAAGAGTGCGGCTCATTTCGGAGACCTTTTCGACAGTGACATGCTGCTTTTCGGCGGCTTGTTTGACCTCGTTCAGGGAGACCGTCCCCGCTCCGACGCTTTCATTCACCGTTTGAAAAACGTTTGCGAAACGCGCGAGCCCTCTGTCTATTCCATAGATGTTCATCGCCAAGGTTTTCAGTTTTTCGAGACTTTCCCGTAAAATCTCCCTCAGCCGCAGCAGAATGGTCTCGAAAGTCCTCCATATTTTGAGCTGACTCTCGTCCGAACCCAGAGCGCTCAAGTCAACGTTCCGGGCATCGGAAAGCACCGCCGACACCCGTCTTGCCGTCTCCTTTTTGTCCCGTCCGAACTTCCAAAGGCTCCACCCGAAAAATAACGTCAAAATCCACGAAACGCAAAACGCGCCCCAGCCTAACATGCTCATACCTGCCGCTCCTCCGCGCCTCTGTCGGAAACGGGGCCTTCACCTATCGCGCCAACTTGTTTGCTGGTCTGGGCGTAGCCAATGACGCCGCCGCTGTTCTTGCTGACGGAGACGCTTCCGTGGGCCAAGTTGCCCACAAGTCCGCCCACCATCTCCCCGCCTTTGACGGCACTTTGATCGGCTCCGCCATCTACCTTACCGCCGCCGGACAGGTGACCCCCCACGCCGCCGACGCCACTTATCCCCATCACCGAGGCCCTGGAACGCAGTCGAGGGCCTCGCCCTCGAACAGCTCCCCTACGATACCGCCCACAGCCGCCATGCGCCCAGCGAGGCCGCCGCCGGAGAAGCTACACTCCTCAATCAGGCCGCGAAGCGCGCTACCCACCAGTCCCCCCGTGTTCACGCCGCCCCGCACCGAGCCGGAGACAGCGCGTCTTTCAAGGTGGAGTTTCTCATAAACGCGACAACGACTCCAATGTCGCTCTCCGTCTCGATGTCCGCGCGCTGAATGCTCAGGTGGGTTATCGCGGCCCCCTCTATAGCGTTGGAGACGGGAAGCGCGGGCCTCGCCTGGGAAAGACAGCGTGGTTAAGAAAAGCGCTGAAAAAAAGAGGGCGAACAGTTTTTTGTTGGTTTTTTCAGTTTTACTCATGATACCGCCCACTCCTTGTTGAGAAATTTTTTCCTTTCACGCGGTATCATACCAAAAATTTTCTCAAGTTTGAACACTCCCTCAAAGCCGCCTCCGCCTGTGACCTGGCAAAAGGACGTCAAAGCCGCAACCCGCTGGAGTTGTTGGCTTTTTCCCGCGCAAAGTTTTTGCCGTTCATATCAGGTTTTTAGTCTCTTAATTTCTGCGCATGATTACGCAACCCACTATATAATACATAAGGAGGGTTGCTTTTTGGCCTAGCTTCGCTATTTGGAGGTGTGGTTTTTTGGACAAGATAGGAAAGGTCGCCGTGCTGATCAAGCAAGTTCCGGCGACGGAAAGCGTGAAGATCGACCCCAAAACGGGCGTCATGATGCGCGAGGGCTTGGCTGTGGAGGTTAACCCTCTAGATCTGCACGCCATTGAGGAGGCGGTACGGCTCAAAGAAAGCCTAGGCGTCCACGTGACCGCCGTCACCATGGGCCCGCCCGCCGCGGAGAAGGCCGCGCGTTTCGCGGTGGCCATGGGCTGCGATGAGGGTGTCGTGGTCTCAGACAGGGCCTTTGCCGGCTCCGACACCCTGGCAACCTCCACCGTTCTGGCGGGAGCCCTGCGCAAGTTGGGGCCCTTCGACCTGGCGCTGGCGGGTGAGCGCGCCACAGATGGGGAAACGGGACAGGTGGGTCCTGCGGTGGCCGCGCTTCTTGACTTTTCCGTCCTGACCTACGTCAGCAAACTGGAACCCCGCCAGGGTCAGGTTGCCTTCGAACGCGCCATAGAGGGCGGACATGAGCGCCTTTTGGCTCCGCTGCCCGCGCTCGCTGTGGTGGTCAAGGAGATCAACGTTCCTCGCCTCTGCACTCTTGCCGGCAAGCTGAGGGGCAAAAAAGCAGAAATCCGCAACCTCTCCGCCGCCGACTTGGGTCTTCCCGCTGAGCGCTTGGGTCTCGCTGGGTCGCCGACGAAGGTCGTCCGGGTGGACTACCCTCAGGTGGTGCGCAAAGGTCGGAAAATATCGGCCGCCGAGAACTTCGACGACGCGGTGCTTGCTCTGGAAAAGTTTCTGAAAAATATAGGATTGGAGGGGGTCTAAGTGGCTAAAAACGCGAAAGGCGAGGTTTGGACCCTGGCGGAGCTGCGGGATGGGAAGCTCCACCCTGTCTCTTACGAACTGCTAGCCTGGGGGCGTGGCGTCGCGGACGCTTTGGGTGTTCCCCTGGCTAGCGTGGTGTTGGGGGACAACCCGCCAGACCCCGAGTCACTTTTCCAGCGGGGCGCGGACAAGGCCTATCTAGCGGACAATCCAGGTTTGAAACACTACCTGACCGACGTCTGGGCGCGCGTGCTGGGCGACATGGCGCGGGAATACGCGCCGCAGATTCTCATCGCCTCAGCGACGACTCAGGGCAGAAGCGCTATGTCCGTGCTGTACGCGAAACAGGGCTGCGGGCTGACGGCGGACTGCACAGGACTTTCGGTGAGGGATGGAGCCCTGCTTCAGACGCGGCCGGCCATCGGGGGTAACGTTATGGCGGATATTATGACCCCCGAACACCGTCCCCAGATGTGTACCGTTCGCCCCAAGTCCAAAAGGCCCCTGCCCCCCGATCTCTCTCGCAAGGGCCAGGTCGTGAGGTACGCGCCTAAAAAAGACGCACTGGCGTCAGCGCTGACGTTTTTGGGTTTCGACGCGGAGTCACGGGTTGGACTGCCCATCCAGGACGCGGAAGTGGTGGTCTCCGGGGGAAAGGGCATGAAGGGAGCGAAGAACTTCGCCCTACTGGACGAGCTGGCGCGGCTTCTGGGCGGATCGGTGGGAGCGTCCCGGAGCGCCGTGGACTTGGGCTGGGCGCCCCATTCATCTCAGGTGGGATTGAGCGGTAAATCAGTGACTCCAAGGCTTTACATCGCTTGTGGCATATCGGGGGCGGTGCAGCATCTGGCGGGCATGAGCGGCGCGGAGACCGTCATCGCCATCAACACCGACCCGGAAGCCCCAATCTTCGGTGTGGCGGACTTCGGCGTGGTTGGCAGCGCTTTGGAGATTCTGCCCAGGTTGATCGACGACCTGAAAAAAGGGGGAGCGCGATGAAAGGGTACGGCAAGGTGACGCCTGAGGTCGTCGCCGAACTCAGGGCGGCAATAGGGGAAAGAAACGTGCTTTATGAGGACAAAGAGGCCTTGGAAAACTACGCTTACGACACAGCGGGGCGCATTTTCGCCCACGACCCAGAGGCGGTGGTCAAGCCGGAGAAAACAGAACATGTGAGCGCTGTCATGCGGGTGGCGAGCAAGCGCCGGATACCCGTTACGCCTCGCGCCGCGGGGAGCGGTATTGCTGGGGCCGCGATCCCCATCTTTGGCGGGGTTGTTCTTTCGATAGAAAAAATGAACCATATCCTCGAAATTGACCCGGTGAACCGAGTGGCGGTGGTGGAGCCGGGCGTCGTCACCAACGACCTCTGCAAGGCCGTTCAGGAGAAGGGCTTTCTTTACGCTGGGTACCCCATGAGCACGGAGACCAGCTTCATTGGGGGCAACGTGGGTACCAACGCCGGGGGCGGAAAGGTGGTGCGCTACGGCAGCACGCGCCGCCACGTGCTGGGCCTGGAGGTGGTGCTGCCCTCCGGCGTCGTCATCCAGTTGGGCGGCAAGTTCCGCAAAGATACCTGGGGCTACAGCCTTCTTCAACTGATGGTGGGGTCGGAGGGGACATTGGGCATCGTCACCAAGGTTATCGTAAACCTGGAGCCTCTGCCCGGCAGAACGGTGAACCTGCTGGCGGCCTACCCTGACCTGGACTCCATGGTGGCTTCCGTGGCGGAGGTGGTGAAGTCGGGAACGAAAATGATCTCCTGCGAGTTCCTAGATCGTTTTTCGGTGAAAGTGACGACGGACTATCTTGGGACGAAGCTACCCTATCAGGACAAAGCGGAAGCGTATCTTTTGATCCAGATCGAGGGCGAGACGGACGAGGAACTGGAAAAGGCCTACGAAAAGGTCGGAGCCCTGTGCATAGAAAAGGGGGCCTTCGAGGTATTCGTGGCGGAAAGCCGCATTGATTCGGCGATGGTGTGGAACGTGCGCCAGAACCTAGCGGAGGGCCTGCGGGTGTACGACCCCTACTGCTCGCTGTCGGGGGACTTGGTGGTGCCGCTCTCCGAGATTCCCCAAATGATGAAGGTCATCGAGGAGGTCTCGGAAAAGTGGAAGATCAAAGTGGCGAACCTGGGACACATCGCCGACGGGAACCTTCATCCGCTGGCGGTGAAGCCCGACGACGTCCCCCCCGATAAATGGGGGGCGCTGGCGGAGGATTTCTATGGGGAGCTCATCGGAGAGGCTGTGAAGTTGGGCGGCGTAGGCAGCGGGGAACACGGCGTCGGGTTCTTGAAGTTACCCACGCTCCTGGCCACCAAGACCCCTGAGGAAACCGCCATTCACCGCGCCATTAAACTGGCCTTTGACCCCCAAGAAATCCTTAATCCCGGCAAACTGGTACACCAGGGCGCGTGCGCCGCGGCCCCATAAGCTCTAGCGCGCTTTCCGTTCCCGTTGGCCGCCCTCGCTCTCTCCTCAGCCAACGGGGATTTAGAGTGTCAGAGTGTGGAGAAAAGCCTTTATCAATACCCACTATCCACTAAACACTGTCATTGACCTGTGGTAGAATGAGCGCGCGGTACGCATATTATTGTATGGAGGGAAACGCTATGTTCAAAACGAGCAGCCTTGCTGAACTGAGGAAGATCAAGGAGTCCGAGACTGGGAGAAAGACGCGGATCATCGTGGGACTGGAGACTTGCGGGATCGCCGCCGGGGCACAGTCGGTGATGGGGGCGCTGATGGAGGAGCTGGAGAAGAACGCCGTTAGGGGCGTCGCCGTGGAGGCCGCGGACTGCCAGGACATACGCGAACCCTTTGTGAAAGTGCTGCAGGAGAACGGAGCGCACGCCACCTACGGGCGCGTGAAGCCCGCTGACGTCTCCCGCATTGTCTTCGATCATGTTCTCAACGGGCGGGTGGTGCGGGAACTAGCCGTAGCGGGCGTATACTGAGGCTTTCGAGCGGTGGAAAAACCTGTGCTGGCGATCTTGGCCGCGGGTATTGGCAACCGATACGGCGGACTGAAACAGATCGCCCCTGTGGGTCCAGGCGGGGAGCTGATCATCGACTATTCCATTTATGACGCCATCAAGGCGGGATTTGAGAAAGTCGTTTGCATCATCACGCGAGAGCTGGAAAGCGACTTTCGAGAGGTTATCGGCGACAGGGTAGCGAAATACGTGAAGGTGGACTATGCCTATCAAGAACCCGACTGTCTACCGCTGGGCTACCATGTCCCTCAGGGCAGGACGAGGCCTTGGGGCACGACCCATGCGCTCTTATGCGCAAAAGATCTGCTCCAGGGCCCGTTTGCCGTGATCAACGCGGACGACTATTATGGACCCTCCGCGTTCGAGACCATCTATGGCTGGCTGATCGCGCGGAGGCCAGGAGGCGGCAAGCCGCGCTTTGCCATGGTGGCCTATCTTATCGAGAATACCGTACCGGACACGGGGCGCGTAACTCGCGGCATCTGCGAGGCGGACGGGCGGGGCTTCCTCGCCAGTATCGCCGAACGGAAGATGGTAGAAAAGACTCCATCCGGGGCGCGCTTTTCTGAGGACGGTGGAGCGACGTGGATCGATGTTCCAGCCGGGACCTTGGTCTCTATGAACTTCTGGGGGCTGGATGAGAGTTTTTTGGCTGAGTCAGAGCGGGATTTCCCGCTTTTTCTTGACGAGAACCTCTCAACCAACTCGATGAAGTGCGAGTTTCTGCTGCCCCTTGAGGTTGGCGCGCTGGTACACGGCGGGCGGGCTGAGGTGGAGGTTCTGCGAAGCGGAGACGCCTGGTTCGGCATCACCTACAAGGAGGACAGGTCTGTGGTGGCGGGTGCCATCGCGGCAATGCACGAAAAAAAAGCCTATCCCACCCCGCTGTGGAGGTAAGGGGCGGGAGAGTGACGCGCGACGACGTCCTTTACGGCAAGCTAAAGCTTTGGCAGCCTGATGAAGGGCCGAGGGTGAGCATGGACACGGTGTTGCTGGCTGCCTACGTCCGGGTCAAGGCGCGTGGTGAATCCTCTTTTGTTGAGCTAGGCTGCGCGACCGGAGCGGTGTCTTTAATGTTAGCCCTGCGTTTTTCGGAAAATTTTCGTATCCTGGGACTGGAAATCCAACCGGAGCTGGAAGAGTTAGCCCAGCGTAACCGCGTTGAAAGCGGGCTGGGTAGTCGTGTTTTCTTCCGCCGCATGGACTTGCGAGAACATCGGGCGTTACCTGTGGGCTCCTTCGACGGACTGGTGGTTAACCCCCCTTATGAAGAGGAGGGGCGAGGTCGCAGGAGCCCGAAAAGCGTCCTGTCCATAGCCCGGCAAGGGGTTTGTTGTTCGTTGGCGGACGTGTTCGGCGCGGCGTCATGGCTTTTGAAAAACAAGGGGAGGTTTTTCGCCATCTTCAGCGCCGGAAGAATGACGGAGTTCCTGGTATCTATGTCTAGCAGGGGGATTGAGCCCAAGCGGCTGAGGCTGGTGCACCCTCGCGAGGGGAAAAAGGCAGGTCTTTTCCTGGCGGAGGGAATGAAGGGTGGAAGACCAGGACTGACCGTGGAGCCGCCCCTCTTTGTTTACGGCGCTGGGAACGACCATACGCCCGAGCTGCTGAAAGCCTATGAGCTGGAGGGACTGCGATGCCCCTGACCCTAGTGCCCACGCCGGTGGGTAATTTAGAGGACATTACGTTGCGCGCCCTGCGAGTTCTAAGGGAGGCGGACCTGATCGCTTGCGAGGACACGCGCACGTCGGGGGCGCTTTTTAGGCGCTATGGGATCGCGAGACCCCTCCTATCCCTGCATCTCCACAACGAACGAGAACGGACGGAGCGCCTTCTCACGGCACTGGCGGAGGGAAAACACGTGGCCGTGGTGAGCGACGCGGGTACGCCGGGGATCAGCGACCCCGGTTGGCTCCTTCTCCGGGACGCCCTGACCGCCGGTTACAAAGCCGACGTCCTGCCCGGCCCGTCCGCCTTGATCCCCGCCGTGCTGCTGTCCGGCCTGCCCCCGCACCCGTTTTTGTTCTACGGCTTCCCGCCCGAAAAGCTTGGACAAAGGAAAAAACTTTTCGCCTCACTTGAAGCCCAGCCTTACACGATGGTCTTTTACGTGTCCCCGCACAAGGCGAGGCGCCAGATCGCGGAGACGCGCGAGGCCTGGGGCGACCGAAGGGCGGCGCTCGTGCGGGAGATCAGCAAAATCTACCAAGAGGCTCTAAGGGGAACCCTCTCTGAGATTTCGGAGCGTCTCGCCCAAAGTGTAAAGGGTGAGATGACGCTTGTGGTGGAGGGTCGGGAGGGAGCGGGGCCACGGCATAAGGATTGGAAAGAGGTGGCCGAGGAGCTTTTGACCGGGGGGTTCTCCGCCAGGGACGCCGCGCGGGAGGCCGCCGAGCGCTGCGGCGTTTCGAAGAACATCGTGAAGGAATTTTTGCTGAGAAGACACGCTGAAAACAGTCTTGGTGAGACGCTGGGTAAATAGAGGGGATAAGCAGAGCCCCAAGAGTTCAAAACTGGAGGGTTACGAAATGATTTACGAGGGAACCATCTACAGGCCGCCGTCGGAGGCGGACAGCCTGCTGGTGCAGGTCACGGTAGGCTGTTCCTGGAACAAGTGCGCGTTCTGCGGCATGTACAAGGACAAAAAATACCGCGTCCGCTCCCTGGAGGAGGTAAAGGCGGACCTGTGGTCGGCGACGCCGTACCGGGGCAGCTTTCAGCGCGTTTTTCTGTGCGACGGGGACGCCTTCGCGTTGCCGACGCCGTTTTTGACGGAGGTGCTGGAGGAAATTAGGCGACTGTTCCCCGACTTGGACGGCGTGCGCATCTACGCCTCCGCGCGGAACGTGTTGGCCAAAGAACCGCGGGAACTAGCGGCGCTGACCAAGTTGGGCGTGGACATGGCCTACCTGGGACTGGAATCCGGCAGCGACAAAGTCCTTGCCGCCGTCAACAAGGGAATCACCAGGCAGGAGATGATCGACGCGGCCGCCGCGCTGCGCGGGGCGAGGATCAAGCAGTCCGTCAGCATCATCTCAGGGCTTGGCGGGGAGACCCTATCGAAAGAGCACATTCTGGAAACGGCGGACGCGCTGAACCAAATGCAGCCGGAGTACCTGGGAATGCTTGTACTGCACGAGGGCGGCGACGCTGGACTCTACCATTTCGAGGGAGAAAGCTTCCGCTTGCCGCCCTCCCGGCTGGTGCTGGCGGAAACGCGCTTGCTGCTGGAGCGCCTGGAGCTGAACAGCTGTTACTTCACCAGCGCCCACGTTTCCAACTATTTTCACGTGAAAGGCAGCCTCCCTAGGGACAAGCGAAGGCTGCTTGAACAAATTGGGGGCGCGCTAGATAGTGTCGTGACGATATAATTATTATGATATTATCTCTCAATAAAATACAACAGAGTTGGGAGAGTAACATATGGATAACGCGCTTCACCGCCATGATATATCGGACAAAATATGGAACCTCCTGGCCCCAGGCGCCTTCCCGGCAGGGAGGGCGCCTGGGGAGGGAAGGCCAGGGACAACAGGCTGTTCATTAACGCTGTGTTCTGGATTTTACGAACAGGAGCGCCCTGGCGCGACCTGCCGCCTTGTTACGGTGGCTGGAAAAACACGCATCGCCGCTTTTGCCGGTGGAGGGACAAGGGCATATGGGAGTCCCCGCTGGAGCGGCTGATAACTGAGCCGGACTTCGAGTGGCTGATGATAGACGCCTCGCATATCAAGGCTCACCCTCAGGCTACCGGGGCCAGAGGAGGAAATCAGGATATGAGTGTTACAAAAGGGGGCTCAACACAAAGATACATTTGGCCGTGGACGCGCATGGCATGCCAGTCAGAATGCTTATTACGGAAGGTACCAGAGCTGACCGCGCTCAGGCCGCGGCGCTTATTGTCGGCATAGGCGCTGAAAATCTTATGGCAGATCGCGCTTATGACACAGACGAAATTATCAGTGAGGCTAAAAAGGCTGGCATGGAGGCAGTTATGCCGCCGAAGAGGAAGCGTAAAGAGCCCCGGCTGTATGACGAATATTTATATAAACTCAGGCATCTGGTTGAAAATGCCTTTTTACATTTAAAGAGCTGGAGAGGTATCGCAACAAGGCACGCAAAAAACGCCACGTCGTTTCTAGCCGCTGCGCGTATCAGATGTATCGCTCTTTGGGCTGGCATCTTGTGACGACACTATCTAGGGAATAAAGCGCGAAATAGTCATATAAAGCTCCACTGGCTTACGCATATACTTCCTCTCCTGTCTAGTGGTTCAAGACAGACTCTTTCAAAGCGATTTTGACCACTTCGTCAAATTAGAGGAGCGCGTTTCTGATGAGGAAAAGGGGAATCAGGCGGTGAGGGTTAAATTTGGCGATGTCGTCAAAGACGTAAAAATCAACGTCAACAGCAGCGACTACGAATATTATATAGCTGGCGACCATATGGATACTGAAGATGTCCATATTACTCGCCGTGGTCAATTATCGGACGGCTTAACTGGCTCTGCTTTTACTCGCCTGTTTAAGAAAGGACAAACACTTTATGGCTCACGCCGTACCTACCTTAAAAAGTGTGCTGTCGCTGATTTTGATGGGATTTGCGCAAACACAACCTTTGTGTTGGAGTCAAATGACAAAGCGGTGTTCCTTAATGACTTGCTTCCGTTTTTGATTCTAAGTGATCGATTCACAGAACACTCCATTCAAAAATCACGGGGTTCGGTAAATCCTTATGTACTGTTCTCGGATATTTCAGAATTCGAGTTCGATTTACCGCTAATCGACGAGCAACGCCGTCTAGCCGAGGTTTTGTGGGCGTTTGACGCCGCGAAGCAAGCCTATAAAAAGCTGTTAAAACTGACCGATGAGTTGGTGAAGTCCCGATTT